>JABMOW010000100.1 GCA_013204025.1 Fidelibacterota bacterium | reverse complement strand
TCATTTAATCACCAATCCAACGTCAAGTCGATTTGTACGCCACCAATCCCATATTTCTCACGGGGATCAAATTTCGTTTGTGCAGATAAATTTGCAGTAACATTGTCGTTCCATTTTTTCGTGGTGATAACGGCATCAATCATACTTGCAACATGATTTAGCATGATAGTTGACATCATGTAATTGGCAATTTTTTTATAGTCATTTGAATCCTGTCTCATCTGCCGATACGTCCATTTATTGGGTGATTTTGCCACATCATATCCTGTTTTACTGTAAACTGATATGGAGTCGTTGTCGTCCCAGCCTGCAAAAAATCCATTGTATTTACCCACATTTTCATAATAAGCGCCATCCTGAATGACATGAAAATTTTCATCCAATGCGATTAAATTGCTAATACTGTCTGCTGACATATTTTCGAAATTGTTTTGAAAGTAATCATTAAACTCATCGGAGTTCGTACTCATCAATTTCACCTGTGGGTCTTGTCCTGAAACATAATGTGTATAATAAAAATCCATTGAATGACTGCCACCCCAAATGTCTTCATAGACGTAAGCGCTATCACCTACAACCTTCGAGAATAAAAACTTATATGGATCATCATCGTCATCCCATTGATAATAGTCCGCTACCCACGTGGAAAATGACCAATGTTCATCCGCATATCGTTCATAGACTTTTTCAGCATCGTCCCCTTTACGATTGTATTTTGACCAAAATAACCAGGACGTCACTTCAATACCTGCAAAAATGAGTCCTCTTTTCCATTCACCTGTATAGTATTCACCTAATCCAGGCACCAAGCCAGAAAGGATCATCGCTTTACCTGCAAATTTGAATTCCCTATGAACCATATCTGTGTTTGTCAGCTGCTGGTTGGTGGAGTCCTGTATTTCTTGCAAAAACAAGATTTTATCGGCCGTAGGGTCTAAACTGCCTGCATAAGAATTGGTGAAAAATAATAAATGAATGCCAATTGAAATCGCGGTAAGTATAAGTTTATTCATGTTTTATCCTGTAATTACAAATTTAATTTAAAAATCAAATAGTACGGTAAAGTAATGTTTTCCTGTTTTTTCGGTTTCATCATTGACGGGCACATGATATTCATATCCAATAGCGGTAGGATAACCGAAAAATGAAAAACCACTGGTTCTGAGTTCCAATCCACTGGAAATTTTATAGTTTTCATCCTGCAGATAATCCGTAACACGCCCCGAAAATCCACCCCCCATTTGCATAATGAACCCGCAACTCATATTTTGGATGTTCATGTGCAAAATAGGGTAACTCTTTTCAAGAAATAATGGAACCCGAAGAATAGCAGTATTAACCCAAAGATATGGTCCCTTTAATTCATCATCGTAAAATGTGTATCCCTTCACACCGGGCAAACCTCCCCCAAAGAAGTAGAAAAAATCATCAATGGTGTTTTCAGATATGTACCCAACTTTTGATTGAACCGTTCCAACAATTTTACGCGACTTATTAATAGTAAAATGTTTCTGAAAATCCAGTTCAACTCTATAAGTATTATTGGGAACAAATTGTGGTTGATAAGTGCTATACTCCTCATTCAGGCCGAAACCTTCCATGAATTGGTTCCATTCGTAGGATAATTTGGAATCCGTTTCCAACCCATTGGATGGCAGCATATTTCCGGCCAGCACAGGTTTCCGTGTAGAAAACTGCCAACTGATATTCAAAGAATGTCCCCGATAATAGTCGAATGCAATACCGCCTTCTCCAATAAACTGTCCGCTTTGATTATGGATTAGTTGATTGATTACTTCACGATATTTACTATAACTGTAGTACAACCGAAATTTATGATTTGAGATGGGAAAACGTGCTCCAATATCTGCTCCGAAAAATTGTATGGTGAGATCACTTTTTACTGGATTTTGCTGATAGATCAGATCATATTGAATCGTGTTTCTGGAAATCCAGTAAAAATTAAAATAGTAGGTTGGATCGGATTTAGCATATTCAAACATGAGGAACAGGTCTTTATCGCCCAGCTTGTTTAGCGAAGCTCCACCAAAAATAAAAACTTTGTTCAAAACATCACTGGCAAAAGCATAAAAACCAGGTTTTAAAGTTCCATAATCCCACATTAACCTGGGCATAATAAATGGCGTTGGCAACATATCCTCGTATGGAACCGCACTTGATTGGTCGCCATAATTGATCCACTCGGAATCGGGAAAATTACTTGCATAATCCGATGAATATCCAACCTTCTGCTCATCAATCCATTCAGGAACATTAATGATGGAAATGTTAAATCTCCCATTTCGGTAGAGGCTATAAATAATTTTTCCATCCACCGAAATATCTGGCATGAATGCACCACCGGTGACATTGGTCACATAACCCGTTTGACCATTTGAAGTTAGTTTTAAATTGTAAATACCCGATTGATCAGAAGACCAACAAATCGAGGAATTATTAATATCCGGATCTCTTTCATCATGAGTACCTGCGTTAAAAAGAGTCAATTCACCATCAGGACCAACTGAATAAATTTCACGTCCATGGTGGGTTACTGCATCTACAAGAATATTTTGTCCAGACCAGTCCAAAGAGAACATCTGAATTCCATTAAGTTCATCAGTAAGCGGATGAAAATCAATACTGTCCAATTCACTAATTAAAATATTGGAAGTACCATCATAAGTAGTAATTGCAGCGATCATGTTCTGATCATGACTGATCGCAGGTGAAATCAACCTTAAATCTGTGGTCAGTCTGATTTCTTCTTCGGAGGGAATATCCATTTGAAATAGATCGAAATATCGCGATCCATTGTGGTTAGGCTTATTCTTTCGTGCGTAAATAATTGTGGAGTCATTCACCCAGCATGGCGCAGTCTGAACGCCAACTATTAATTTCACGTTGGAGGAATCTTTTAAATCATACAGAAATAAATCTGTCTGACTAAAATAATCATTGTCCATGTTAGATAAAAACAGAATGCGATCACCTGAAGGAGACCATACAGGATTTACATTCGCAGTGCCCTCTTGGATAATGATTGCACCGGCTGTTTCATTTTCTAAGACACCACTCAATTTTTGTTGGTAATCATTTTCAAGCTGAAGTTTCCAGTCGAAGTATAAATCTCTACCGTCAAACCCGGTGACATTTTTCATTGCTTTACGAATGGAATAATTCCATTTACTAGTCATCTCGGAGGATATTCCACGTAAACAATCCGAACCAAACCGATGTCCTAAGTAATTCACAAAGGCAAAGCCCTGATTATAAATGGACTCGTTCCCGATGCCTTTTTTTCCAAACGTGTTCATCTCATTAAAGCTCAGCAAATTATCAAAAATGACGCGATCACGAAGAATCATATCACGATGAGAATCCCAGTAATCGAAATTGGCACCCTCGAACATATACTGCGCTGTACCCTCAGCAAACCACGGTGGAACTGCTGTCCCAGGTATTGGATACGAAATGATCACATTTGGATATCCGTATAGGACATCATCCCGCTTTTCTTTTTCATAACCAAGCGATTGCATATAAAATCCTGGTAATTTCCGGGAATATTTCATGGATGCTTGGATTTGTACAATATGGGTGTATTCGTGTGCGATTACATCCTGCATCCATCTATGTGAACCTCTGAGATCAAAATCCAATGGACGCGCCCAGATTTCAATTTTATTGTCATAATAATAGGCTCCGCCGTTGGAATAATCGTCTGTATCTTTAATGATTAAGT
>JABMOW010000099.1 GCA_013204025.1 Fidelibacterota bacterium | reverse complement strand
TTTTATGCTAGTCGGTTGACCGGTAATATCACTCGTGAATTTGGGTATGGCTCATTTGGGGGATATTATAATTTCGATGAAGCAGTTGAATTTTTGGATGAACTTCATTTGAATTATCCTGAGATTGTGAGCGACAAGCAAATCATCGGATACACTTTTGAAGATAGACCTATCTATGCAGTACGAATGAGTGATAATCCTGAAATGGATGAAGATGAACCTGAAATACTTTATACCGGAATGCATCACGCCAGAGAACCCATTGGGATGATGACACTATTATATTTTATGGAACAATTAGCTCAGGGATACGGAACTGACTCTGAATATACTACTATTGTGGATAATCGTCAGCTTTGGTTTATCCCCATCGTAAATCCAGATGGGTATGAGTACAATCGTCAGATTGCTCCAAATGGCGGGGGTATGGCTCGAAAAAACCGTCGACCGGGTTGTTCTAACAGTCAGTATGCTGGCGTTGATTTAAATAGAAATTATGGATTCAACTGGGGATGGGATAATGAAGGTTCAAGCTCTAACCAGTGCATCGAGACATATCGTGGAACAGAGGCATTTTCAGAACCTGAAACTCAGGTGATTAGTGAGTTTGTTCTACTGCATGACTTTAAAATAACGTTGAACTTCCATGCTTATGGGAATGTCCTAATTTTACCTTCAGGAGAAATTCCAACTGATCTACCACCCATAGATGATTTAGAGATATTAAGAGAGTTTGGTGATGATATGACTCAATTTAACGGTTATGAAGTGGGAAGTGGCATGGAGACCTTGAATTATGCTGTAAATGGTGATACAGATGCATGGATGTATAATGTTGCTGGAATATTTTCTATGACCCCGGAAGTGGGGAATAGTAATGACGGATTTTGGCCGGAGACAGATCGCATATTTCCACTTGTTCAGGAAAATGTATATCCAAATACATTTGCTGCATGGGCGGTGGGATCAAAATTTCGATCTGAGATCGAGTTAAGTTCAGAATTGTTTTTAGCTGGACTGACATATTCTTTTACACCTCACATTTTCAACCAGGGACTTAGTGATTCTCAAGGAGATGTGATGGTTGAAATAGAGGTAACAGGGGATGTTGATTTTGAAAATGTCTCTTTGAATGCTGGACCGTTTTTATCCAGGGAAGAAGTAATCCTTGATCCGTTTGGATTTACCGTTTCCGCTGGTGCAATGACAGGTCAGACGGTCGAATTTTCTGTTCAAGTTTGGGATGAGACCGGATTTTTATTTCTCAATACTTTTGAAATCCTTTTGGGTCAACCCACGGTTATTTTTTCTGATGACGCTGAAGATGGAATGACGAATTGGAATACCAGTACTTGGGGACTTTCAACAGATTCATGGAATGGTAATTATTCATTTTCAGATAGTCCTGATGGGGATTATCCTGAACTTTCAAGTAGATTTATGAATCTTGCCTTACCTTTGAATTTATCTGACGCAGCTGGCGCTTTCATCACCTATTATGCTAAATGGGATATTGAAGCAGGATATGATTTTGCACAGGTTCTTGCATCCACTAATGGTACGTCATGGACACCTCTGGTTGGGACCAATATGTCACCTGGCTCAGGCAATGGGATGCAACCTCAAGGTCAATTCGGTTATGACGGTACATCGGACTGGATTGCAGATGAGATATCTCTTGATGAATTCGCAGGCCAACCCTATGTTTGGTTAAAATTTAGATTGAGTTCAGACACCTATGTTGAAGGAGATGGATTTTATTTTGATGATCTGGCTGTTTGGGCGTTTGTTGATCAGGCCTTAGTGGGTGATGTAAATGAAGATAGTAATGTTGATGTTCTGGATATTGTCATGATCGTTAATTTCATTTTAAATCTTTCCGACCCGACTCCTGGGCAATTACTACTCGCAGACCTGAATGGTGATGGTCAACTAAATGTACTGGATGTAGTGAATCTGGTCACCATCATCATTAACGGATAAATTAGGAATCTGTAAGCAGAATCAACGGTTATTCAGTATAGGATCATCTAACCCTGCTTGTTGAAATCCTCTGGCCCGGAGTGCACAGGAATCGCACCCTCCACAGGGTACATCGTTTTGTTTATAACAGCTCCAGGTGAGATGTAATGGAGAGTTAATTCTTTTGCCTGTGAGAATGATCTCTTTTTTGGACATTTGTATGATTGGGGTCAGAATTTTGATGGTTGTTTCCGGTCGGGTACCCTCTGCTATGGCATGTTCAAATGCATCGTAAAATGTTCGACGGCAATCTGGATAACCGGATGAATCTTCTTCAACTGCACCGATGAATATGGCTTGAGCGCCAATAACCTCCGCCCAACTCACAGCAATACTGAGTAAATTTGCGTTCCTGAACGGTACATAAGAGATTGGGACATCTGTGTTATCTAAATTCGTATCTGGGATGTGGATGTCAGTATCCGTCAAACATGACCCACCGATTTTTTTAAGATGTGACATGTCGATTTCCATGCTCTTATCAACAGAATAGTACTGTGCAATGTCGTGGAATGCTTTTTTTTCTCGGTCCTCGGTCTTCTGTCCATAGTTCACGTGCAAAAATGCAGGATTGAATCCCTCATGAATAGCTAAACCGGCGGTCACACAACTATCCATTCCTCCGGATACAAGGACAACGCATTTCTGATTTTTACTCATCAAATTCTCAATTTACCTTTTCTTAATCTGAATAGAATTGATCAGATCGCCAACCTGGATTTGATTTACAATTTCCATCCCTTCAATCACTTTTCCGAAAATCGTGTATCTCCCATTCAGATGCGGAGTGGGGGAATGTGTGATGAACCACTGACAGCTTTCCGTATCCTTACCAGAAGATGCCATCCCCACGTATCCGGTATTGAATTCAAGTCGGCTGAATTCACTTCGAATTGTTGCGTCCGAACTTCCCCAGCCATCACCACGAGGACACCCACCTTGGATCACAAAATTCGGAACTACCCGATGGAAGGATTTTCCATTATAAAATCCGGTTTTGCTTAAATGAACAAAATTGGAGATAGTCCCGGGAGCATCCTCTTTAAAAAGTTCGATTCTGATGGTACCTTTGTTTGTGTGGATTTCTGCTACAGGGTGGGAAGATAATTGATTCAGTACAGTCCAATCAATAGGTTGTTGCTCTAGCTCAAAAACATTCTCCAGAAAGTCAGATTCTTCAAGATTTTCGATTGCTTTAACTATTTCGATTGCTGCCTCATAATCGCGAGGAAGTGTCAGATTTTGTAATGCGTCATAAAGAAACTTAGTATCCTGTATCAATTCCTTCAACTGTAATTCCGGATCGGCCAATATTCCTGCAGCAAGAGATATCATTACTGGATCACTACTATTCACACCATTTATCATGCTATCAGTCAGTTCAGATTTATTCACAGGGGTCAAATTGTTCAGACGTATGAGATTGCACAATCCATCCATTCCATAAGTACGGATGATAGGAATATCCGAGCTGAAAGTTTTATCCTGGATAAATGAAATATTACCTGGAAAGACAGCGAGGGCATCTAAAATCCATGCTTTTTCATAATTGTTTTTAGTGCTCTGGTATCGAGATTTGAGTTCTTGAGAAATAGACTGTGTCTCATAACTCTGTTTAAGAAGAGATTTTAGTAGCACTGCCCTGACTCTCCAATTGGCAACCGTATTAGCGATTTTCAGAATTTCTCCTGGAAAAAAAATATTTTCGGCCGTCTCAAAGTGCTCTGCAGCCGCAATAGAAACATTTATTATTTCGTCCTTCAGAACGCTTCGAATTGGAGTTTCTGTTTTCAATCCGCCAATTTTACTAAGTGACCGAATGGCATTGATGCGAACTCTTTCATCCGAATCAGTTTCGATTAATCTGGTCAGAAGGGCTATACTGCCTTCATTGCTCACTTTTCCTAATGCCAAAATCAGTGCCATCCTGACCTCGGGATCATTTTCATTCGATGCTATTTGGATGATATCGTCTGCATATTCGTCTAAAGGCAGATCTTTTGTTCGAGCAAAAAAGTGAGCTGATCCTAATCTAGTGGATTTAGAAAGTTCAGGTTTTAGTAAGCTGAAAGCCCGTTTGATCATTGAATCATCAAAACTCCCGTTTAAACCAGATCGATAAATTCCCCACGCAATCCCTTCCAGAATCATTGGATCGGTAGCCCGATAATTTGATAAAAAGGATGTTTCAGGATTCTTAAAAGCTGTTCCCAGACTGATAAATAACTCACGGGCAACACGCGGGTCCGATTCGGAGGCAATATGTTTGATAAATTTTAATTCTAATGTAGGGTCAGGGAGCGAAATTATTCTGAGTGTTTGCCCCAGTGAATATGCAGCAGCTATTCTGACTTCAGGGTCTGCATCTGAAAGTCCAATCATGATATCATTAATGGATGTAGAGTCTTGCACAGATGCCATCGCTTCAAAAGCAATTTTACGGATGTGAGGATCTAGATCTGAAAAATATTCAATGATACCCGAAACATCTCGTTCATCCTGCAGTGTGTGGACGGCAATGAATTTTTCGCTCAGTGAAAATCGGTTTTGGGAAAATCCAAATACTTGTGGGGCACATGATATCATAAAAATAAATGATAGCACTAAATGATATCGAAAGCTATGCTTATAATGTCTGGATTTTGGTATCATTCCGATTAAACTCCTCTACTTTCGGGGGACCAAATATGTTTATGTAATTGAATCTGGAAACGAATCGATAGTCCGGAATCAAGAATCCATTTTGAGAGTGTCTCATATCCTACTGATTCATGAACTGGAGACATGAGCACTTCACAACGAGAATCCAACCCGTAAAGTTGAATTTTTTCCACAGCCCAGTCGAAATCTTCCCGATGACCAATCACAAATTTGATCTCGTCTTCAGGATTAATATTTGTTATAATACTCCAAAGATTTTTCTTTTCCATCCCGCTAGATGGACATTTGAAGTCCACGATTTTAACAACACCTTCAGGAACATTGGCTAAATCGATGGAGCCACTGGTTTCTAATAAAACCGCATAATCAGCATCCAATAGTGTTTTTATCAACGGGATGCAATTGGGTTGCATTAGTGGTTCTCCACCTGTAATTTCCACCAGATTACAGGGGAATTCACCTATTTTGGATAGAATTTCCTCAATGTTGTTAATATCCCCGTCATAAAATGCATATTCGGTGTCGCAATAAGTACATCTTAAATTGCATCCTGTAAGTCTGATAAATACACAGGGTAGTCCGGCGTACGTTGACTCTCCCTGTATGCTATAAAATATTTCATTTATTTTTAACGTAGTATTCAAATTATCCATTTCTGATTCAGGTTAAATTTAAAGGAGAAGGTTTAGTGTTATTAATCAATTTAAAAAAATCTGCAGTAAATAAAAATCTGTAGTAAATTGATTGTAGTAATATTTTATAGACATTTTGTTCGTTCTTGATCATTATGTCTATCCATGTGGTGTTTGTTTTCGACTTATATGAGTCCTTAATTAATTCAGTACAAAGACATTAAATTACTATCAGGTTTTAAGGAGTAAATGACATGTCAGAAACCATAGATAATGTACTAAAACAGTTAGGCAAATGGGGTGAAGTCGTCGCGGATAAATCCGGTTTTTATTTTAAAAAAGCTGTAGATAAAGGCGGAGAGCTTACCAAAATTGGGAAAGTACAAATTGAAATCGAAAAAATTAAACGGGACATCAATCACAAATTCACTGATTTGGGCAGATATGTATACCGATCTGTAAGTGATTCAGGTGTGACAGATTATTCGAATGACATCGATTTCCAATCTTTGATAGAAGATATCAAGACGGTTAAAAATGATCTTGATCATAAGTATCAGGAAAAAGTGGATATCCGTCGTGAAGGAGTATCAGATGAGAAGGTTGATGAAGAGGAACAGGACGTTCCGATAGGTATTTGAAATAAAAATAGAATTTTCCTAATTTTCAACTCTTATTTATTCAAGGTAATCGTGCATTTAAAGATCATTTTATTATGACAAGAAATCCATATCGGATTATTGTTGTCAAAGATGGAGAAGAACATATTCGCCAATTCTCGATTGGGAAGCTGCCGTTTATCCTTTTATTTGTATTTATGATTGCCTCAGGAACCAGCATATTTTTGCTTTTTACTGATTACTACTCTCATCAGGAATACCAGAACAAACTTGTCCAATTACAGACAGACAATACCCAATTGATCAAAAAGATAGAATTCCAGGAAGAAAAAATAAATCAGTTTGTAGAACGATTGGATACCATCATCTCTCAGGATAAAGTTTTGCGTGATTTAATCAAGCTTCCCCAAATTCACGATGATATCAGGAAAGTGGGGGTCGGAGGTAGTACTTCACCCGAAGAGTCCAGTCTTGAATATTTATTACCCGATTCAAATCATCAAATTGACTTAAAAGCATTTAGTCGTACAATCGATTATTACAACCGACTGGCTAATTTAGAATATATGATCTATGATGAAATACTCGAAACTGTAAAAACAGACGTGAAAAGATACCGATCCTATCCCGCTGTTTATCCTATCAATTTGAATGAAGCAAAAATATCTTCCACATATGGGTATCGTCGCGATCCTTTCAAACGGAGAAAGCAGTTTCATCCAGGACATGATTTTTCAGCTGATCGGGGGACTCACGTACTCGCCACTGCCGATGGAGTCGTCAAAGAATCTAAATATTACGGTACATTTGGCAATTATATTGAAATCGATCATGGATATGGAATTAGAACGATTTATGGCCATCTTTCAAAACGGATTGTGAAAAAAGGGGACAAAATCGAACGTGGAGAATTCATTGGAACGGTGGGGAATACCGGGAGGTCAACCGCTCCACATGTTCACTACGAAGTGCTATACAAAAATAAGAATACCGATCCTGCAAATTACTATTTTGTAGATTACCTGAACTGATCCTGCATCGCATAATTTATTTCTTACTCTATTAACTTACTTATGAATCAAAAATACTATATTGAAACCTATGGTTGCCAGATGAACGTTTATGACTCAGAACTGGTAGCTTCACTCCTACAGAAATCAGGATATGTGGAAACGGACCAGATCCACGACGCTGATGCTATCTTTTTAAACACATGTTCCATCCGTGAAAAAGCGGAGGAGACCGTTCAAAATCGGTTATCCAATTTTCATCATCTGAAACGGAAAAATCCCAAAGTGATTATCGGTGTTTTGGGATGTATGGCTCAGAATTTGAAAGATGATCTGCTGGAATCCAAACCATTTGTCGATGTGATTCTCGGTCCGGACTCGTACCGGAAACTTCCTGAATTTATCCATAATCGGAAAACCCAAATGGATCACCTGGCAGACACACGATTATCGAAATTTGAAGTGTACGAAGATATGTTTCCCACCCGGAAAGAAGGTGTTAACGCATGGATTTCCATTATGCGTGGTTGCGATAAATTCTGTACATTTTGTATCGTACCGTTCACACGGGGAAGAGAACGCAGTAGAACTATTGAAAGCATTGTTCATGAAACAGAACAGGCAGTTCGTGAAGGGTTTATTGAGATCACTTTACTTGGACAAAACGTGAACTCATTCCGAAATCCGGATGGTGGAGATTTTCCAGATCTTCTTGAAGCAGTGGCTGCTGTCCCCGGAGTTCAACGAATCAGATATACATCACCACATCCTTGCGATATTGATGACAAATTACTAAACGTGATGCTAAATCATGATAACATTTGTAATCACATCCACCTGCCATTACAAGCAGGTTCCGACCGTATTTTGAAACGGATGAATCGGACCTATACTCAAAAAGAATTTCTCAACCTGGTTGATAAAATCCGAATGATTTTACCAGACTGCTCCATCACAACAGATATTATAGTAGGTTTCCCCGGTGAGACTGAAGATGAATTTAAGGAAACTTTAAAAGTGGTCTGGTCTGTAAGATTCGATTCGGCATTTATGTTTAAATATTCTCCACGTCCTGGGACAAAAGCCGTTGAATTTAATGACCACGTTCCTGAAGAGGAAAAACAACAGCGACTAGAACGCCTAATTGCGCTGCAAAAAAGCATGACGTTAATTGCTATTCAAAAACAGATTGGTAAATCCATGAAAGTGATTGTTGAAAAAGAAAGCAAGAAATCACGCGATCAATGGTCCGGTCGGACGGACGGAAATACGTGGGTGATATTCAATAAATCAGGTGAAAAAATTAAAGATATCGTAGATATAAAAATTACGGATGCTCGTGGGGTATCCCTTTTTGGTGAGAGAATACAAATGGAGGTAACTGTTTAGATGAAACTACTTAAAATATTATTACTAATTCTCCTTATTTTTGTTCTAGTCATATTCTTTTACCAGAACTACTCACTGAATCCGGATCCCATCTGGATTTGGCTGTATCCAAGTAAAGAATTTTCTATTCCGTTTCCATTGTTGATGGCTTTTGGTTTAATGATTGGTGTTATCGTCGGATTTGCCACTGCAGTCTTTCAGATTTTCACTCATAAACGACAAGTCCGTTTGTTGAAATCTCAGGTGAAAAAACTTCGTTCGGAACTAGATTCTCTTCGTAATCAATCCATTGATGATGAAATATTGCTGAGCGACACCACTGAAACCGTGGATAGTTGATCATGGAAATTTCACTTCCGATTCTGATATTACTGCTTATCCTTTTGGTCGCAATTACGATTGTGACTTTGTTTTATAAGCCTCGTAAGAAAAAACTTGCCCGTGATCGATACACCCTCGGACTTGATATGCTCGTTACAGGAAAAAGAAAAGAAGCCTATCAACTTTTTAAATCCATCATTCAGGAAGATACAGATAATATCCAGGCATATCTAAAATTGGGTCAAGTTGTTCGTGAAGGTGGTAATGCAGGGCATGCATTGAAAATACATAAGAGTTTGATAATTCGGAAAAATTTGACGGATTATGAAAAAATCGAACTTCAAAAAAATCTGGCATTAGACCAATATTCGCTAAAAAACCTATCAGGAGCTATTTCTGAAACCAAAAAGATTTTGGCAATTGAGAAAAAAAATGAATGGGCGCTGGTTCAACTCGTGAAGTTTTCCCGTGAAATGGATGACTGGAATAATGCAGGGGAATACTTAAAGCAATTACTAAAATCCACAGGACAAACTGATAACCACAAATTAGGTTTATATAAACTGCAACAGGGCAGAATGGCGTTAAAACAAAATGACTATAAACAAGCCTTGTCTTTATTTGACGAATCCCTGAAACTGGATAAAGTACTTTGGGAAGCTCATTTTTTTAAAGGCAATGTACATGCTGCAGAAAGTGACAATGCATTTGAACAGGCACTTGCTTTTGAAGAAAAAACACCTCAATCGTCGAAAGAGAAAAAGCTTCATCAACAAGCTATAGATGAGGCCAAGGATAAATTATCAAAAGCCATCAGTGAATGGTCCATTTTTGCAGAAAAAGATCCTGAACATGCCTGGTTGGTATTATCCAGATTAAGTGACGGATTATTTGCCCTCGAACGATTTGATGAGATTTCGAAGATACTTCAAAAGGTATTGAAAAAAGATAAAGGAAATATTGACGCATTGACAGAACTTGCCAACTATTATGTGCAAAAAGGAGATGCTGCAAATGCCCTTGACCTAACGGAACAAGTATTGGAGAAGGACGATAACTCGTTACAAACTCGCTTGATTCGGTTAAAGATTAGCATCCAGAAAAAAGATTATCGAAATCTGAGTCAGGATGTGGATAAGTTAATTGAACTCGTATCCAAAAATGAATACGGTTTGAAGCATAGACGGGAACGAAATACGGATATGCGTTGGCTGTTCTCATCCAGCGGTGATCTGGAAAAATTCACGGACTGATGTATAAATTAATCTGTCTTCTACTTATAACGGGATTATCATTCTCCCAATCAAAGGATGTACAACAACTCATCCGGGATGTTGAAGATGGCAATATTCAAGCTGCTCGCGACTACCTATCCACACTAACTCCGTCATCACTCACATCTGCCGATCTATTGTATTTGGCAGGATTAGTAGAATCCGACTCTGAAAGGGCGGTGGAACTCTACCGGAAAATTGTATCAGATTACCCCGATGATGCCATTGTGAGCGATGCCATGATGAAACTGGGTGAATATTATTATGTATCCGGATTATACGTTCAGGCAGCAAACTGGTTTAAAGGAGTAGTTGATGATCATTCCGAATATGAAGATGTTCGCAGATCAGCAAAATTATTGTTGAAATCACTCAACATTGCAGGTGAATCGGAAATGGTTCGGGAATACACTCAAAAGTTTTTAGCTGAAATACCTGATTTGTGGGATGATGATATTCAGTTAAAATCACCTGCACAGCCTGTACGGTATGCTGTAAAATCTCCGAGTAGCGCATCTGGGTTTTTCCTGCAAGTGGGTGCTTTCAGTCAGATTGAAGGAGCAAATACCAGAGCAGACTTGTTGGTACAAAGCGGTTACAGTGCATATGTGGAACCCAGTGAATCCGGCGGAAAATTTTTAAATACTGTGCTTTTAGGTCCTTTCACCGCGCGTGAAGATGCAAAAAAAACTAAAGACCTCATAAAAAAAGAATTATCTCTGGACGCGTTTATCGTCCAAAAATAACGATGGAAGCGAATGTGTCCCTGGTGGGCGCCTCGGTCTTCAAAGCCGTTGTATGGCAGTGATGTCATAGGTGTGTTCGATTCGCACACGCTTCCGCTAAATGGTTAATAAACAATAGATTAGACTACGAGAAAAAACCGTTTTTCGGGGTCTTACTTTACATAATAACACCAAAATAAATGACAAAAATTGCCAGTATTTGACACTTTTTGACACAAATACCGCACTCTCACCGCACTGTTTTTTTCACTTCCCCTCTATACCCCTGCGTTATATGATTTAGCATAATTGACCTAAATCAATATTTTTCAGAAAAAATTCAATAGGTTCTATTTAAACTAATTTTGAATTCATTTTCATAATACCAGAAAATGAAAATCTATTCGAATGGTAGGGGAGGAACCTATTACAAAATACACTTTTAGAAAAGAACTCTTTTTCTATTACCATGAGATTTAAAAATTAACTTTATATTTTATCCATCTCTGTGAGAT
>JABMOW010000098.1 GCA_013204025.1 Fidelibacterota bacterium | reverse complement strand
GGCTGTAGTTTCTCATATGTACACCTCATTTTTGTCTTTGAGAGATACGGAGATTCTAAGCCAGCTCCGCTGTCTCTACAAACACTCTTTGAGTTGCACTTGGTAGTTGAACTCAGGTCCTGATAAAATAGGTAATATTCTTAAATTAGAAATATTACTTACATTTGAACTGTTCGTAACCAGCCTTTATTTAGGCGGTGTTTTTTCAGATCGCAGAAATGCAATCAGGAGATTGAAAGAAAATGAGCGAAAATATAAAGATTTGTTTTTATCCAGCTCTGAAGCCATTTTCATATTGGACGGTATCTCACTTGAAAGAGTTGATGTTAATAATACTGCACTAAAATTATACGGATACAATCGAGCGGAATTTCTCTCCAAATTCCCTGTGGGAATCGGTGATGAATCCGTTGCGATTTCATCAAAGTTAAAAACGGGTAAAATCGGTGATGTATTGCAGATTAAAAATCGCAATCAGTATAAAAAAGATGGAAGCAGCTTTTTAGCACTTGTTACCGTTAATTTCCTTGATATCAGTAATCAAAAAATGATTCAGGTTTTAATTAAGGATATGGCAGATGTTTGGTCTCTGGAACCTGATCTGCATAATGAAATTCAGATTGAAAGAGAAAAAGTCACAGATATTTTGAAAGAAAAAGAAAAATTATTATTTGAATTTGTTGTTCACAAAAATTTACTGGAAGACCTAAATACTGAAGTTGAAAAACGAAAAATAACCGAACATTCCCTCCGAATAAGTGAAGATAAATACAGGTCTCTTGTGGAAAATTCAATGATTGGGATTATAATTCATATTGATGGTATCGTCGTATTTCACAACTCCGCAGCTAAAGATATCATTGGCGCCCGTGAAACTGATAAACTAATTGGACAACGTGTTTTGGACTATGTCCACCCCGATTATCAAGATATCGCAATAAAGCGAATGTCCGATCTCCATAGTAAAGAGACTGCTGATCAGGGAATTATTGAAGAAAAATTCATCAAATTTAATGATGACATAATTGATGTTGTCGTATTGGCCAAGGCAATTACATTTGAGGAAAAAACAGCTGTGATGGTCACTTTTCTTGACATCACGAAACAAAAAATAATTGAAAATAAAATAAAAAAACAAAAAGAGGATTTAGCATTTCTCTCTAATTGCTTAATCGATGCGCAAGAAACAGAGAGAAAGAAAATCGCCCAGGATTTGCACGACGAACTGGGTCACTCAATGACCGGAATTATTCTCAATCTTGATGATCTCAAATCGAAAATTGATCCGATACTCACGGATCAAATGAGAAATATTCTGAACGACACAATTAATTTAGTAAGCACTACAGATACCCAGATTCATGAAATGTCATTGAACTTAAGGCCTATGATGCTTGAAGAGCTTGGTCTAGTATCGACCCTAAGTTGGTACACCAGACAATTTCGGGAACGATTTGGCATTGATACTAAACTGAAAATCGATAACATCAAGGAACGGATTTCTCCGGAATTAGATATTAATATTTTTAGAATTGTTCAGGAATCACTAACAAATATTGCTAAATATGCCAACGCACAACACGCTCAAGTGCTGTTGGAAAAACTCGATGACAACATTCATTTATCTGTTATTGATGATGGAAATGGATTTGATGTTCATTCAATTAGGGATTATCAGAACAGAAAACCGGGTATGGGTATCATGGGTATGGAAGAAAGAACCAATATATTAAATGGCTCATTTGAAATAAATTCTAAACCTGGTAAGGGATGCCATCTTCTCTTCACTTTTCCCTGTTCGAAAAATAAAGATCTGCAGTGAATCACCTAATTATATCTTGAAATAGAATCGCCCTGCTAGTAATATAAATTTAACCAAGAAGATTCGATACGGCATTGACCTGCTAGACCAACTCGATATAATTCAAAACATCCTTTGCTGTGTAATGAGTTTTTCCAGATGGGATAAATTTTCCGATACCGGTGATACCATCTCCTGCAGTTACCAGTGGGGCTTCAGTATACCCATCAAGACGGGTTTGTGGGAAGCCTGCGCTGGCTATCAAATTGTTGCATAGACATGAACGTCCCAACAAATCTGATTCTTCGCCGCCCTTTGACAAATACTGTTTTGCAGGTTCGGCGGGGCAAAAGAATATCATCTTTCCATCAGCATCTTTTTTAACCTGTCGTAATAAACCGTGATCGCATAACCGATCACGCTCATTTAAAATGTTTTTATCAGATACCGTATTAGAAAGTTGAACCACTTTAAAAGGAAAACCAGTTGGGGAAATCCGTGGATCGGTACGAATATCAATCTGTCCAGCCAACACTTGATCAATGACCTGTTGCTTTAATTGGGGAATGAGTCCAGACTCATCACAGAACGCAAAAGCTGTCCCAACCTGGATTCCAGAGGCTCCACTGTCCATAGCGAACTTTAACTTTTCCGGATTATCATATCCACCAGCCAGCCAAAAAGGGAAGCCCAAATCTTTGAATTTTGTTAGATTAATAGTATCCCGATCTCCATACATTGGTTCGCCTCGATCGTTTAGTTGCACCTGTCCTCTGGGTGGAGCGTTATGCCCACCTGCCCAAGGAGCTTCGATTATAAATCCATCCAGATTGCCGTTCGTTTTTTTAATCAGTGCCTTGGCTAAAATGTCTGAAGATACAATTGGCAGAAAATAAGGACGTTGTAGAGGCCCTGTAAGTTTGGTTATCCCGGGGAATAATTGTTCAGGTTCAAAAGAAATATGAAAATTGTCGGCAACGCTACCACCGTGTACGAAAATCCGGTGTTCTGTTGATTTATGTTGTGAGAGATCATCCAGTATCACCGGGATCTGATCGGGAATACCTGCTCCCATCACAATAACGGTTACACCTGCCAACATGGCTCCATAAAGTGAGGCCACTGTGGGGAACTGAATTTTTTCAAGCAGATTCAACCCAACCGGACGATCATGTCCCTCACGGGCTAAGAAAACCTCCACAAAATTGGCGACCACTGTAAGCTCAGTCAATGCTTTTGAAGGCTTGAACTGCCACATCTGAGGGCGCTTGAATGTGATTTTCTTTGAATCATCCGATGGACGATAATATTTATTGATAATGTTAAGGATAGGCTCCTGAATGGGAAAATTAGTCATTGCCCGACGAATATGACCGCCTGCATCACCGGACATGAGACGAGCGATCAGGATGTTAGCGATACCAGTCCCGGAGACTACTCCTAATGACCCGAGATTGGATACGGTCTTTGCAAGTTTCCAGTCGGAAATCGCAACCCCCATACCGCCTTGTATGATTTTTGGTAATTGCATACTTATCTTTCTTATTTATAACTGGATTATACACTGCGGTGCGTAAACCCAGGAGAATTTGCAGATAGACCCATCCATTGACAAGTACCAGTTTATCAAACTGGATGCTCGGAGTATAATCACCTTTTCACCGGATTCACATGGAGGGAATATCAAAGTCGTCCGTCATAATTTATTATTATTTCACCGGACAAACTGAACTAAAAGAATTGTGTTTATGTAACAATCTGCGGGGAGTTATTAAATACTATTTTCATGGCTTTCCCTTTAATTGAGAAATAAAATCTTTAACCTAATCAGCATCCCTGACACAACGGACTGAAAACCCGAAGTGCTTGTAGAGGCTGCCCCGGTACGCTTCTGAATAGTAGAAATCCAATTTCCAGTACCAAGCATAGAAACTACCGTACTCCTTATAAGATCAATAGAAACAGTGATCGCTCATATCGTAGCTCAAACCATAGCCGTAGTATCGGCATCCACCTCTACCCATTACCAAGATGACAAGGTATCCAAGATGAGGTATCCAATTTGGGGTGTTTTTACGGTAAATTCTGATAGATTTCAGAAAATTAGTTTGCTAAAATAAATCATCTAAAAACAAAAATCCCTTCGACAAACTTGAAGGACTTCTGTGGTCGGAGACAGAATCGAACTACCGACACGAGGAATTTCAATCCTCTGCTCCTATTATGATAGGATGATATTAACCATTAGTACAATATCCAGTATATTTTCATCGCCATTCTGATCCATATCTGCACATGGACAGAGATCGTTGTCAATGATACAATTTACCAGCAATATGACATCGAGGATATTCACAATTTGGTCCATATTCAGATCGCCCTGGGGTTCGCAATCAGATCCCCCGGTATTCGTATGGATTATCGCTCCATTATACCCAACCGCCCAGCCATTTACCTGATCAGAAAAGGATATCGCTGTGAATGGACCTGATATTCCTGAATACTGACTCTCCCACGAAATCCCACCGTCAAATGAATGGAATACTACTCCATTGTTTAATCCACCCCCGGTAATCCACAGCTTTTGCTCTCCAAATGAATCAATGCCCTGCAAAGAATGAGTCGTTCCAATATCTACTGACAGCCATGTGTCACCACCATTCGAAGTAGTCAATACAGTTCCCTGTTCACCCACAATCCATCCATTTGTTGCAGTGGTAAAAATAATATCATAGAGCTGCTGATTTGTCCCGGATGATTGATAAGACCAATTCTCACCCCCATTAGAAGTTGTAAGTATGTAACCTAACTCTCCGACTGCCCAGCCTATCTGCTCATTCCAGAAGAATACAGCTTTTAAAGGCCATTCACCGGAATTATAATCTTGAAAATACCATGTTGATCCGCCATTTTCTGTATGCAATATCATTTGTATTGGACCTGTAGTAGTCCATGGTTTACCGCCCACAATCCATCCATTCAATTCATCGAGAAAGAAAACATCCCATAGATCATAATTTGTGCCTGAAGTCTGATTCAACCAAACTACTCCACTATTCATTGTATTAACTATCTTGCCATTACTTCCACAAGCCCATCCAACGTTTGCATTAATAAAATACAGTGACCAGTAGTTTGAGCTTGGTTCTGGAATCTGTTCAATCCAGATTTCCCCTCCATTGTTGGTATTTAAAATTGTGTTTGTCTGCCCAACAGTCCATCCATGCATTGCATCCGGAAAGGAAACTGCTGTCAAGAATCGATTGCTTTCCGAATCTTGATCATTCCAACCATACTGAGTAAATCCTTGAGATATTAGAACGACCATTGGTATAATAAATGATAAAATTCTCATAGCATTCTCCTAAAATATCGTTAATATAATATAAATTGTCATTCCTAGATATTCTACATTCAGCATGTCTACGTCATCATCCCAATAGCTTATAATAATTTTCTTATGGATCATCCAAAATTTATACTTGGTTAGGTTATAGTCCTATTAAATAATAACTGCCGAAAATGACGTTTTCAGGAAAATAAATTAATTGATAGATCGGGTTTTTATTATTGATTGTTGAAGAAAAAAACTGTTCCCGACTTTTGTATCTGATATTGGGGTTTTATTTGTCTTTATTTGTCCGTAATTGTCCATCGTGATTGACAAAGACATAGTGTATATAAAAAAGAAAACCCCGTCAATAAACTATGTTTACGACGGGGAATTTATCTGTGGGCGATGAGGGACTCGAACCCCCGACTTCCTGCTTGTAAGGCAGGCACTCTGAACCAGCTGAGTTAATCGCCCAGTTTTCTACTTTCCATTAACAGAAACAGGTTCTAAACCGAGCGCAAATTTTAGAACTTCCATCACATCGGAAACAAAGGTAATTTTTAGATCCTTCTTTACTTTTGCAGGTATATCATCGAGATCTTTTTTGTTAAGACGTGGCACAATAATATGCTTTAATCCTGCCCGGTGTGCGGCTGTTGCTTTCTCTTTCAAGCCCCCGATGGGCAACACATTTCCTCTAAGGGAAATCTCCCCCGTCATTCCGACACGCTCTTTCACAGGAATATCCAATAACAACGAAGAGATCGCTGTTAACATGGTAATGCCAGCAGACGGACCATCCTTGGGGATAGCTCCTGCAGGAACATGCACATGGATATCATATTTTAGATAAAAATCGGGGTCAATTCCAATTGACTCGGCATTCGCTCGCACATAACTAAAAGCTGCCTGAACAGATTCTTTCATCACGTCGCCCAATTGCCCTGTGAGTTTTAGTTCGCCCTTGCCTGGCATTTTTGAAGCTTCCACAAATAGGATATCGCCTCCAAAAGCGGTCCAAGCCAATCCAACAACCACACCTGGTTTCTCGCATCGCTCTGCCACCTCGGGATAAAATTTCTGCGCACCAAGGTATGCTTCAACCTTTTCGGGATCGATAATAATCTTTTTTACTTTACCTGTTGCAAATTCCATAGCTGCTTTTCTGCAGATGTTGGCAATCTGTCTTTCAAGATTTCGAACTCCTGCTTCACGGGTATAGGAATCAATAATTTTTATGATCCCTTCATCGGTAAACTCAATTTCTTTTTTTTCTTTTAATCCATGCTCTTTGATCTGTTTGTCTAACAAGTGGTCTTTTGCAATATTCAGTTTTTCATCCAGAATATATCCGTTAAATTCCAAAACTTCCATTCTGTCACGTAGCGGTCCAGGAATCTGGTCAATTCGATTGGCAGTTGTAATAAATATCACATTCGAAAGATCAAAATCCACTTCAAGATAGTGGTCATTGAAAGCAAAATTCTGTTCTGGATCTAATACTTCCAATAGTGCACTGGAAGGGTCACCTCTGAAGTCCATCCCTAATTTATCAATTTCGTCCAGCATAAAAATGGGATTGTTAGTTCCACATTTTTTCAAATTGGCAATGATACGACCGGGAAGTGCTCCGATATACGTCCGTCTGTGTCCACGAATCTCTGCTTCATCTCTGACACCACCAAGAGAAATTCTCACAAATTTTCGATCCATTGATCTGGCAATAGATTTCCCCAAAGATGTTTTACCGGTTCCAGGAGGACCTCCAAAGCATAAGATCGGACTC
The DNA here is from genome assembly GCA_013204025.1 of Fidelibacterota bacterium. GTDB lineage: Bacteria > Fidelibacterota > Marinisomatia > SCGC-AAA003-L08 > JACNLC01 > JABMOW01. The sequence continues at coordinate 19,710 of JABMOW010000098.1, read as the reverse complement.
TTTAATCGCTCACCCTTTTTGCTTCTGGCGCGTTTAAGTTTACGAACTGCAAGATGCTCTAACACTCGTTCTTTGATTTTTTGCAATCCATAATGATCTGCATCTAAAATTTCTCTGGCTTGCTCAATATCTTCATTATCGCTAGTGGTATTACTCCATGGAAGATCCACCAACCACTCCACGTAGGTTCTGGCGACGGTATATTCAGGAGACTGTGACGGAATCCGCTTTAATCTCTCTAGTTCTTTTTTGGCGACTTTCTCAACTTCTTTCGGCATTTTAGCATCGGTGATTTTCTTTTCCATTTCCACCAGTTCAACTGCAGGCTCATCCTCGCCCAACTCCTTCCGAATAGCCTTCATTTGCTCGCGGAGATAGTATTCACGTTGTGATTTGGAAATCTCATCCTGGACATCAGACTGAATTTTCTCACTTAGTTCAATCCTCTGGAGTTCTCTATTGATAACGACAGTTGCCCGTTCAAGACGATCATGGATATTAATGCTTTCCAGGATTTTCTGCTTCTCTTCGGTCGAAATATTCATAACCGATACGGCCCGATCAGCATATTTTCCCGGATGTGTAATGCTCGTCACCTGTTTGTATTGTTCATTCGACAGATAGGGTGCAACGTCCACCAATTTCTGATAGATGCCGTGAAGATTGGACATCATCGCTTCAAGTTCTACAGATTGATCTTCAGGATCATCAAATCTTATTCCGTTGCCAATAAAGAATGGAGTGCTTTGTGTAATCTTAACAATTTTAATTCTGGCGATTCCCTGTACAATCGCGGATTTTTGTTTGTCAGGCATATTGAACACCCTCATTACAGTTGCAAGGGTGCCCCACTCAAACAAATCGTCTGATGTAGGATTTTCGATGGACCCATCACGCTGTGCTACCACTATGATTTTCTTGTCGCCATTTTCAGGCAGGTCCTCGATTAATTTTAATGATTGGTCTCTACCAATGTAGATGGGTATGATCTGCTGCGGGAAAAGAACCGTATTCCTCAAAGGAAGAATCGGTAAAGCGTCACCTTTTACACTAACTAAATCTGGCATTTAAAATTTCTTTCTATCATTTTCAATCTTTCTGGCAAAAGTTATGCCGAATTGGTTTTTCTGCACATATTCCGATTTGTCAAGTAATTCATGCAGGAATGTCAGAAACTACCTCTGGAATTTCAGCTTTTTATAAACTGCCAATGCTCGAATTGTCACCCATTCATCCCCAATGGAAAGCTTGCCTACTTCACGGGGGAACAATCCATCGTCGAGCTGAATAGCTTTCAACCATTTGATCAATTTCTGTATTCGATGGTCAGACATGTTATAACGACATCCAGCAAGAACTTCCAATAGTTTCAGGGTGCCACCTGCAAACATGGATTCTTCACCAATACCAATCGAAATATTATTCCAGGCATTTTGATGATGCAGAAACCGTGTGTGGTTAGGTTGCTCAAGATGATTAACTAAAAATTCGCACGCTTTTGTCATTTCTATTTTTTTCAGCATACCAGGACGCTTAATCAACATGTTCATAATTTCCATAGTTGTCCAAATACATGAGGAAGCAGCTGAATAATCCACACCATCAGGAACCATACTCCGATGTAGCCATCCTCCGTCATCTCGTTGTTTTTTTGCAAGCCAATAAATCGATTTTTCCAATAATCGGTTTCCTCCAAGTCCAAGCTTTAGAAGAATCCAGCAAGCATGAGCATGATGGTGATATAATAACGGAAAACGACCGTCATCCTTAATGTACCCCATCAGTTTTACAATATCAGCCTGAATTAAGGGATTCTCTTTATTCAAACTGAACTGCACAAGTTTATTCATTCTGATTAAATGCGAAAGAAATTCAAGTCCATGCATAATGGTTTCAGCGGGTTGCTCATCATTTGAACTGGTTGGCTGACCCAAAAACCGTAATGCCGCAGGGTTAGAATTCGCTTTGTCAAGACTGTCAAGCATTAATGGTTGTTCTTTATCCAGTCCTATTACGTCCCAGTACACATTATAGTGAATCGCGGGATTATTGCAATGCAAAAGTCTGGGGATTGGATTCTTTCTGAAATCTCGAACCCAGCCAGGCATATATGCCCGGTCTCCGTCACGCCTTTTATCTGTATTTGAGCGGGGGTCTCTCGAATCCTGCCTCTCGAATCTTTTGTTTTCCGGTCGTTCCATTATGAGTGTTTCGGTTTGTGGCAGGACGTACAATCTTCCCGAACTTCATGTTTGATCTTTGGAGCAGTTCCCATTCCGGGTATTTCCACACCTTCGCCATGGCATTTCAAGCAACTTTCCTTGGATACGAATTTTTGATGTGGCCCATTAGGACGATCGAGAAACAGATCCGTCAATTGTGGAGGATCAATGTCTCCTGTTTTTTGTGATCCAGGAAATAAATTATCTCCATAAACTGAAAATACCAGAAGTAACCCTAAAATGCAAATAATTGAAAATACTAGTGTCTCTTTTTTATTGTTCATCGTTTTCCTTGTTTCGGTATCGATATTGATGGACCTGTTCATCGGCGTGATATGAGGATCTCACCAATGGTGCGGATTCAACCACTTTGAATCCAAATTCAAGCCCCTTAAGTTTGTAATATGCAAAGATATCAGGATGGACATACCGATCAACGGGAAGATGCTCGGATGTCGGTTGAAGATATTGCCCAATATTAAAAATTTCAATCCCTAAATCGGCCATCTCTTTCATAGTTTCGATGACTTCCACATCTGTCTCACCTAAACCCACCATGATGCCGGTCTTGGTTACCAGTCTTGAGTCGATTCCTGCCGCCAATACCATCTTTGAAGTATCCCAGTTCGACTGCGGACGAGTTTGTTTGGATATCCGCTTAACACATTCCATGTTATGCGAAAATATTTCAGGGCGAGCATTAAAAATGTTCTGCAATGCTGGCAGATATCCTCTAAAATCAGGCGTCAGGACTTCAACTGAACAATCCGGTACGTCACTGTGAATTCTCCGGATGGTTTCTGCCCAAATCGTACTGCCGTAATCATTCTTCAAATCGTCCCGATCAACAGAGGTAATCACCACATGTCGAAGTCCCATTTTTTTTACGGCGTTAGCAGTCCGGATAGGTTCTTCAAAATCCACGCTACCCGGTTTTCCCGTGCTGACGGAACAGAAACCGCAAGCGCGGGTGCAAATATTCCCGAGAATCATAATTGTGGCGATCTTCCGCTCCCAACACTCGTAAATGTTGGGACACTTTGCTTCTTCACAAACCGTATTTAATCGAGTGGATTGAAGCAGCGATTTGGTATTGGAAAATCCTTTACCAGTTTTTAAGCGGATTTTCAACCATTCAGGTCGTCGAGTTTTCAAAGGAATTTCCATGACTTTAGGCATAATGTCAGACAATGATCGATTCGTCAAATGCTTCAAGTAGCTCGCATACCCGTGATAAATATTTGGTACCATACGCACCATCGATGATCCGGTGATCGTAACTGAGTGTCAGGTAAACCATGCTTCGAATAGCAATCGTATCCCCAAATTCAGATTCTTTCACTACCGGGCGTTTTTGAAAAGTACCCACGCTCAAAATCCCCACATTGGGCTGATTAATGATGGCCATACCAAATAATCCACCAAAGACTCCGGGATTGGTTATGGTAAAGGTAGATCCGAAGATCTCATCGGGCACTAGTTTTCCGGTTCGAGCCTTTTCTGCAAGAATGGCGGATTGACGAGCCATCCCCAAAAAGTTCATTTCTTCACATCGTTGAACAACCGGAACAATCAGATTATTATCGGGTAGTGCTACGGCTAACCCCATATTTATGTTCTGATGAGAGATAATATCAGATTCCATGATAGAGCTGTTCATCATGGGGAATTCCTGAATTGCCTTGATCGTAGCAAACATGATCATTGGCGTATAGGTGAGATTAATACCATACTTTTCTTTAAATCGGTCCTTGTGCTGAAGACGTAAATCCACAAGGTTAGACACATCTGCTTCCGAAGTAGAATACACATGGGCGGATGTCTGTTGAGAAACGATCATATGATCAGCAATTTTTTTACGGATTCTATCCATAGGGTACCGTTGATCACGAAGAGAGGCTTCAGGTTGTTCAGATGTCTTTTTATAGTGATCGCCAGTTGATGGTGATAATGAGATAACTTCCTGTAATTGAGAAGATACAGTTTCTGAACTCAAGTCACTCTTGCTTCTATTTTCAAGATAAGTGAGTATGTCTTTTTTGGTAATTCTACTTTGATGTCCACTACCGGATATGAATTTCAATTCTGCTGGTGCAATCCCTTCTTCAGACATGATAGACCGGACCAATGGTGAAATATACCGTTCACTATCCGGCACTGCAGTCTTCTGTGGCTTACTGTCTGATGTGGTACTGTTTTCCATGCTTACAGCGGGTACTTCTTCGTTGGTCAACTTACTGGATGATTCAACTTTTGTGTCAACGGCAGCGATGTCACCGTCGATACCGATTCTGGCAATGACGGTTCCCACTTGGATTACTTCATTAATACCAAACAGAAGTTCAGAGATTGTCCCTGCAGCCGGGGATGGTATTTCAGAATCAACTTTATCGGTGGATATCTCTAGTAATGGCTCATCCAATTCGATCAGATCTCCGATTTTCTTTTTCCACTCTAAAATGGTGCCCTCTGTAATGGACTCCCCCATTTTCGGCATGATAACATCAATCATTCAGCTTCCTTTTATCCAAAGATTCAAAATTGTTCGTATTTGCAGCGAAAGGGCATGGTTCATGTTTTCCATCAATCTTTACGTCAGTTGAGTGACAAAATCCATCATGATCGCACTGGAAGGATACTCACGTGTCAATTTTTGCCGGATGTTTTCTTCAAGTATTACTACGTCTGGGAAATTGACAGGGACCGGGACCTGGAACAGGATAGATTCCACTTCTTTATCTTCGACGAAACGAAGGTCCTGTATAATTCCGGGTACTGAATACGTTTTCATTTCATTTTGAACGATCTGTCGGATATTTTCAACAGTCTCTCCTTCAATAATGACTGGATCAACATGAGTCACAACATCAGCGGTTAATTTGTGCGCCACTATTTTTTCCACCTTATCTGCGATATTATGCAGATTGAAGGCACTTAATTTTTCATCCACTTCAATATGCATTGATATAAAATTATGCATCCCATACCGGTGAACAATGATGTCATGTACATTATAAACTTTATCCACAGATTTTGCCATTTGGCGAATATCTTCGATGGTATCATTAGACACGGGACTACCCAGCAGATCATCAATCGCATTCCGGGCGATAGAGTATCCTGAATATAGCATAAATCCTGCCACTCCAATTGCCATCAATCCATCCACGAGTGTGTACCCAAAGCGCACTGATATTAGCGAGATTACCACCAAAACTGAAGACAATGAATCGCTTCGATGGTGGAGCGCATCTGCCCGCAGTGTATCTGAATCGATGATATCCCCAAGATGATATGCCAGTTTCGCCATCCATTCCTTTACCAGAATAGTGAGAACGACAGCGCTCACTAAATACCAATTTGCTTGAATTTCGGAGGGATTTAATATCCGGTGGATACCTGTTTTTAGAAACTCAAAACCCACAAATCCCAAAAGAAGGGCGATGGTTAGCGTGGCAATGGTTTCGGCTCTGCCATGCCCAAAAGGATGTTCCTTATCTGCTGGTTTTTTCGCAATATGGAACCCAAATATGACAATTCCACTGGTGATCACATCCGAAAGTGTATGAAAAGCGTCTGCAAGTAACGCAATGCTACCGGAAAACATGCCCAACACAAATTTAAGGATGAACAAAATGGCATTTCCCCAAACCGATATCCAGCCCTGAACGTTGCCGATTTTGCTTCGATGTTCGATGGAGGTGGCATCTTCCCCTATCGGAACATTTTTTTGGATGATAAATTCTGCTAGTTTTTTCATATAAATTTATCGGATAGCCGACGTGCCTGTAATATCTTCGCCCATGATGAGGGTGTGCATGTCATGAGTACCTTCGTAAGTGTACACACTTTCGATATTCATCAGATGTCTCATGATAGGGTACTCTCCTGAAATGCCATTAGCGCCCAAGATTTCGCGAGCTAGTTTGGCGCATTCCCGGGCGACCCAGGTATTATTTCGCTTCAACATGGATACCTGCTGATGACGAAGTGTCCCTGAATCTTTATTTTTCCCAACTTGAAGAGCAAGCAATTGAGCTTTTGTGATTTCTGTCAACATCCACACCAGTTTTTCCTGAGTCAGTTGAAATCCTGCAATCGGCCGGTCGAATTGGATTCTCGTTTTGGCATAATTCAAAGCGGTCTCATACATCGCCATGGCAGCCCCTAAAGTTCCCCAACCAATGCCGTATCGAGCTTGATTCAAACAGCTCAGCGGTCCTTTTAATCCACTGACGCTCGGGAGCATATTTTCTTCCGGAACGAATACCTGATTAAAAATTAATTCAGAGGTGATCGATGCGCGCAATGACCATTTGTTTTTCATCATCGGCGCTGAAAATCCTTCGCTTGCTGTATCTACTAGAAAACCGTGGATTTTTCCATCTTCGGTCTTTGCCCAAACCACAGCAAGATGAGCTATAGAACCGTTGGTAATCCACATTTTTGCCCCATTCAGCAAATAACCTCCGGTAGTTTTGGTGGCACGAGTGATCATCCCGGATGGATTTGATCCATAATCGGGTTCGGTAAGTCCGAAACATCCAATCATCTCACCGGATGCTAGAGCAGGCAGATATTTATTTTTCTGATCATCCGAACCAAACGCGAAGATGGGATACATGACCAGTGATCCCTGCACGGATACAAATGAACGGATACCTGAATCGCAGCGTTCCAATTCCTGACAGACCAGCCCATAGGCCAGATTGGACATCCCTGCGCATCCATATTCCGTAGGCAGGTTGATGCCAAGCAATCCCAATTCGCCGAATTTTTTTACAAAATCAAAGGGGAAGCTCCCTTCTCTGAAATGGTCATCGATCACCGGAGCCAATTCCGAATCAACGAATTCACGGACGGTTTTTTGCACCATCAACTCTTCTTCGCTGAATGCATGGCTGATATCTGTGTAATCCAGTCCTAACAATTTCATTTTATACCTTGATTATATTGATTAATTAATATTCGATAACTTCGTTAATGGCGTCTATTATCCATTTTGTCTGTACAAGGATTGCATTTTCCAACACCGGAGCATAAGCAATAGGCAAATCCTTTGAAGCAACTCGTTTTACCGGTGCGTCAAGTAGTTCAAATCCTTCGTCTGCAATCCGAGCGACAATTTCTGCACCAAATCCGTTGGTGATATTATCTTCGTGAACGACAAGGACTCTACTGGTTTTTTTAACAGATTCCAATATCGTGTGCATATCCAATGGATTTAATGTCCGTAGGTCAATCACATCGGCTGAAACTTTTGTTTTCCGAACAGCGTCGAGACATTTTTGGACCAAAGCCCCCCATGTGATGATGGTCAAGTCATCTCCTGTTAAACAATGTTTTGCTTTCCCGAATGGTAGTAAATATGATTCAGAAGGCTCAGGCGATGAAGCATATCCTTGACGGTAGAGTCCTTTATGCTCCAGGAATAAAACCGGATCATCCATCCGGCATGCCATTTTTAAAAGCCCTTTTGCATCAGCAGCGTTGGATGGATACGCAATATAAATACCAGGCAGATGAGTGAAATAACCATCAATACTTTGGCTGTGACACAAACCGCCGTGAATGTATCCACCCACCGGGACACGGATCACCATGGGGCATGACCATTCGCCATTTGACCGATATCGGATGGTTGACACTTCGTTACGTAATTGCATCATTGCTGTCCAGATATAATCGCCAAACTGGATTTCTACTACGGGTTTCATTCCACATAAAGCTGCACCGACGGCTGTACCAATGATGGAAGATTCCGCTAAAGGCGAATTGAATACCCGGCTTTTACCGAATTTTTCTGTGAGTCCCCGTGTAGCCGTGAAAACTCCCCCCTTCTGTCCTGCAACATCCTGACCATAGACCACCATTTTTTCATTGGCGGTTAATTCTTCATCCAAGGCATGGTTAATAGCATCTACAAGAACAGTTTTGGTCCCGACGGTAGTAGGTTCAGAAACTGTATCAATTGGAACGTCAACAGAAGCAAATAAATGGGCTTCTATCTGTTTTGCATCCGGTGATTCTTGTGCTTCTGCCCATACCGTATCTTCATTCACCTGACTTTTTACGTCCTCAAGGATCATATCAAAATCTTTATCTGTGCAAATGCCGGACTCGACGCATTTTATCCTGAACAGATGTAATGGATCTTTTAAAACATCTGCATCCAATTCTTCTTTGGAACGGTATTTCCTTTGATCGTCCGAAGAAGAGTGTGGCATCAAGCGAACTACATTAGAGACAATGATCCCAGGTCCTTTCCCACGGCGTGCCCGTTCGATGGCTTTTGTAAATGCCATGCGGGTCTCAAACAGATCTGTCCCGTTCACATTGAACCGAGCAAGGGATTCGTAGCCTGCAGCAATTTTATAAATGGATCCCCCAGCGGTTTGATCCTCTACTGGAACCGAGATAGCATAACCGTTATTCTCGATATGAAAAATTACCGGTGCTTTTTCGCGGCTGGCCCAATTTAATGCCTCATGAAAATCACCTTGGCTAGTGGTTCCCTCTCCTGATGACACATAAACCACTGCTTTATTACCAGCTCGCTTGCATGCAAAAGCAGATCCAACTGCCTGAAGGTATTGGGTTCCCGTAGGGCTGGATTGCGTAACGATTCGTAGGGATTTGTGACCATAATGCTGTGGCATTTGTCGTCCAGCTGAATTGGGGTCGTCTACTTTGGATAAAAAGCTGAGTAAAATTTCGCGGGAAGTCATCCCCCACTGCAAACATAATCCCTGATCACGGTAATATGGGAAGGCATAATCTTGTCCTGGAATAAAACAGGAGCCCGCAGCCACCTGTGCCGCTTCATGCCCCGCCGCACCGATATGAAAAAAGCCCTTCCCTTGTTTGAGAAGGATGAGCTGTTTTTTATCCAGTTGTCTGGATAATGCCATCGTCCGAAAAAAGGCTAATAATTCTTTTTTGTTAAAACCGTACAATTTCATACACTTATAATTCCTCGTACTTTTCCAGTGTTGGTTGAATAACCGCTTTAAAAGCCTTCATAAATGATTCCATCAATTGAGGCATGGAAATGTCATATCGAGTTTGTTCATTTAACGATGTTACCCCACATTCAAAGATACCACAGGGGATAATCCCATTGAAGTATGCCAAGTCGGTGTCCAGATTCAATGCCAACCCGTGCATACTCACCCATCGTGATAACCTTACACCCATAGCACAAATTTTTTCATCGTCTATCCACACACCGGTCATGCCATCTCGGATGTGGGATTCAATGCCAAATTCTTTAAGTGTCAGGATCACTACTTCTTCCAGACTTCTCATGTACCATGAAACACTTTTCCGGTAATCCCGCAGGTTTAAGATCGGATATACTATCAATTGTCCCGGACCGTGAAAGGTCACATCCCCACCGCGGTCGATGGAGATCACATCTGCATCTTTTGAATAGGATGGTAATAGATGATCGCGATTGGCGTTTTTTCCAAAAGTGTACACAGGATCGTGTTCCAAAAGCAAAACCACATCAGGAATTCGATTTTCTACTCTGGCTGCATGAATCATCTTCTGTAAGTCCCAAACGGGTTGAAACGACTGCCGTCCCAGCCAAAAATAATTTACAGGTTCGTCACATAGACTCATAATTTGATTATAAATAGGGATTGGGTCACCATTTATTTTCTGTATCACATGATGACACTGTTGAGATTCGAGAACTGGTATTTCAGACATCATTTTCGCCATCAGCTAAATATGGATTGCTTCCCCCAGCGCATCGGCTGTGGCTTCCATCAATGCTTCTGATAATGTGGGATGCGGATGGATGGTATGGAGAATTTCATGCCAGGTGGTTTCTAATTTTCGTGCAACACCCATTTCAGTGATGAGGTCGGTGGCTTCGGCACCAATGATATGGCACCCCAGCAGTTCACCATATTTTTTCTCATAAATTACTTTAACAAATCCGTCAGTATTATCAGTGGCCATGGCTTTACCCAACGCTCGGAATGGGAATTGGCCCACTTTAATATCAAATCCAGCGTCAATCGCTGCTTTTTCAGTAAGACCAACCGAAGCTACCTGCGGTTCGCAATACGTGCATCCAGGGACATTGTCGTAAGCCATAGGTGCAGGAGATTTCCCACACAGATGCTCGCTAGCCGTGATCCCTTCAGCAGATGCAATATGCGCCAGCCAAGGTGGTCCTGCCACATCGCCAATAGCATAGACACCTGGAATGTTCGTTTGCATGAATTCATCGGTCTTTATCCAGCCTTTTTCAACGATGATACCTAATTTTTCAAGACCCAGATTCTCAATATTCCCTTGAACACCTACAGCAACCAAAACTTTTTCAGTTTCGATCTGATCGCCACTGTTAAACTGTACAACTACCCCATCTCCCGATTTTTCAATTGCTTCGACCATCATCCCGGTATGGAGTTTTATTTTTCGTTTTTTGAAAATTCGTTCAAGTTCGATTGAAATTTCTTCGTCTTCGATAGGCAGAATATGCGGTAAGGCTTCGATGAGATCAACCTTAGTCCCATATCTGTTGAAAAAATGAGCGAACTCAACACCAATTGCGCCAGCACCAATAATGGCAATACTTGCCGGTTGTTGATCAAGGACCATGGCTTCACGAGCTGTGATGACCCTATCGCCATCAGGTTCCATTCCTGGAAACCATTTCGCTCTGGCGCCAGTGGCAATGATGACATTATCTGCAGATCGAATTTCGAAGGTATCATCTTTTTTGATTTCTATATGAGTGGCATCGATGAGAGTTCCTCTACCCCGTATCAGTTCAATATTATTTTTTTTGAACAGATATTCAATGCCTTTGCTTAACCGATTGGCCACGTCTCGAGATCGTTTAATACCTCTGCTCCAATCAACGGTAATGGAATCTGCCTGAACGCCAAATTTTCGCGAATTTTGCATAGTGTGCAGGACTTCCGCATTGTGAAGTAGCGCTTTTGTAGGGATGCATCCCCAATTCAGACACACGCCACCTGGACTGTCAGCTTCAATCACTGCCACACTTTTCCCCAACTGCGCTGCACGGATAGCAGCCACATAACCACCGGGTCCACCCCCGATGATGATTACGTCATTATGTTGTGTTGATTGTGATTTCGACATATCAGTGCTATCCAATTCTACCTATCAAACTCGTTTGGAAATGATATTTAAAAATTCTTCTCTGGTCCGGGCATCTTCTCTGAACACGCCCGTCATGCAGGATGTTGTAGCATAGCTGTTTTTCTTCTCCACGCCCCTCATCTGCATACACATATGTTGTCCTTCCAGAATGACTGCAACACCTTTGGGATTCAATACGGAATTCAAGGTTTCGCCAATTTGATGCGTCATACGTTCCTGAACCTGTAAACGGCGTCCGAACATTTCTACGATTCTGGGGATTTTGGATAACCCGATGATTTTTCCTGAAGGGATATACCCTACATGAGCTTTTCCGAAAAATGGTAACAGATGATGCTCGCACAGACTGAAAAAATCGATATCCCGAACGATCACCATATCCTCATATTTCTCATTAAAAATCGCATCGTTGATGATGGAATCCAGATCCTGTTTATACCCGCCAGCTAAAAATTTCCAAGCTTCTGCAACTCGATGCGGAGTTCGGACCAATCCCTCACGAGTGGGATCTTCGCCCAATTCCGTTAGTAAATCAAAGGTTAGGCTTTCGAGTTTTTTCAAATTAGCGGGGGTCATTGTTTTCTCCTTGGGGACCGAAATATTCTGTGTAAATCGTTGGTGTTTCTTTGATTCGAATTCGTTTTAGAAATGCCGGTGGCGGGATATGCTCAACCAGATTATCCCAGATAAATATTGTGAGGTATTCGGTGGATGGTTGCTTACCTTTAAACCAAGGGATATCCTTCTCAATTTGAGAATGATCCAATACCGCGATGATCTTATCCTGAACTGCTTTGTTCAATTCCGCCAAATTGATAATGAAACCGGAACCCGGATCAATAGGACCTCCCACAGTCACTTTCAATTCATAATTGTGACCATGCACTCTCACATCATCGCCAAACACCATGTAATTTTTTTCATCATCCCAAACAGGATTATGATACTGGTGTGCAGCGCAAAACGTATAAATTTTGATAATATCAGGCATTCTTCTTGTACTCTGCAATTTTTTTCATGACATGAAATTTAGGATTATTCCTCCTGCCATACCAATTTGTTTCAACGTTAAATCACTTCAAATTGTAACCCAACTTACATGATTATTTTCAGCCTTTGATGCAGTTGTAACTTTATCCGTTATTTAATATCGAAAGCAGTGTAATAATGAGGAATTACGATGAACACAACCATTGAAAAGATACTTGAAATGAAAACCATTGCTGTCGTGGGGATGTCTCCAAATCCAGATCGCCCGTCTTATCGGGTAGCCATGTATTTGAAAAGTCAGGGCTATACCATCATTCCCGTAAATCCGGGTCAGAAAGAAATTGGAGGACTCACCTGTTACCCCGGATTGAAATCCATACCGGTTCCAGTGGAAATTGTGGATGTCTTTCGTTCGTCCGACACCTGTATCCCTATCGCAACATCCGCAGTAGAAATCGGTGCAAAGGTATTATGGCTTCAGGAAGGTGTGATCAACGATAAAGCAATTGTGATCGCTGAAAATGCTGGATTACTAGCGGTTCAGGATAAGTGCTTGTTAAAGGAGCATCGACGAGTAAACGGATAATTATTCTGGTTGGTTATTGGGCGAGAATCTCGTACTCAATCCAAATTACTTGCAATTCATCATTTTCAAACAGGATCACTTCCATCGTATCAATGTGGACAATATCAGATGAAGGCATTTGATATGTCACAGTGAACAGGTCTTCATCAATCCTTTCCCAGATACCCTCGATGATTTCTGCTGATCCAGGTGGTGTAGCGCAAAAAATGAACCGATAAAGATATATTCCATCTTGGAAAAATGAAAATCCATAATCAAATGGTTCAAATTCACTTACAGATAAATAGGTGCTAATACCATCTTGGTACCCATCGAAGCTCCAATTTCCGATCGGAATGATAGCGTCAGGATTCTCATTAATGCTCGTATTCGGACTACCTATTGTATTATTATTGCAAGAGAAACATAATAAACACAAGATAAAGAATAAAATGATATTTTTCATGATAATCTCCTCTTAATAATTAGATTATTTGTTATATTAATTGTCTTCTAAAATTAATGCAATCATATAAAATAGGTCGATTACATCTAATGTTTCGTCTTCAGTCAAATCTCCACAGGGACAATCTGATGAATTGAGAATACAGTCAACCACTATTACCACGTCCAAAACATTCAGAAAATTATCCTGATTTACATCACCCATAAGAGTACATCCATTCGTTGAAATGCACTCCCCTGCTTCTACAATCAGAATATCACCAAAGAAATTCGCCTCCGGATTTTCAATGCAAGCATAAAGACTATCAATGGACACAATTTCAAAGGCTGCCAACATTCCATTTTCAGGGGGGACGAAACCCTCAAATCCAAACTCATGAATTAACACACCACCATCAGTTGTGGAACCTGCCATTAAACCGTTCTCATACACTAACCCACCCATCTCCCAAAGCCAATTTCCCAATGTTATTCCAACCACATCAAATTGCATGCAGCAAACAGGCTCTAATGTGGTAATATTGAATTCTACAATGTTGTTTTCTAAATCCAGATTTCCAAAACTGATGATGACATCCGGCGGTGTTTGATCAAATTCAGCCCAGATACAATCTCCGGTTTCAGGTATAATGGGATCACTGGCTTCTATAGCAAAAATTGGATCTTCGATACACACTTCTGAATCTTCTCCATTTTCAAAGCTAACTATAACCATCACTCCCTCATCCGGATACAGCGGCATACCATCAAATGCCCAACCAATAAGATTTCCATCACTTGAATATCCACACATACACCCCTCACTTTGCCACATCACCTGTTGACATCCTGTAAGTGTAAGCCCCGTCAGTTGCAATGAATATCCAAGAATGACCATGTCTGTGGATGCCAATATCTCAAGAGTATTATTCTCATAATCGATGTTACCAAAATTCAATGTAGCTGACTGGGAATAACTAATGGCGATTGTAAGTAAGAATATTAGTTTTTTCATAATACCTTCAGGTTAATTATAAATATTTCTAAATTTTTCCAATCACTCCTGGTAATGCCAGAAATTTCGATCTGTACTCACATACCCTGTCTGGATTGATCCGAATAAGGGTTAACTAACTGGTAAACAGATCGAAAACGTTTTCCAGTGTGGATGTATCTGATTTGTAGATTTCCGTGTACTTGCATTGGGTGCAGGTTACTGTTGTAAATCGTTTATTTTGGATATCTAAAAATTTGGTGATCCCTCCACCTGTAGCGGCGAATTGACCGGTTTCGTACTCTTCATTTTTGCACTTGGGGCAATTCCAATTGTCGTGTTGCATCGTTTCTCCAGATAAATCTGTTAATGAATTCGTGACTATCGCTTTCAGGTACCGAGGAGACGATAATATGGAATTACGATGCCTGATTTACACATAGGTTACTTACAAAACCGCTATTTCACCAACATCACTTTTCGAATGATTGTCGTTTGCGGTGTGCTCATCTTTATAAGGTAAATCCCGCTAGTGGACTTATCGGCGTTCCATCGAACGGTATATCTTCCCGGTTGCTGCAATTGATTGTGATTGACCAGTACTGCCACTTCTCGCCCTAACAGATCGAGAATTACAACTGATATTCGACTCTCTCCAGGCAAATCATACGTGATGACCGTCGCTGCGTTAAACGGATTCGGATATGCCGGATGCAATGCAAATGTTGTGGGAACGATTGCATTAGGAGGTACAATCAGCCGAACCACTGAAAATAGCGCGTCCCCAATAGACTCAATCGCCGGATCAGTCATGATCTCACCTATAAGACCGGAGGAGCGATCCCAAGCTTGAAAACCAATCTCCTCACCGGGCATCCAGCCATCCAGTTGAACACCAAAATCGTCACTTCCTTGCCATGCAGTCAGAACCATGGGGAATCCACCATCAGTTACTTTTATAGCACCAACGATATTTCCATGTGCCAAAACCGCGATTTCATCGCCAGCCTCCAGATCACCGATGATGTCTGTGATGATGATGGGATAGGGGCGTCCGGTAGAGTAAACACTAAAGTATTCTACTTCATCGATACTTTCGGTGATTGGTATATCTTCAATATTGGTGCGAGTTAAAATACTTTCATTATAAATGAGAGTAGCCGGATCGTAGCCCGAAAGGTAAACCAGATATCCTTTCCCAGGTTGCATTCCACCAGTGGCATCAATACTGTTCACGCTTTGTGAAGGCAGGAAATAATGTCCGTTTGAATCTTGTGCAATCAATACAGGGATATCCGCCATTACGTCCGCGATGGGCGCAGGAATTGTTAACAGATATCCAACCATATTCCAGAACAGTGGCGAAAGTTGGATTGGATAATCTAACGGATTGATGGAAAATCCCTCAGCAGATAATACCATATCTGCC
Organism: Fidelibacterota bacterium; assembly: GCA_013204025.1. Lineage (GTDB taxonomy): Bacteria > Fidelibacterota > Marinisomatia > SCGC-AAA003-L08 > JACNLC01 > JABMOW01. Next base: position 3,916 of record JABMOW010000098.1, on the reverse strand, counting down.
TGCCCGGATAAATAAACTTCGTACCCTTCACCTACCTGAAGTTCACCGATCATATCGACACCATATTCAGGAAGGTAGTATTGGGAAGCGTCATTTCGGACTATCAGTGTCTGGTCAGGTAAAAAGTTATCAGATACCAGGGGATATGCAGGCGTCACGTTTAGCGATACCATATTCCAGGCAAGTGCATTGATTGCCACCGGTTGCTGAATGGTATACTCGCAGCAGTCCTCGCAGGAGAAAAGAGCAGAATCCTCGTAATTCCACGCAGTCTCGTCCATGCACCCGGTACAGGTGAGATTGTCATTTTCAGGATTTTCATCACAGAATCCGCACTCGTCCTCCTGTGCATTACCGAAGCACACTCCCGAACAATCCAAGACTGAATCTTCACCAAAACAGACACCACAAGAATCAAAATCAGGACCGTTAAAGCTGCCATTACAGATCAGATCATCCATTGATCCGTCGCATTCATTGGGATTAAGACCGGTATGTCCACCGGAACAGATGCCACAATCATCTTCTAATGCTGAACCATACACTTCCCAGTTGCAATCCCAGAAATCATCATCAGTCAAATATCCAACGTCTTCTGGGTTTATATAACAATATCCATCCTCACCGAGAAAAGCGGGTCCGTAGCAATATCCTACGCAATCGTACGCACCGCCAAAATCATCTATTCCGTTAAACCATGAGCACTCACTTCCTGTGTTACCCTCACAGCATGCTCCGCATTCATCTACGATTGCCTCACCTCCGCATTCACCGGTACAATCATCATAGAGACAGCTCCCATCGTCAATATTAGCCTGCGGGAGATATGTGCAGCCATCTGGGTCGGTGCAGTCTGAAAGGTTGACATCAAACTGCGTATCCGCTGTCACAAAAACGGAATACCCTTCTCCAGGCAACAAAGCATCGATTAAATTAATTCCATATTCAGGGACAAACATCTCTCCGCTATCATTAGTAACCATTTGTAATACGCCGGATGAAATAATTTCCTCAAAGAATATAACCGGGCTTTGTGAAACCATTAGTGGATATCCCATCAAGTTTTCTTCATATGATAGTGAGATTGTAAACGGAAGCTGTATAATAACGCCAGGCACTTCTAATGTGCATGATGTTAATACAGAAACCGAATAAGCCTCTGAAATATCCACCATCCAGTTTTGTGTCTCCCAGAAACTTTGACCTGAATCATCTAACACATTAATTAGACAACCAGAATCGATTAATGGTTGGAAAATGTCCATCATCAACGGATTTAATGGATGAATGTAAAACGAGATAAGATTATTAAGGAATGGATCTAATTCAAAAGTCTGGGTGACCACTTCTCCGTATAAGCAGCTTCCGTCATCTATCATAGCATCAGGATTATAATTTGCTGCCTCCGGATCGGTACACCCAGATATCAGTTCCAGTTCTGATCCACAACTTCCATACAAAATCTCTACATCTGCATAACCGGACCCTGAAGCCGCAGAGACTTCTTCGATAACAAATGGACCAGTTGTTTCGAACAACTCCGGTCCTTCAGGTAGGACGAAGATAATTTGGGTGCTATTACCCTGGGTTTCATAGTCTGCGACCTGGGCATTTTCAGTTAATGTGAGTTCAAAATTCTCACCGTGCTGAATGGACATTTGTAAACCCTGAACAGTAAAATCCGCAGTGAAACATGCAGACGATTCGGTGAATTGAATATCAACTATTTCAGTTTCACTTGGTGGCTCAATTGTTCCCAATATGAAACTAATACTAGATACAATATCCAACATGTCAACTATTCCATCTCCATTCACATCAGCCGCGGGACTATATTCCCCCATAAATATCAAATTAATAATTACAACAATGTCTAATATATCTATGCTTCCGTCCCCATTTGCATCACCGATGGCACATCCATAACAACTACCATTATCAATTGTAGCATTAGGATCAAAATCACATGATGTTGGATCTGTACATCCAAAAACCACAGCGTTGCATCCTGAGGGTACTTCACAAAAATGAACAACAATGGGTGTATTAATAGATACCTGATACCCTTCACCAGGTAAAAATTCTTCAAATCCCACAATGTTGTATTCAGGTATGATTATATCTCCATTATTATTCGTGATTGTTGTGATAACACCTTCGTCTATAAATGATTGAAAAACCGATACGACATTTTGGCTCACGCTTAACGGATACCCCACTAGGTTCACACCTTCATTGAGATAAATTGATACAGGCAGGGGAATTAATTCTCCTTGGACTTGCAATTGGATATCTGAATTTACATGAACGGTATAAACTTCACCCGGATCAATTCCACCAATTGAGTTTACCCATTCTGAATTATTAAAATAAAGTCCTCCCCCATTGCTTCCAGTTATTGAAATTAGAGTTGAATTATCGATGAGAGGTTGAAAAATTGTTTGAATATTGTTTAATTCAGAAATGATATAAAAGGATACCCAGTTTGGTCCACCAGAAGTTAAATCGATGAGCTGGGTAAGCAACTCATCATAGATGCAGCTCCCATCGTCCAAATTTGCGAATGGATCATAGTTCAAAGCATCAGGATCTGTACACCCAAATACTTCATATCCTCCCGAACCAATTTCAAAAGGGCCACCCACAACGATGTCCATTGATGAGCCTCCCGCACCTGAAAATGAAGTTAGCTCTAAATCGAGAATCCCATTGGATCCTGTAAAACTCCAGTTTACGTTGGTTAACACACCATCTCCGGGTGAAATGCTACCGCCGGTAAAGGAAAATCCCAAAATCAACCCGCTGGTATTTGTAGAAACCATGAAACCATTATCTGAAGCAGATCCACCAAAGGCGTCTCCAAATGCTGCTTCTAATTCGGGAGATGTAACGATTGTAAACTGAAACCCGTACACAGCGACGCTATTGATCATGGAGATTTCAACAGCCGAATCAGTAGCTCCGGAAATATAAAGATACGCATCTCCGCCGGTTATACAGCTCCCATCGTCAAAAATCGCACCCGGATCATGATTATAGGCATCAGGATTGGTACACCCATAGCAATAATCCGGTTCGAGTCCAGAGGATCCACCCACACATCCACATTCGTTTTCATAGGCAGTACCGAAACATTCTCCCATACAGTCTTGATTGCGTGTTTCACCGAAACATTCTCCACAGCCATCAAAATCGGGACCGGAGTATTCTCCCCAACAGATCATATCGTCCATTTCTTCATCGCAGAAATTGGGTTCTAACCCGGTATCACCACCGGCACAGATTTCGCAGTCGTCGATGATGGCATCACCAAAACACATCCCGGTACAGTCCATTGCTCCGCCAAAATCATCAGAACTATTCCAGTAAGAGCATTCAACCCCGGTACCACCATCACAGCAGATACCACAATCATCGAAATGAGCATCGCCGTCACGAGTGCCAAAACAGTCGGTTACAATACAGTCACCTCCATCGAATTCTAGTCTGATACAATCCAAATTTAGTTCTTCACTGTCGTCACAATTTCCATCACCAATAAAGGAGAAATTTGAATTGGGAAAACAATTTCCGTTACAATCCATGAATTCTCCATTGTCACAGTTACCTTGGAATTCACCAATTTCTGACCCTGTCAATGAGAATCCCAAAACCAAACCGCTGCTATTGGTTGATATCATAAACCCAGAATTACCAGCTGATCCACCACCGCCACCTGAAATAGTTAAATCGCTTAAACTTGAAACGATACTAAATTGAAAACCACCGATACTTTGTGTATTGCCACGTGATTTTTTAACTGTGTCGTAATATGAAAGATTAAATAAGCTACGAGTGCTGGAAAAAGTAAAGCGGAGAGAGCGATAGCGAACGACGCTTTACTTTCGCTTGGTGAACCGTATCACAACATGGAGAT
>JABMOW010000097.1 GCA_013204025.1 Fidelibacterota bacterium | reverse complement strand
GTGATTTCCGCCATCGCAGATGCCACAATCATCGATATAAGCCATACCATAACACTCACCTGCACAATCCATGTCTTGATTAAAATGAGCAGGGTCTTCACAGCTTCCGCAATCGTCAATCAAATGATCGCCTTCACAGACCCCGGCACAATCCTGATCACTGTTGGCAGTATGACCGGAACTACCTTCAGAACAAACACTGCAATCATCTTCGTAAGCAAAACCATAACATTCACCGGCGCAATCCATATATTCATTCATACCAAAACAGACTCCGCAGTCATCAATTTCAACTGATTCGCAGCAATCGCCCCATTCATCAATTGCAGCAGTACCGAAACATTCACCTGTACAGTCCTGATCGGCATTTTCACCGAAACAGACACCGCAGTCATCAATTTCAACTGATTCGCAGCAAAAGCCAAAAACCCCAATTGCAGCAGTACCGAAACACTCACCGGTACAATCCTGATCAGCATTTTCACCAAAACAGACTCCGCAGTCATCAATTTCACCAACTTCACAGCAAGTGTCGAAGTCATCGTAGAGGTTTGTACCAAAACAGACTCCTGCACAGTCCATTTCAGGCCATTGGCAGCAAGTGCCAAAAACATCATAGCCACCAAAACCATAACACTCACCTGCACAATCCATATCGGCATTCTCACCAAAGCATACACCACAGTCGTCCATGTCCAGGTTTTCCCCAAAACACACACCGCAATCGTCTTCATATTCACACGAACCATCATCAAGAGTGGCATCCGGATTATAATTGCATGAACCCGGATCGGTACACCCAATAATCTCTTGAGTATTTCGAAGTGAGTTTTCGGAACCATTATTGATCACAGAATTTTCAGATCGAAAATTTTGATCCGATTCCTGTTTTATTTCGTCTGCTTGACCGGCGAAGGAAATGCTGGTACAAAAAGATGCTGCAAGTATCCATAAAATGACTATTTTTGATGTCATGTAGTTTTCCATTTCTAATTGTGGTGATGATTAAAATGAGTTAAACAGGAACGAGAATTTGTTAAATTTTATAAATATTAAATACGACAAATCAAGTCTTATATAATAATAGTTCCATGATAATCATATGTTCATATCTTTTTATGTGTGATTTGAAGATCAGACTTAAAAGGCAATTAGAAAAATATCGAGAGGAGAGAAAGGAAATTTAACTGGCAGGAAATTATATTTATTTAAATTCTTAAGCCGTTTCAGATCATGATTATGATTAAAATAAATAAATTTATTTTATAAAAGTTAGTCGTATCTGATTTTTAAGACGAGTTTTTTGACCTTTATCATATTGACGACTTGGTAAAAATGAAGATCCAATTGAAATGTTCATCATTGGTGAAGATATTGAACGCAGGTATTCGGCAGTCAATTTTTTACGAAGCCAAAGTTCCGGTACCACTTTACAGGATATTCGCACTACCGCATGTGGATCTAGGTTTTTTAATAGTTCTGGCAACTTGGAATCCAGATTTTCCGGTGTCAGACTGGATAAATCCAGTTTAATATCCACCATGGGCCGAACCGGTAATGGATGGAACTCTGCGTTGGATAATCCCCAACGTTCGCCTGTCTTTGAAAACTCAATGACATAAAATCCTTTTTGCTCATCACGTTCAGCAAAAGACGTTCGTTCGATGGAGCCACTATAAATGACAGGTACGGACGGACCGGTCTTTTGAGGAAATGTTAAAATCTGCTGCCGATGAATGTGCCCCGCCAATACTGCATGAACTCCGGATGGAATATCTCTCCCACGCACCACGTCTTCACCCGACCGGAACGTGTAGTTTGATTTCCCCACCTGCGCACCTTCAACCGCCTGATGGATCACCAGCAACCGAATATCTGCAATAGACTTCAGAACATCTGTCTCATACACTAATTCTGAAAATCGATCCCGGATATTTTTTCTGTGAAAGGGAAATCCACCAATGGCAATACGGGTTCCTCGAATCTGAAATTGAAATGTACCCGGTGTTTCAAACAGGTAAATATTCTGCTGGTCAATTCGATGGGGTTCGGGTAATCGAGAGAATTCGTGATTTCCGGGAACGATTAGCATGGGGATACCCGACTGCGAAAATTCCCGAAGTTGGGTATAGACCTGATCTACGATCGGTTTTGGAATTCTGGCTCTGAAGAACAGATCCCCACCGTGGACGACCAAATCCACTTTGTGATCAATTGCATAATCCAGGATTCGCTGAAAATTCATGAAGAAGTCATCACCCCGACGGCGGCGTTGTATCCGTGGGTGGATAGGAGAATCGAATCCCAAATGGGTATCCGCCATAAATACGATCCGAATGGGTGGAGGATTAGGTGATGTTTTAGTCTTTGGCATTGGTGGCATAAACGAAATTTAAGCTGGATAGAGATCATCGTGGAACAGTCCAGGCGATGCATGAATCCCCCAACTGGAATCACCGGAACGGTGTCATAGATGATGATGGTGCCAGATTATAGAACCAAGATTATGGATATTTTATTGTTTCTATTGGTGATAATTTTAGATTATTGTCATTACTCATCAAACCGGAGAAGATCATCATGTTGAAAATGATTGCAAAATTACTCAAAGTCTTGAATTCAGAAACTGACCCTATGCAGATCAGCCTTGCCCTAGGCTTTGCCATGGTAGCGGGATTGACTCCGGTGGGGAGTCTCCACAATCTTCTGATCTTGTTTCTGGTTTTGTTTCTGCGAGTGAACCTGGTAACCTTTGTACTGGGATTCGGTTTTTTTAGTGGAATCGCTTTTCTATTGGATCCGGTTTTCCACCTGATCGGGCGTGAGATTCTCACATGGTCATCTCTCAACGGATTCTGGACCGCTTTGTATAATACCACTTTCTGGAAACTGGAGAGGGGATATAACACCATCGTTGCGGGGAGTCTGTTAATTTCCCTCATATTCTTTTTCCCGGTGGTCGTCTTTTCCAGAATCGGCATCAATAAGTACCGGGATCACATACTGAAGTGGGTGCAAAAAACCAGATTACTGAAATTGCTGAAAGCCAATAAACTCTACCGAGTATATCAATCCTTGTCAGGAGTAGGGGGTGGATCATGAGCAAATGGATTCGCTGGTCTGGACTCATCGCTTTTTTATTATTGACTGCATTGATAGCTACGTTTTACATCCTGTTTGCAGATTCGTTGATCAAAAACGCTATTGAAAAGAAGGGTACTGAAATCAATGGCGCTACGGTGGATGTTGCTGAAGTGGATATCTCCCTTTTTCCGCTGGGAATATCGTTATCCGGCTTGCAGATAACTGACCCAGACGAACCCATGACCAATATCGTCGATGCAGCCGAAGTGGCCTTGCATCTGGATTTTTATCAATTACTCAACCGCAAACTAATCATCAGCGATGTTATTATGGAAAGGGTTCAAACGGGTACCCCACGAGTTATTTCGGGAAAAATTGATAAGCGACCTGTCAAAGAATCATCTGAATCATCGCCATCCGCTGGAAGTCAAAAAACAAATGAACCTGCCTCGAATCCCACAAAAATGGGTTTACCGGATGTAAACAAGATTGTCAGTCAGGAACAGCTCCAGACTATTGACCAGATTGACGCTTTATCAGCAGATATTCAAGCGGCTGAAATCCGATGGAAATCTGATTTGGAAAACCTTCCGAATAGCGAGGAATTGAAAAAGTATAAAGATATAATCTCCGATCTGAAAAAGGTGGATTATAAAGATCTGAAAAATGCCAAGAAGAAGTTAAAAGAATTGGCAAAAACCACCAATCAGTTAAAAAACGATTTTACAGAAATCAGAAAGATGAGCGACGATTTTTCTGTAACCTATGACAGTTTCAAATCCAGACAGGAATTACTCCGCAGAGCACCTCAGGAAGATCTGACCCGACTTAAAGCCAAATATGGCAGTCCGGGATTGATGACAGAGGAATTTTCAAAACAGATATTGGGACCGAGCTTGAGCGCTAAGATAGACAAAGCGATAACGGGGTACCGGAGGATTGATAAACTCCTGTCTTCGCGAAATCGTACCAAAGGGGATGATTCAAAAATCGATCGAAGTAAAGGGGTAGATATCCGATTCGAAGAAGTTGATCCCATGCCTGATTTGCTAATTCAAATGGTGTCCATATCCGCTTTCACATCAATCGGTACGCTTGCAGGACAGATCACAGATATTTCTGATGATCAGGTGATCTATCAGCATCCCATCAGATTTACGTTTAATGGTGATAAACTGGACCAGGCGTCAGAATTAAATGTAGTTGGAAAAATTGATCGTACCCAACCTGATATTTCCAGCGATTCAATTCATGTTAAAATAGAAGATTACCTCATCATAGGGTTAACCCTTTCTGAATCATCCGATATGCCCATATCCATTGAAACGGGAAAAGCGGACATCGACATATCCTGTGTGCTTGAAGATGGCAGACTACAGTCTGAAATCAGAATCGACTTCGGGTCAGTCCAGTTTTCAGATCAGGGATTAGATAACAGTAATGAGCTCAACCGAACCGTTCACACTGTGTTGAAAAACACACCATCTTTTCAGATACGCGTAACGGTTACGGGTACACTCGATAATCCGAAGACATCTGTTGATTCTGATCTGGATGAGCTGTTGAAAGCTGCAACGACCAAGGTTTTGGAGGATAAAAGTAAATCTTGGGAAAAAGATCTTGAGTCTGCCCTTGCGATTCAAGTCGGTACACCACTATCCGAAATAGATGATCAAATTAATGGGGTGGATGCTATTAAAAAAGACCTTGAAGACCGGTTGAAATCAGCCGAAAAACTGAAATCGTATTTTTAAATCAATCAACCGAAAGATGGAATGATAAAGCGAAACGATCAAACTCCCATTCCTGAATGAATTTGAAATCCCATCCAAATTGTACGGTGCAAAATTCCACTTATTCTTAAATACTTATTATTATGAGCGTATTTTAAAACAATAAACGTCATTTGTGTTAATTTACAGTTCCCAAAACTGATAATATTTATCGGTTTAATAGGGTAAACCATAATATCGGCACAACCACACAACCAACGGAGGTGTACATGTATAGAGAAATCCTAATTGAATTTATCGATAAAATCCTAATTTTAGCAGGTTTCTTAAATATGTTTCTGGGACTTACTTTACTGTTGAAACCTGAACTTTTTATTAAAATAAATCAAAAGTTAGGTAGGTGGATATCAACCCGACAGTTGACTAAACCTGTTGGAAATAAAAAGTTCAATCCGGAAAAAATGCTTTTGAAATATAATTCCATATTCGGATGGATTCTGTTGGTTGTGTTTGCACTGAGTCTTTATATCTATTTTCATAATGTCCGTTTGGAATTGATTGAGCAATTCTTAATCAATAATAAGTACGGCCTTCTGATAGAAACGCTACTCGTAACATTAAATTGGATGATCATCATTTTCATTTCTATTGGAATGATTTTAATGCTATTGCTGATCTTCTCACCTGATACACTTATAAAAATCACATCATCTTCAGATAAATGGATATCAACTCGGCGCATTACCAAACCGTTAGAAAAATTGTATTATAATTTTGATGAATTCGTTATCAAGCACAATACTGTTTCCGGTATCTTACTGATTATTTTTTCAGTGTGCTTGTTTTTCTTATTTCGATGATCCTGATCTGATTTTGCTACTCAGTATTATTTAGTAGGACTGAGTATTGACTTTTCCATCGGCTGAAGGTTTAATTACTTAATGGAGATTCTTTTATGAAAGCTGTCTGGTTAGCATTTGCCACTATTTTTGTGGCAGAACTGGGAGATAAAACTCAATTGGCAGCCTTAGCCATGAAAGCTAAAGGAATTTCCGGATGGGGAATATTTATCGGTGCCATGATTGCATTTGCTGTCTTAACGGGTTTGGCAATTCTATTTGGGGAATGGTTAAACGCGAAAATACCCACGGAAATTATTGAAAAAATCGCTGCGGTCAGCTTCATTGTCATTGGTATTCTGATGTGGTTTGAGAAATTATAGTTGCTGTTTTGTGCGAATTAAAAAATAACAGTTCAATCAATAATTGTAATAAATTTGACACAGTTTAACAGGAAGGTATGTTATGAAATGTAATATTGGAAAAACTGACCGGATGTTGAGAATAACTGTCGGCGCAGTGATTTTATTAGCGAACTGGATAAACTATTATGCATTGGAAGGTGCATACTGTGCATGGGCAAATATTGGTTTTATTCCGCTGCTAACAGGCCTGTTTAGATGTTGTCCGTTGTATATTCCGTTTAAAATAAGTACCGATAAAAAGTAAACGGGTTCAAACAAAATGTATTTTGGAAAGGGGATGATTTAATCATTCCCTTTTTATCAATCAGCAAAAGTTATTAGATAGATAGAAAAAAAACTTCGCAAATTTGCTTGAACGTTTTTTATCATTTTAATCCATTTGCATGAAAACCCGGGTTGACCGGTGACATGTATTCAAGAGAGCATATGAATACTTTTGTATCTGGGATGGTAGATACGCCGTCCGATTGTTTCGTCACTTACGAACCGAACTCCTCTACACTCAACATTGAGGTTCGTTCAAAAGTGCAGTCCATGTATGGAACCTCCATCAATGATCTCGCATACCAAGTATGCTCGGATTTGAGTGTTGATTCAGGACGGTTTATTATTAACGATTACGGTTCACTTCCATTCGTGATCCAAGCTCGGATTGAAGCAGTTGTCAGACAATGCAATCCTAAATTACAATCTCGCTCACTTCCCGATATCAAACCCCACTCTCTGTATCCTTCATCTCGAAAAAGATTTCGTCGAAGTCGACTGTATATCCCTGGAAATCAGTCAAAATTGATGCTGAACGCGGGTATTCATAAACCTGATGCCATCATTTTGGATTTGGAGGATTCGGTTGCACTAACTGAAAAGCCATCTGCACGGTTAATTGTGCGGAATGCATTGCGGACATTGGATTTTTTTGGCGCCGAACGTATGGTACGGATCAATCAGGGAGATCTGGGGCTCACCGACCTTGAGGAAATTATTCCACATCCGGTTCATCTAATCTTAGTACCGAAAGTGGAATACGCTGATCAACTTAAAATAGTAAATAACAAAATTTCAGAACTGATGCAAGCCAGTGGTAGAACCGAACCAGTTTTTTTAATGCCCATCCTTGAGAGTGCGCGTGGAATCCTGAATGCGCTGTCAATTGCGGAAGCCTGCCCAAATACGGTCGCTTTGGCAATCGGTCTAGAGGATTATACTGCGGATATTGGTACTCAGCGAACCATCGACGGTAAAGAATCTTTTTTCGCCCGGAGCATGATTATCAATGCCGCCCGAGCAACGGGGATACAGGCTATCGATACGGTATTCTCCGATGTGAGTGACGAAGTGGGATTAGAACAATCCGTTAAAGAAGCAAAATCTTTGGGATTTGATGGGAAAGGATGCATTCATCCACGTCAGATCCAACCGATTCACGAAGCCTTCTCACCCTCTCCAGAGGAAATTGATAAAGCCAAACGAATCATGATTGCATTTGAAGATGCGCAGAAAAAAGGCTTGGGTGTTGTATCCTTGGGAAGTAAAATGATCGATCCACCCGTAGTCAAAAGAGCGGAAACAACGATCAAGCTCGCAATCGACACAGGGTTGCTCGATATGGATTGGAATCGTTAGCAGACAGAATTCAACACTCCAGAAAATCGAAAGAAACTACGACAAGTAAGTGAAATATGACTAAAATCAACGGATAATTCACAATCTAATAGAATACTATTTATGGAAAATTTAATAAAAAATGCAGCAGGTAGGTGGGTACCGAAAGAAGTAAACGGTGTTAAGACTATTCCTTTTAAAGGTGTAAACCAACATTTCCCGCAAGGCAGTATAGCTGCCCCACCAATTCGTAGCTGTGGGAGCTATCCTTTAGATGGAAATAAAATAGTCGACTCTCTGAAAACAGCACTACAAAAATGTGGACTAAAGGATGGCATGACCATTTCCTCACACCACCATTTCCGGAACGGTGACCTGATCATGAATCAGGTTTTCGATATTGCTGCAGAATTGGGAGTTAAAGATCTTCGATGGTTTCCGTCCGCGGCTTTTCCCTGCCATAAACCCATGATCCGTCATATGGAAAATGGTGTCCTCCATCATATTGAAGGGTCGCTAAATGGACCTCTGGGTGACTACGCATCTCAAGGAAAGATGAAAGGATTAGCCGTTCTTAGAAGCCACGGAGGAAGGTGGCAGTCCATTCAGGATGGTGAGGTGCATATTGATATCTCAATCCTAGCCGCTCCCACTGCAGATGAATTCGGAAACGCGACCGGTGACCGGGGTCCTTCAGCGTGTGGATTATTGGGCTTTGGACTGGCTGATTCCATGTATGCAGATCATGTTATTGTTGTAACGGATAATCTGGTAGCCTTTCCTTGTGTACCGTGGCAGATTCAGGGAAATCATGTGGACCATGTGGTTGTCCTCGATAAAATTGGCGATCCTGATAAAATCGTATCCGGTACTACAGAATTAACCCGATCTCCTGATCGTCTGTACATTGCAGAGTTGACGGCAAAATTCGTTCAAGCTGCAGGAATCATGAAAGATGGATTTAGCTTTCAGGCAGGTGCTGGAGGTACTGCACTGGCATTTGCGATCTATCTGAAGGATATGATGAAAGATGCAAACGTAAAAGCCAGGTTCATTCGCGGTGGCTCAACAAAATATTTGGTAGAAATGCTGGAAGAAGGTCTTACAGATTACATTTTAGATGGACAAACGTTTGACTTGGAAGGTGTTCGATCCATGCGGGAAAATCCTGGTCATGTGAATACGTCTCCGTTTACGTCATATAATTGGCACGGTAAAGGTAATTTCGCCTCCATGGTGGATGTTGTGGTTCTGGGCGCCACCGAAGTGGATGTGAATTACAACGCCAATGTTGTGACTCACTCCGACGGTAGAATGCTTCATGGAATCGGTGGATGGCAGAATTGTTTATTCTCAAAATGTACAATTTTACCTATCCCGGCTTTTAGAAATCGTGTACCGATTATTGTAGACGAAGTTACGACTCTGGTTGGCCCTGGTGAGCTCATTGATGTAATTGTGACAGAAAGAGGGATTGCTATTAATCCGTTGCGGCAAGATCTCATCGATGCCACAAAAAACTCGGATTTACCCATCAGAAAAATTGAAGAGATCAAGAAAGAAATAGATGACCTAGTTGGAGGTGCTCCTGCAAAACCCGATTTGACCGATGAAGTTGTAGGTGTTGTGAAATGGGTAGATGGTACAGTTCTGGATTCCATCTTTAGAATAAGAACGCAGGAATAGCCTTCATTAAGCGCCTAAACTCTGTAACTGTGCGAAACTAAAACAATCACTGATTTTGGAGAGAGTGAAATGAGATCAAAAGTATTAAAAATTTGGCCTGAAATTGAGTGGATTAAGGATAAGGATTTGAGGGAAAAAACGTTGAATGCTTGGGTGTATGCGATAGAATCCAGCGTCCTGACACCCGAGGATTTGGAAACGATCCCGTTCTCCCTATTAATCAAAAATTGCAATGTATCCTTCATGAATCACAAGCGGACGTGTGTTCAATTAGCGGTAGATATCGCTAATAAGATGAAAAAAAATTTTGGTGATGCAATAAAAATCGATATGGACATTCTCATCTCCGGAGCGATACTTATTGACGTAGGGAAACTTCTTGAATACGAGATTCAAGATGGAAAACTTGCCACTAGCAATGCAGGGAAAATCGTCCGTCACCCATTCAGTGGGCTTGCTATTGCGTACAAATTTGATCTTCCTGCTGAAGTGCAACATATTATCGGCACGCACTCCAAGGAAGGTGATCTGGGCATGCGAACTGTAGAATCCATTATTGTTCATCATGCAGATTTTGTATCCTTCGAACCGTTTAAGTAGTAAACACAGATATTAGATGTTGGAAATTGGATGTGGGATTTTGGATGGCTTGTAATTACCGATTATTCTAATTTATTTAATGTTTGTTAATACAAATCGACAATGAGTTACCACAACATGGAAATATGGAAACTTGCTAAAAAGAATGCCATAGACATTCATCAAATGATATTAAAAGAATTACCTCAATTTGAAATGTATGAAACCGGAAGTCAGATTCGACGGTCCAGTAAATCTACAATAATTAATATTGTAGAAGGGTGCGGGCGACGACGATACAAACAAGACTTTATACGATTTTTAAATTTTTCGTTAGCATCAAATATTGAATCCATTAACCATTTGGAGCTATTGTGGGAAACTGGGTCATTAAAAGATCAAAAAATCTTTTCAGAATTAATGAAATCACTGAATTTATTAGGAAAGAAGCTGTATTCATTTTTACAATCGGTTGAAAAAGGACATAGAAGTGCCAAATAATTCATCAATAGAAAAATCTAATATCCAATTTCCAACATCCAATATCGGTCGCCAGACCCTTGTTGAAAAAATTGCCCAGCGGTTCGCTGTTGGATTGAAACCTGAACAGGTTGTCCTGAGTGGAGATTACCTATCTATTCGTCCAGTCCACATTATGACGCACGACAACACAGGTGCGGTGATGAATAAATTCAAGGCTATCGGTGCATCCAAAATGCAGAATCCAAAACAGCCGGTGTTTACCCTGGACCACAATGTCCAGGATACCAGCGAAACCAATTTGAAAAAATATCATGGAATTGAAGCGTTTGCTTCAGATATGGGAGTGGATTTTTATCCAGCAGGACGAGGGATTGGTCATCAAATCATGTGTGAAGAGGGATATGCCTTTCCCGGCACTATGATGGTTGCTTCAGACAGTCACTCAAACATGTATGGTGGATTGGGCGTGTTGGGGACTCCCATCGTTCGAACCGATGCCGCTGCGATCTGGGCAACAGGACGAACCTGGTGGCAGGTTCCACCAATTTCGAAAGTCATCCTGACGGGTAAACTAAATCCTGGAGTGACAGGGAAAGATGTAATCATCGCCCTATGCGGCGCATTTAATCATGATGAAGTATTAAATCATGCTATCGAATTTTTCGGAGATGGATTAGCTTCACTTTCGATTGAGCAAAGACTAACCATTGCCAATATGACCACTGAATGGGGCGCTTTAGCCGGTGTATTTCCTATTGATGATGTCACAATTGATTGGATTCGAAAACGAATTGATACCATCCGTAAAAGAGGTCTCGCCAATGTACCATCCGATGCAGATGGTGGTGGAGAACATCCTCGACTTAATGAAAGAAGATTGAACGAATTAATTGAAAATCCTCTAAAAGCGGATGAGAATGCACTTTACCGTCAGGAATTGATATTGGATTTAAGTACAGTTCAACCATCGGTGTCTGGTCCCGGAAATGTAAAAACGATGATGTCTGCGCTTGAAGCAGATCAAAAAAATATCAAAATTCATAAAGCCTATCTTGTATCCTGTGTGAATAGCAGGGTTGAGGATCTGGCCGAAGCTGCAAGTGTGGTCCAGGGGAAAACGGTAGCAAATGAGGTTGAATTTTATATCGCTGCTGCTTCAAACGAAGTCCAACAAGAGAGTGAAAGTCGAGGGGATTGGCAAACTCTGTTGGATGCAGGAGCAATCGCACTTCCTCCCGGTTGTGGTCCATGCATCGGTCTTGGGATCGGATTATTGAAGGAAAACGAAGTTGGAATTTCCGCAACCAACCGGAATTTTAAGGGACGAATGGGGGATCCGACTGCATTGGCATATTTGGCATCGCCTGCAGTTGTGGCAGCATCCGCAATTGCCGGAAAGATTGCCACTCATCTTCCCACTCAGCAGAAGACATTGAAAACAGAGATCAAGCCTTTCCCACAAAAAGAGGTTGCTGGTGTGTCTGTTGAATTGATAGATGGATTCCCGTCACAGATTACAGGTGATCTGGTATTCTGTTTTCAGGACAATCTCAATACTGATGGTATTTTCCCAGGTAAATACACATACATCGATGATTTTACACCAGAACAGCAGGCAAGTGTTGTCATGGAAAATTATGATCCCAAATTCATCGATCTAGTAAAGTCAGGTGATATTTTAGTGGGTGGATATAATTTTGGAACGGGATCATCGCGAGAACAAGCAGCTACCGCACTGAAGTATAAAGGAATTCAATTAGTCATAGCCGGTTCTTTCAGTGAGACTTATAAACGAAACGCACTCAATAATGGATTTTTACTTCTGGATGTTCCCGCTTTGATAGATGCGTTAAAGATAAAATATGGATCTGGGGAATTGACGATTCAAACATCCATGACTGTAACTATTGATATTGAAAGATCAGCATTGAATTTTGACGGGTGTAATTATCAAATTCCCCCTGTAGGATTTGCTGCACAAGAATTGATCCTTTCGGGTGGGCTGGAGAACTGGGTAAAAAATCAAATTAAATCGTGAAACGAAAAACATTTATTAAGGCAGGAATGATCTCTGCAATATCCCCAGTGTTTGGATTCCAAAAAGGAGAAAACGTGGAGCGATCTAAAAAAACCGTAATCATATCCACATGGAATCATGGCCACACGGCAAATCTTGCCGCTGTAAAGGCACTAGACGGACATGGCAACGCCCTGGATGCAGTAGAAGCTGGTTGTCGCGCAGTTGAAGAGGACCCGGAAATCTCTTCAGTCGGATACGGCGGTACACCTGATTTCTTCGGTGAAGTCACTCTGGATGCGTGTATCATGGATTGGAAAGGCAATGCAGGTTCGGTTGCATGTCTGAAAGATATCATGTATCCCGCGTCTGTCGCCAGAAAGGTGATGGAAAATACCAAACACGTCATGTTGGTGGGAGATGGTGCGAAAAAATTTGCCCTTGATAATGGATTTACTGAAACAAATCTGCTGACCGAAGCTGCCCACGAAAGATGGTTGATGCACTTGAATGAAACAAAGCAAAACATTGAATCCCATGACACCGTGACGGTTCTGGCACAGGATTCAGAAGGACGGATCTCCGGAGCCTGTTCTACATCAGGATTGGCATTTAAACTACCCGGACGCGTTGGAGACAGTCCTATCATTGGTGCCGGATTGTATGTTGATAATGAGGTAGGGGCTGCTGGCGCAACCGGAGTGGGGGAAGAAGTCATTAGGATGTGCGGTAGTTACCTGATAGTTGAGTTGATGAGACAAGGATATTCCCCCGAAGAGGCTTGCCTTGAAGCCTGTAGAAGATCTTTGAAGCGATATCCAAATGGTAAGGTGCCTCCAGTTTCCTACATTGCCTTGAGAAAAGATGGCAAAGTAGGCGCAGGTAACTTGAGTACCAAATTTGAATATGCCTTATATTCGATGGGGACACATCAGATGATCAATGTACCCACAATAAAATAATTTAATTTGAAATTTGTTTATTCGACGTAGTTGTCGTTAATCATAAAGGATAAAAAATGAAACGAACTATTGTTAAAATGCCCGGAGATGGTATTGGGAAAGTTGTTTTAGAAGAAACCATAAGAGTATTAAATGCTGCAGGCTTTGAAGCAGATTATGTCAAAGGCGACATCGGGTGGAAATTCTGGTGTTCAGAAGGAAATCCACTACCCCAAAGAACCCTCGATTTACTTGAAAAGCATAAAGTGGGTTTGTTTGGAGCAATCACATCCAAACCAAAAGATGAAGCTTTTGAAGAGCTTTCTCCGGAATTAAAAGAAAAAGGGTTGGTGTATTCCAGTCCAATTGTTGGTTTACGTCAACATTTTGGGTTGGATATTTGTTTACGTCCCTGCAAAACTTACAAGGGTAATCCGCTGAATTTCATTCGCAGGGGACCAGGAGGCACCATCGAGGAACCTGAAGTTGATGTAGCAATATTTAGACAAAACACGGAAGGGTTATATGGAGGTGTTGAATGGAGTAATCCACCTACTGAAGTATATAATGCATTGATGACTCATCCAAAGTTTAGGAAAAATTTTGGACATGCACCGAAGGAAGAAATATCAGTTTCAACAAGGATTTTTACAAAAAACGCCACGGAAAGAATATTGCGGGCTGCATTTGAACATGCTAAAAAATACAGTTATAAAACCGTAACTGTCTGTGAAAAACCAAACGTGATCCGTGAGACGTCAGGGATGATGTATAAAATGGCACAGCAAATCCAAAAAGCTGATTATCCGGATATTGAGCTTTGGAATACAAATATTGATGCTCAAATGATGTGGCTGACTAAAAATCCAGAAAATTATGGTGTAATCGTGGCCGGAAATATGTTCGGTGATATCGTATCTGATGGATTTGCCGGATTGATTGGAGGACTTGGATTTGCAAGCAGCGCCCAGGTAAATCCGGAAACGGGTATAGGTGTGTTTGAACCAACACATGGAAGTGCTCCAAAATATGCAGACTATCCGACTTCCATTGTCAATCCAATCGCCATGGTTGAATCTGCCTGCATGATGCTTGATTTCATCGATGAACAAGATATTGCAAAGAAAATCAGGAAAGCTGTTGCGGAAGTCGTCGCCGAAGGAAAAGTCCGAACTTACGATATGGCTAAATTGTCTGGCAATCCAGATGTCATTGGAAAAGGTGCGGTTTCAACTCAGGAAATGGCAAACGCAATAATCGAAAAACTATAAAATTTCTGCAAAAGCCTTGAAGACTTGAAGGGATAATACACTAAAAACATTTTTGCATAATTTGCAGTAAACAGGAGAAATAATTGGAAAAATCAATCTCAAGACAAATCGCTGAATTTGCATTAAATCTGAAGTATGAAGATCTACCCACTGAGGTTGTTCACGAGGTAAAACGGTATCTGTATGATTCCGTTGGTTGTGCGTTTGGAGGCTATCATACAAAAGATGTGAATATCCTCCGGGATATTTACTCTCACATGGCCGGCGCGCAGGAAGCCACAGTGATCGGCTTTGGTGATAAAATCCCAGCTGTAAATGCAACACTAGTGAATTCGCTTATGGTCCGCGCACTTGATTTCAATGACATTTATTGGAAGGAAGACCCATCTCATCCATCGGATATCATCCCTGCTGCTTTGGCAGTTGGAGAGATGATGAATTCGTCTTTGAAGGAAATTATTGTCGCTATCGTTCTGGCGTATGAATTTGAACAACGGATGTGCTTGTTTGCCGTACCGGGTGTCAGAGAAAGAAAATGGCATCACGCCACATTAACTCAGTTTGTTTCTCCGATTGTTGCCGGCCGATTAATGAATTTGAGTGAGGATCAACTCGTTAATGCAATTGGCATTTCCGGATCTCATAACCATACAATTGGCTGTCCGACAGCTGGTAAATTAACGATGATGAAAAATACAGTCGATCCCATGGCAGTACAGTCCGGTGTTTTTGCAGCACTCATGGCTCAAAAAGGATTTTCCGGAACCGAAGAAGTATTTGAAGGAAAAGAAGGTTTGATGGATTGTTTCCTGGGCTGGGACGTAAAGAATAAACAACCGCTCCCCATTAAAATGGCGGGACGTGATGCCTTGTCCACATTGCCAGATTGGACTTGGGACGTTGACGCTTTGGTTGGCGGATTGGGTGATTCGTACAAAATTCTTGAATGTAGTATGAAAGCTTTTCCTACTGAGGCGTTAACCCACACACATATCACCGCCATATTGAAAGCAATAACAGAAAATAACGTTCTCCCCGAGGACATCGAAGAAGTGGAAGTGACGACTATCGCTCGAGCATGTGACATTCTGTTTGATTCTCATAAATACGAACCGGAATCCAGAGAGACGGCAGATCATAGTTTACCATACTGCATTGCAAGAGCAATTCTGGATCGCAAGATTACTACTCAATCATTTGATGATAGTAAAATCAACGATCCTAAACTAAAGGAAATTATCTTCAAGATCAAGGGTATAGCCAGTCTTGAATTTGAAAAAATGTTTCCTGCAAAACAACCGTCCCGGGTCACCGTCAAAACGAAAAAAGGTGAGAATCATACTGTTTATCTTGAATATCCAAAGGGCGATCCCCGTGAACCAATGACCACAGATGACATTGAAAATAAATTTAATGCGCTATCAGATCCGTTATTGAATTCACAGAGACAAAAGGATATCAAAGATATGATTTTCGACTGTGAGAACTATAGAATAACTGAATTTATGAAAAATCTGGTGGTTTAGTACCAGAAATAAATAAATGATCCAAAAGATTGGGTACCCCCAGTCCCGAACGGATTAAATTAGAAATCTACCGAAAACACTTTATTGAAAGTGTTACATCCTCGCTGAATTTCATTGTACAGGAGACGCGAATTTGATGAGAATTGTAACTGAATGTTTTCGTAACTAATCTGGTAGTTACGAATTACACGTTGTCCGTAAATTTACGCCGTTATTATTTTTTAATATTTCAATTAGGATGACTCTTATGAAAAGACAAAAAATAGGAATCATGGGTTTTGGTAGGATAGGGCGAGAGTTTTATCGTCTTGCGCAACAAAATGATCAGTTAGATATTGTTGCGATTGTTGATTTAGCCAAACCTGAGATACTTCATTATTTACTAGAAGTAGATGGCTTTGAGCCCGGAGAAATCAAATTGGATGGGAATTATTTGATCTCTAAAAATTCCAGGACACGGGTTTTTCAAGCTAAGGAGCCTTCAAATGTACCTTGGGATATTTTTGGTGTAGATACGGTCATCGACTGTACTCATAAATACTGTTCAAAAAGTCAAATGGAAGACCATCTGAAAGGTGGCGCGAATAGAGTGATCATCTCAACATTACCACGTGATGAGATTGATCGAATTGTCGTTATGGGTGTGAATGATCAAACCATTTCCTCCGATGATAAACTTGTGTCTGCAGGATCTTCGACAATCAATGCCCTGGCGCTCACATTGAAGACGATTCATGATTCGATAAAGATTAACATGGCGATGGTTACATCACTTCACGCATTTACCAGTGATCAACCCCTTCAGGATGTGGCAGGAAGAGACTTCCGCCGGAGCCGATCAGCTGCAGAAAATATCATTCCAAATATGATTCCATCCGCTGCATGGATTGGGATCGTAATCCCGGAATTGAATGGAAAAGTTGAAGGAATTGCTCTCAATGTCCCCGTCTCAAAGGGATCACTGTTGGATTTTACAATAACAATTCAAAGTGATAGCACAAGTATTGATGATATCAATCAAATCATGAAAAAAGCTGCTGATAAGAAAAGTGAATGGATTGAATATTGTGAAGACCCAGTTGTGTCTAGTGATGTAATTGGAAACGATCATTCCCTGGTTTTCGATGCTCAGGCAACGATAAAAACATCAAAGGATATGTTCAAAATATTATGCTGGTACGATAATGGAATAGGTCAGGCAGCTCGCATACTGGACGTGCTGGAAGCCTATAAGAAATTTGAAGGGATTGGAGGTAAATAATGAAAGTTGCCATTAATGGATTTGGCCGAATTGGGCGTTCAGTCTTTAGAATTATCGGCAGGCAGCCGGACATGGAAGTCGTGGCTATTAACGACCTGTTTGATCATAATGCTCTTGCTTATCTTTTGAAATACGATACGATCATGGGGAAATACAAAGGGACCGTTGAAATTGACGGAGACACCCTTATTGCCAACAAACGAATCGTTCAAATGTTGAAAATCAGAGATCCCCGGGAACTACCCTGGGAAGAACTGGGTATAGATGTGGTAGTAGAAGCCACTGGAATTTTTAGAACTCGTGAATCGTTGGTTCAACATCTTCAAGCTGGGGCTAAAAAAGTGATTCTCACCGTACCTTCGAAAGATGAAATAGACTATACCGTTGTATTAGGTGTGAACGACGATGGATTATTGCCCGAGCATAAAATCATCTCGAATGCGAGTTGTACCACCAATTGTCTTGCACCTATGGCAAAGATATTAAATGATGCATTTGGTATTCGTCAAGGGCTGATGACGACAACGCATGCATATACCAACGATCAACGTCTCGCTGATGTCCCTCATGTAGATTGGCGAAGGAGCCGTGCTGCTGCTGAAAATATTATTCCTACTACAACCGGTGCTGCCCGTGCTGTAGGTAAAGTATTACCCGAACTTTTTGGGAAATTAGATGGAATTGCTGCTAGAGTACCCGTACCTGACGGTTCGGTTGTGGATTTGGTTGTCGAAGTTGAGAAAAATGTAACTATCCAGGATGTTCATGACGTCGTTCAAAATGCGTCTCAATCCCCTAAACTCAAGTCCATACTCGAATACAGTACTAAACCCATTGTCTCATCCGATATCATCGGTAATCCACACTCATCAATCTATGATGCACCATTTACCCGCGTTATTGAGAACAAGTTCATTAAAACGCTTAATTGGTATGACAACGAGTGGGGATATTCAAATCGCGTGGTAGATTTAATTCGATTAATAGACAGGCAAACTATAAATTAAGTAGTATATCTATTATTGGGTCTTTTGAGAGGATTATTTACCTGTAACAAAGTGTAAATAATCCTCTCTCTATTTGATGAAGACAAAAGTCAGTCATAACTTTCCGTAACGAATTTAGCAATCAAAAAGATATTTCAGAGGAGAAAAAATGAAATTGATTCTACGGTTAACTTTAATATGTCTTATAACCTCAGTCTATGCAGTTTCATGGACCCCACTTGATGACAGTTCCACAGGTGCTTCGGATGTGATCATCCTTAGTGCATCTGATTATGAGACCGTTATTGAATTTACCATCGATGGATTTACAACAAATACCGCTACCGTTAATGGAGAAGAGATGATCATTCCGCAATTAATCGATGGAGCATATCTCTTGGAAGCAGGAGCGCCTGAACTGCAAAAACTGGCTACTTCAATTATCATCCCGAATACCGACCAGATGATGGTCGAAGTCGTTTCCTCAGAATTCAGAGAATATTCTCAGGTTCTTGTTGCACCATCCAAAGGAAATCTGACACGGGATATTGATCCTTCAACGGTTCCGTATGAATTTGGAAACGTTTACACAGTCGACGCATTTTATCCCGGTAACATTGCAGAATTGGGAGATCCGTACATCGTTCGTGACTTTAGAGGACAGGCTGTTCGGGTATTCCCTCTTCAGTACAATCCAATCACAAAAACTTTACGAGTTTACACTCAGGTGACTGTGAGAGTTTCAAGCACGGGGTTGGTGGGTGAAAATCCATTGTACAGTGCTGAATTGACACAAATGAACACTGAATTCAAAAACATGTATCAGCGTCATTTTTCTAATTATGATAATATCATGAACACCCGCTATGATGTACTGGATGAAGCAGGGACCATGTTGATTATATGTTACAGCTCATTCATGGATGCCATGCAGCCTCTCGTTGCATGGAAAAATATGCGAGGACTCAAAACCGAATTGGTGGATATTGCAGATGTGGGGAGCACCTCTTCAGCAATCAGCCAATTTGTTGAAGATTATTATTATGAACATAATTTAGCATATCTACTTCTCATTGGTGATATTTCTCAAATGCCATCACCCATGGTCAGTGGGGCTGCTTCCGATCCAACTTACGGATTTATTGAGGGATCAGACTCTTATCCTGAAGTTATGGTTGGGAGATTCTCTGCTGAAAATACAAGCCACGTGGAAACCCAGGTGGAAAGAATGATTACTTATGAACGATATCCTATGGACGGCGCTGAATGGTACCACAAAGGTACCGGGCTCGGTTCTTCTCAGGGATCAGGTATCGGCGATGAAGGTGAAGCGGATTGGCAGCATCAAGATAACATCCGAGCAAAATTATTGGATTATACTTATACAGTTGTGGATCAAGTCTATGATCCGGGTGCTACTTCCGGAGATGTGACCAGTGCAGTTAATGAAGGCAGAGGTGTCATGAATTATACAGGACATGGTTCACAGAATGCATGGAGTACTTCCGGTTTTTCAAGCACCAATGTGAATAACCTGACAAATGATAATAAACTACCCTTTATTTGGTCTGTCGCGTGTGTCAATGGTGAGTTTTATAATGGTACGTGTTTTGCCGAAAACTGGTTGCGAGCCACAAACAATGGAGCTCCCAGCGGGGCTATCGGGGCATTTATGTCCACTATTAATCAGTCATGGGCACCACCTATGGATGGGCAAGATGAATTTAATGATATCCTGGTTGAATTATTTGATAGCAACATCAAAAGAACCTATGGTGGACTTTCTGCAAACGGATGCATGCATATGAACGATAACTACGGTTCCGGTGGTGAAAATGAAACGGATTTCTGGACTTTATTTGGTGATCCATCATTATTGGTAAGAACTGATACACCCATGAACATTACGGTTACCCACGATGCTGTTATGGTTATCGGAGCTACGGAATGCCCTGTCAGTGTACCAGGGATTTCAGAAGGTACGGCTGCATTATCATACCAGGGTGAATTACTGGGTGTGACTAATTTAGATGCCAGTGGAAATGGAGTTATTACTCTCGAATATCCAATACTTACTCCAATGGAAATTGACCTTGTTGTCATGGGATACAATACTATGACCTACGAAGGTTCCATTTTAGTGATTGTTCCTGATGGTCCTTATGTGGTTATGGATGACTTTATAATGTCAACTGACTCAAATGGGAACGGAGATATTGATTATGGCGAAACAATTACAATGTATCTTTATGCTGAAAACGTAGGCGTCGATCAGGCAGACAACGTAACCGCGATTGTGTCAAGCGAAGATATGTACGTCACTATTGATGATGCCAATCTTTCTTTTGGATCTATTGGTGCTGGCGAATATGTGATGAGCGAGGATACTTTTTCATTTGGTATTTCAAATGAAACACCGGACGGATATTCTGCTTCATTGTCTGTTGAATTTACTGATGGTACCGCTACCTGGTTTGGCAGCTTTAGTGTTACTGTAAATGCATATTGTGTCGCTGGTGACGTTCATGTTGATTGGGATATCAATGTACTTGATATCATCCGTGTTGTCAACATTATCATCAATGTTGGCGCTCCCCCTAATGAAAGTGAGTTATGCGCTGCTGACATTGATAGCAACAACGCCATCAATATATTGGATGTGATCAGCATTATCAACTTCATCGTCGGGAATGACGGGTATCGTGCTGATGCGAGTCCAGTTGAGTTTCAGATCCATGGCAATTCATTAGTACTTCAGTCAAGTGGTGGTGTTGCGGGCATTCAACTTGAAGTTAATACGCCCAATGTTGTTGTCAATGAAAATACAGGATTAACTACCAGTTATAGCATTGATGAAGGTAAAACAACGATTCTGATTTATTCTTTGACAGGCGAAACATTGCCTGCCGGTGAAATCGTTCTGTTTAATTCAAATGAAGAGTTTCAAGTCACCTCATCTATAACTTCTGACCGTAATGGTGATGAGATCATCAGCACTTTGAATGAAATTCCATCTATTTATTCATTAGCACAGAATTATCCAAATCCGTTTAATCCATCAACTAATATTCAATTTTCACTACCAGTATCCGGTGTGATTACATTGAAGGTTTATGATATTTTAGGACAGGAAGTGGCTTCACTAGTTGATGGGACTATTGCAGCAGGAACTCACAATATTGTCTGGAACGGAACGAATATGAATAATGTACAGGTTCCATCTGGGATATACATTTACAGCCTTAAATCGGATTTGATGTCCTTATCTCACAAAATGATACTAATGAAATAATACTTTTCAAGTATCCGTCTCTTACTACAGCCCTATGGATTCCATGGGGCTGTTTGTTTTAGCAGACTACCTACAACATGAGCTGCAGGATGGCAACATTATGGAATTGGTTAAATTTGTATCCAACTTCATTCATCACGCCGATAGTTTCAAAACCAGCGTTAAGATGCAATTTCATGCTACCTGGATTACCCACACTCACTCTTGCAATAATTGAATGATAGTCATTTATTTTAGCGATTCGAATTAGCTCATCCAGAAGGAGTTTGCCGATACCCTGCTTTCTGAATAAATGATTTACATACACAGAATTCTCCATCGTTCGGGAATAAGCGCAGCGATCTGACCACGGCGATAACGATGCCCACCCTGCAATTGTATCCCTTGATTTTGCAACCAACACTGGGCAGGTTTCTGAATGACTTTCGAACCAGTCAATCATCTCATCTATGGATTTTTTCTGGGTATCAAACGTTGCGTTAGTATGAATAATGGCGTGGTTATAAATGTCAGTAATTGCAGGCAAATCATAACGGTTGGCGATGGAAATGATAACTGAAGTTTGTAGTACTTCGCTCATAGGTATCAGGTTAGCAGAGTAAATTTCTCCACCAGTTTTATTCGATCTTCCGGTGAGGTCATTACAATCAGAACCGTATCATCTTTGATCTGATGATGGCGTGGAGGATTGTAGATCCAATCGTTTCCTTCCCTGACTGCCAATACCAATGTATTCTTATAATTTTGGATAGGTATTTCAAGTAAGTTTTTCCCCACATAATTTTCTGAAAAGCCAATCTCTTCAATACGCAATGTAGGATTGTCTCCGCGAAGCATCTTGTCAAGAAATGTGGTAACGGTCGGACGCACCATTTCCGAAGCAATACGCATACCACCAATAAATGCAGGAGAGATCATTGTATTGGCACCAACGGAAGTGAATTTTTTCATATTTCTTTGGTCTGTGCAACGGGCAATAATGCGCAATTTCGGATTAAGTTGACGAGCTGATAGACAGATCATGAGCCCCACGTTATCGTCGCCTGTAGTAATAAATAATCCTTCTGCACGTTCAACACCTAACTTGAGTAGAAATTCATCATCCGTGCAATCGCCAACAAAACCGACACCTGAAATCAAATCGGATTGAACGTTATTTATTCGATCGGTTGAACTGTCAGCAAAAACATATTTATGGCGCGTGGTCTCCAGTTCTTTGGCAGTCTGAAATCCAACCTGTCCAAGACCACAAAGGATATAATGGCCTGTCCATTTATCTATTATTTTTTCCATTTTTTTGATCCTTAATTTTTCTCGAAGACCACCTTCAATGAATAGAGCAGCAAAATTCGATAAAATGAATGTGAGGATACCAATCCCTGAAAAGGCGATAAAAATCGTAAATACCCTACCAAGAAAATTATTATCAAGCTCAATCACTTCTTCAAAACCAATCGTGGATACTGTAAGGATGGTCATATACAAACCATCAAACATAGTCGTATTGTCCGTGCCTAAATATTTATAGCCTACACTTCCAATAATAAGAATAATTCCAAAGGCAATGGCGGCTTCCCGGATGCGGTGATATAACTGTTGCAGTTCCACGATTATAAATTAACCCGAAAATTCATTTATAGCATACTAAGGATTTTTTAGGAAATTGATGTACTGGATGGAATGAGTAATTATACTACATTTCATTAAGATCATTTTCTTGAGACGCAGTATTTATAGGATTGGATAGACTTTGATTCTTTAATTCTGTAGCTGAGAGAGAGAATAGTTTAGCGATATACTTGCTAAATATGAAGTGTTTTAATCCGTAATAAATAAATCTGCAGCAATTTCATCCGCCAAAAGTGTACCTTCTTCTGTGAGCATAAGATAGTTATTCTGAATTGTCAGTTCCTTCCATTTTAAAGAAACTTTCTCTAGGTAATTTTCAAAATCTCCAGAAAACCATTCAGATAACTGGTGGAGATTGATACCTTGTTTCATTCTAAGTCCATTGAAGACAAGCTCATTAAATCGATCATTTTCGGTTATTACTTCGTTCCCTTCTACAGTGGATTCGTTTTTTTCTAATGCTTTTAGGTATGTGTCTAAAGACGAATATTTCCAACATCTGCGTTTCAGGTCATAACTATGAGAAGAGGGACCAAATCCTAGATATGGTTGGAGTTTCCAATATCCTAGGTTATGACGACATTCGAACCCTGGTTTAGCAAAGTTAGAAATTTCGTATGCTGAATATCCTGCATTTTGTAGAATCTCCCGGGTTTCAGTAAACATGCGGATATCGGTATCTTCGTCCGGCATGTGAACAGAATGGGTCACTACCTGTTGATGAAGCGGAGTGCCTCTTTCCACAGTGAGTGAATATGCGGAAATATGCGTTGGATTTAATTGAATCGCTGTTTTTAGATCATCTCGCCAAATATCAGCTGTTTGTTTTGGGATATTGAAAATCATATCCACATTGATATTGGTAAATCTTGCTTTTTCTGCATTTGCGAAAGTAGAAAAACAATCTTCTGCGGTATGGATTCTGGATAAGAATCGTAGCAGATCGGGCTGAAAAGTTTGAAATCCAATGGATAAGCGATTGATTCCTAAATTTCGATATGCCTTTAATCTTTGAAGTGGCGCTTCCCCGGGATTTGCCTCTATTGTGATCTCTGTTACATCAGATAGATTAAAAGTACGGTGAAGAGCATTAAGGATCTTATCCAGATATGGCTGCTCCAATAGGGACGGAGTTCCACCACCAAAATAAATAGTAGTAAATCGCCATTCTTTAATGGATGACAAGTCTGTGGATTCAATTTCACAGATTAATGCGTTTGTAAATCGCTCAATATCATTTTCACGATTAGGGATGGAATAAAAATCACAATAAATACACTTTTTGATGCAAAATGGGATGTGAATGTAGATACCGGCCTGCATGGTGAGTGTCAAAATAACATTTTTAATATGGCCGATAGATAATGCACATCAGTCTCGTCAAATTGGTTTACATTCCGTCCGTCAATATCCAAAATAGCTATCAACTTTTCGTATTCTATCACAGGGAGGACGATTTCGGATTGGGTCTCCTGATCACAGGCAATGTAATTGGGATAATTTTGTACATCTTTCACAATAATAGGTTTACCGGAAAAGGCACATGCACCACATACACCCTTTCCCACCACGATGGGTGTACACGCAATGATAGTTCCCTGATAGGGTCCGATGTGTAACAGATCATTTTCCAAAAGATAATATCCTGTGAAAACCAATTCTGGCAAATACTTCATGATCATGGCAGAAGAGATTGCCATCTTTCCAATTAGATTCGGTTGGTATTTTCCAACAGGTCCGATCACAGTAGTCATATCCTGAAGAAGAGTATTATAAATACTGTTTTTAGAGGTGTTCATTCTGTTTCAATGTAATTGTCTTTATATTTCAAATTATAAAATAATTATCGAATCAAGTTCACATAAAAAATTGAGAATCTATGAGTTTAGAAACCAAAGACTCCTTCATTTGAATTTACCATAATCCAAAGTTAGGGGCTAACACTGAAAAATGGAAACATGAAATGGATACAAATTCATGCAACCTTGATAAAATAAAAGTGGACTTAAATATCAACCTGATCCGCTAACAATATCTTGTGGACGGAATTTTTATAAAAGTGTTGAAGTGATTATTCTTAAATTATTCCTTCTGCGCAAATCAATTAATGGTACTCTACCAACAAAGGGATCAAAGGAAATCTATATGGCAAAATGGACAAAGAAGTTGTTTATTGAAGCTCTAAAACAAGAATGTCAACCCCATGCAGTCAATGTGGTTATGGATTTTATTCAATTCTCGGAAGTTCAGGCGGATATTATCGCTTGGGGTAGGGGAGAAGGACATGGCACAATGACATTCAAATGTAAATCAGAAGATTGGGGGATTGTACCTTTATTTCATGTGACCTCCGATGGAAAGATCAAATTCCTTCTGAATAATATGCGTAACAAAGTTAGAAAACGTGAAATTATCAGAGAGTACACTCTAAAACTCGAATCCAACTTCATGATGGATTTTAATGAAGATGTTTATACGTCCGATGTTTACTTTGAAATTGGCGAACTCTTTGTCACCAAAGTCGAAGTCGAAAAGTTCATGCACACCGTTAGAGGGATCACCGCCCGCCTGCATCAGTAATCATTCACGATATTCGATATTGCTCTTCAGTTCAAGCAAATGCCAGTTGGAAGTGTGATCATTGAGTTCTGAAGCTCCGTTTTATAGACGGGGAATAAAAAATATGTCATATTTACGAAAAAAATACTTTTAGTATAATCCTGAGTAGGTATTATAATATTCGACATAAGTTTAGCCAGCTATTTAACAACACTGGATATTTGATCATAATCCCCTATTTTGGGGCACCCGCTTTTCAAGATTCAAGTTATATCTTCTAAAGATAAGTAAAAGGATATTGGTTCGGGTTTCTGATAGATTTTATTGAAATCATACAATTATCCTTTACTGTCATATGAATAGTTAAGTAATCGACTTTTTCAAAAATGAACTTTTATCGAAAGATATAATGAAAATGAAAGAGTCTTATTACAGGTGGAAGACAAGATTGTGAGATCAAATAAACATTTGGTTAATCCTGAATGGTTATTTAAGTCTCAAGACAATTAGATCTATTATCGTTTGGACTATAACTTAGATGATTGGAAATCAACTGACTTCCAGAAGTAGTATCAAAAACATATTAGGAGTACATACGTGAATATCTATGTGGGTAACATGTCATATGAATTGGACGAAAGCGGCTTAACTGAACTATTTTCCCAATATGGCGAAGTAAGTTCAGCTCGAGTTATAGCAGATCGAAGCACTGGTAGATCAAAGGGATTTGCATTTGTCGAAATGCCCAATGACGAAGAGGGCAAAAAAGCCATCGAAGGTTTAGATGGTGCAGAACACAAAGGACGTAACCTTCGCATAAACGAAGCCCGTCCTCGCGAGGAACGTCCACCAAGATAGTAGTCTTTTGGACTTTTAGCTCTCATCATTGCATCCCGGTTGATTTATCACTGGGATGCATTTTTTTATATCTGATGAGTTGATGTGAATTTGATTGGTAACGAATTCGAAATGACTTACCGTGATAAAGTTAAAATCCACACAATTAATGAAATAATTATAATTTTCTTCATTCCATTCAGAATTGAAAAAAATAATCTGTTATACTCTGTTACCAAAAAACCATCTCAAAATCCCTCTTAAATAGCTAAATTTGCTCCTCTTTGGTCAAAAGGATTTTTGTGAAAAAAATAATATTCCATTTAATAATTTTATCTTTAGGGTTTCTGATTGCGGAAGATTCTGCTCGAATTACAGATCCGCCCGATGCACCGCTAAGGCAGGTAGCTGAATTTGAGCGCGCTCAAGGCGTTTTGATTTCCTATCCTTTTGGTATTCCGGAAGAACTGATACTTCTTATGTCAGAAGAAGTAATCATTTATTGTCTTGTACAGAATTCTCAACAATCTTCAGCTCAAAATAGCATGAGTAGCATGGGTGTGGATTTAGAGAATGTGGAATTTGTTCTGGGAAACGTAGATACATACTGGACTCAGGATTACGGTCCCTATTTTGTAGTTGATGCCAACCATGATATGGTCATTGTAGATTTTGAATATAATCGTCCGCGACCATACGATAATCAAGCCCCTCTTAAAATGTCGGAATATCTTGGTGTCTCATTATATGATTCTGATGTCGTTCATAACGGTGGAAACCTCATGTTTGATGGATATTTTACGGTTGCGTCATCTACAATTGTTTATACTGAGAATGGAAGCATTGATGTTGATCAGCGGATGCTAGATTATTTTGGCGCACAACATCATATGACAACCTCCGACCCCACCGGGAACTATCATCAACACATTAATTGTTGGGCAAAATTTCTATCCCCTGAAAAGATTATGGTGATTTCAGTGAACGAATCCCATTCATATTATTCAGATATCGAAGAAACTGCAGAATTTTATGCAAGTCAGAACAATTGTTTTGGCGAACCTTATAAAGTCTATCGTGTCTATACGCCGGGTAACGAGCCATACGTAAATTCATTTATTCTGAATGATAACATTTATGTTCCAGCTGGGTTAGGACAATGGGATGACGAGGCAATTCTATCATTCCAGGAGGCATTACCAGAGTACAATGTTGTGGGAATAACTGCTGATTATATGGATCCGTGGTTATCTACGGATGGTCTTCATTGCAGGGTATTGGCGATTCCAGACATTGAAATGCTTCAAATTCTGCATAATCCTATCGATGATCAGGAATTCCCAATGGACAATTATACTGTCTCTGTTACAATAGATGATCTTAGCGAAACCGGTATCATTTCGGATTCAATCGTTCTTCATTGGAAGAATTCCCTTCTTGATGACTATCAGGAAATAGTCATGATACCCGGGAGTGTTGAGTTTGAATATTTAGCAGATATTCCAGATCAACCCGTTGATACGGAAGTTAAATATTTTGCTACCGCTTCTGATAATTCTGGAAGGAACGAACGGTTACCGATTGCAGGATATTATTCGTTCTCCGCCATTGGAGGAACACCAATGGAAAGCGGTGATGTCAATCTTGACGACTCTCTGAATGTGTTGGATATTATTTTAATTGTCAATCACATTACCAACGAATCACATCTCACCGGATATGGCCTGTATTTGGCAAATTTGAATGGTGATTCTCTTATTAATATTTTGGATGTTATTGTTCTGATAAACACCATACTAAATCAATAAATACTTAAAAATGAAAGTGGATATGCATAAACTATTACTATTGTTGTTTTTCGTTGGATTATCCTTATCACAATCCATACAGGAAGAACTCCCCATTGGATTTACTCCTGAAGAATGGGAAAACCGCCACCTGATACAGGAGATGCAGGGGAGACAAACAGATCCTCCTTTGAATCCTATTCGAGCCATCGCAGAATTTGAACGTATGCAGGGCGTTCTGATCCGATATCCATTTGGCATCACTACTACAGTTATAGCTGAAATGGCAGAAGATGTAACGATCTATTGTCTATGTTCCACAGGGAGCCAGACAGCTGCATATAACAGTATGTCCAGTGGTGGTGTGAATATGGATCATGTAGAATTTATCCTTGGTGCAACAGATAGTTACTGGACAAGGGATTACGGTCCGTGGTGGGTAGTGGACGGAAACAACGAACTGGTAGTTGTTGATCACACATATAATCGACCAAGACCGAATGATAATCAAGCTCCACAAAAAGTATCTGATTATTTTAGCACCGGCTTTTATGCTTCTGATCTCATTACGGCAGGTGGTAATTTTATGACGGACGGCTTCGGAGTAGGCTCATCATCCTTGCTAACTTATGAAGAAAACCCCACACTGGGTCAGGATGGTGTAGATGCTTTATTAGAAATCTATTATGGTATCAATCCATATTATGCATTAGAGGATCCTAACAATACATACATCGACCACATCGACTGCTGGGGAAAATTTTTATCTCCTTCAAAAGTCCTTATACGATCAGTACCTGAAACTCACGCACAATATGACGAACTTGAAGCGACCGCAAATTATTATGCCACGCATGTAAATGGATTTGGCGAAGTGTATGAGGTCTTCAGAGCTTACACACCTCAAAACCAGCCCTATACTAATTCATTTATCCTAAATAATAAAGTTCTGGTACCGATGATGAGTAACCAATGGGACGATGAAGCTCTGGCCGTTTATCAGGAAGCACTTCCTGGATATGAAATTATCGGTGTGACAGGAACCTGGGAAAGTACGGACGCACTCCATTGTCGAGCGAAGGGAATCCCTGACCTTGGGTTATTACAAATTTTCCACAACCCTATTGATGACCAGGAATTCCCCTTAGAAAACTATGAAGTCGTCACTATCATTGATCCATTATCAGGAGCTGAACTAATAGCTGAAGAACTTTACATTGGGTGGAAAAACACGTTCATGGATGATTACGAATTTTTGCCTTTGGTATCTACTGGAAACGACGCTGAATATACTGTTGCAATTCCACAACAGCCTGAAGATACAGAGGTTCATTATTTTATCCATGCTGGCGATGCATCCAACCGGTTTGAAACATTACCGATTTCGGGTTACTTTCAGTTTGATGCCATCGGAGGCGCTCCAACTCAGCTGGGTGATGTGAACATGGACGGAGCTGTAAACGTTCTGGATATTGTCGGAGTTGTTGCCCATATTCTGGGAACTCAATTCTTGGAAGGTTATACAGTCCAATTAGCAGATGTCAACCAAGATGGTGTGATAAATGTTCTGGATATCATTGCAATAATAAATATTATTACCGGTAGTTAATACATTAACCAAGTGGATCATATGTTTAAAAAAATCACTTTTATTATAATTTCCTCCCTTGTAGGGTCGGGAATATTTGCGAACGAACCTGTTCAGTTGATCAGAGTTTCTTCACCAACGGCAGAAAATATTCAGACTATTCAGTCACTGGGAGTTCCTATTGATCACGCCCAGCTTAGACCGGATGTGTACATTGAATTTACAGCTTCACCGGAAGATGTAGACTTGCTTGAAAGTAATGGCTTTTTGGTAGAAATTGTTCATTCAGATCTTGAATCATTTTATGCTAGTCGGTTGACCGGTAATATCACTCGTGAATTTGGGTATGGCTCATTTGGGGGATATTATAATTTCGATGAAGCAGTTGAATTTTTGGATGAACTTCATTTGAATTATCC
>JABMOW010000096.1 GCA_013204025.1 Fidelibacterota bacterium | reverse complement strand
TTGCTTCAGGAATATAATTGCAGGCACCTGGGTCGGTGCAACCATAGATTGCATCTTCTGCCCCCCTTACGCAACGAACTGACATTCCGTTCTGTTTGGTGATGTCAAAACGGCTAATTTGTGAATAGTTATAATATAGGCGCCGCATCATAGCCCAATCTATAAAGACCTCGCCCTCAGTGGATGACCAAAAAGCACCAATGCTACCCACGCCCATAAACCAACCATTGAATCCCTGTCTGTACCCTCCCGGAAGGGCAGTAAATCCACTCTCATTAGTAGCGCCCTCGTTCGGCTCATCCCAATGGGTTGTTCCAACCTCTTTCAACTTCCCGCCTTCATCAGTACCCCGATAATATCCTTCTAGCTGGGCAACCTCCAGGCTCATCCCCTGAGAAACCTCCAATTCCATCCACTCTTCATCCGAAGGCACATACCACCCTTCAGGACAAACACCACGCTCATCATCTACTGCATACCAATTATAAATTCTGCCATATGTATCAACAAAGTCTGAAAAATACGGGTTTTCAGAATAAGCCCCAACGTATAATCCCATCCACTCGTCATCAAGTATTACGTTAGGAAGTGGATCACCATTTCGGTAATGGGTAACCCTAATATTTTCGACCATCCACCTCTGATTACCGATTACTATAGAAGTAAAAGCATTGCCATCTATATCGGTATATTCACAACTGCCATCGTCAATATTCCCATTGTAGCTATTGGCAATAGGATCTGAGCAGCCAAAGACAGCGCACTCATTAATTATGCAACCGACTGTTGCAATAATGTCCAAAATATTTATTATACCATCACCATTCCAGTCACACTGGGTACCATTCCAACAATCATATAGGATACAATCAACCATTGGAACAATATCTAATACATCTATCGACATGTCTCTATTCCAATCACATTGAGCAAGAATTGGGGAGATTGTTAGCACAATTGATGTTAATATTTTTTTCATAATTTTCCCCTTAATACAAAACCCGCAGGAATCCCAATGGGTTTTGATTGTTTATTTAACTTGACAGGTATTTTCATTGTTTTACCTTGTTGATATTTCTATAAAAGCACAAACTTAAATTACAAACCTTTTGTTAAAAAGGGGGGCTTGTAATTCAAAACCCCACGCCTTAACACTATAAAACAATAAAACCGTTTTAAAATCGAAATATGGGGGTCAAAATCCAGTTCATCGTCAAAACATGTCCATTTACTAATTTTCAGAAAATCTGAATAGCCTATTTCAATAGTACTATTTTCTGCGTTTCGGTGTGTTCTCCGGCTATCATTTTAACAAAATATAAACCGCTTGGGCGATTACCCGCATCCCATAAGACATTATGTTGCCCCGCAAAAAGAGCTTTATCAATTAGTTTTTCCACCAGATCTCCATTCAAATCATACACGGTTATTGTTACATCTGACATAAAGGGTAATTCAAACGAGATTGTTGTCGTAGGGTTGAATGGATTGGGGTAGTTCTGCAATAATGAATACTTAGGCAGAAGAAAATCATCAATATCCATGTAAATGTCATCGTCGATTTCATAACAAGGCGGCAAATCATAAGTAACATTAGTTGTTTCAAGCATATTGGCTGTTACCTGTATTTCGTAAATTCCTGGCTGCAACTGGTTGAAACAGGCCTCATCACAATCTGAACCCGTAATATAAGAATTGTAATAACCGTCTTGACCGAAAATTTCGACTAATGCGTCTGTTACACATTCACCGGCCTCCTCATCAATGGGTATCACACAAATAGCTCCCGTGTCTGTGTAATCAATGATCAGTTCTGGTCCTAAATTACCGTTGTCGCTGGTATAGAATCCAGCCCACCCTTCATCACCCGGTACTATATTAAGACCAATGCCGTAATTTTGACCAGGATTATCTAACCACTGATGAACAAGATCTCTAAACTCAGGTCCATATAAAGGGCTTATGGGGAAGGTCACCCATCCAATGCCACAAAATTCTGCCGTGTTCACAGGATAGTCTAATTCTGGCCTATTGTCCCATGTTACCTCACACTCATTCCAACCATCTAACCCTTCGTGCCAGTCAACGGCTTCACAGCTCTCAAAATTATAAAACGAGCAGTTAATCCTGAGTATTACAGAATTGATGCACGAACCCGCGGGTATATATTCATCAATGTTAAATTTAGCCAACCCCGTATATTGGTATAAATCACCGATAAAAGGTTCGCCGATTAACATGATATTATCGCTACAGTAATTGCCGCCTGGCGATTGGTCTGTGATCCAAGTATCCTCCGATGATGGTATTGTAACTTGGGTCGCATTCAATAACCCAACGCCCAAACCAATGTAAATATAATGTTTGAATTTTTTATACAAAAACGTGGCTTTGTTGTTCATTTGTCATCTCCCTTATAAAAATTGATATTTGGTTTATTGCACAGTATAAAAAATACAAGTGCAAATCTTTTAATAGGGCGGCGTGAGTCCAAATTTAAGCATCGCTTAATAGATGTGCATGGGGTGGCGTCAAAAGTCGAATGAAAAGCATTGTTCGTCGCTCGTGAACTTTAATTTACCTAATACAGATACGCCAAAACCAATAATTAATCTTTATCCTTAAACTGTGTAGCGTCAAAAACCTCTGGACATATTTAGGTTAAAATTAAAGAGAGACTTTGGGCTAAATTTTAAACAAAGAAGGAAGTATAATGAGCCCCAAGTCAGAAGGATTAAAGCAAGAAACGTAACAATGCGCCACGTAATGGAAATAAAAGTGTAAGATTTTAAGATATGAGACTCACAACAACACCATATTGGTCTAATAGTGAAGTACCACACAATCCGTTACAAGGCGTACGCTAACCGCGTACACCCTTCTGAAAACGTTTTCTTCCAATATTACAGTAACAACAAACAAGTCTTTCACCTCCAATTTCTGTTCTACCAAATCTCCAATCCAATCTATCAACCGTCATAAATTTTACCCGACTATGAACACTTCCTTTTCAAGCGTTATTACATCCTACGCCCTTTCCATAGGGTTCTCGAAAGCGGGGATCACTACACCCGATCTACCGGATATCCCCAAACAGCGGTTATCTCAATGGTTGGATGCAGGGTACAACGCCAACATGCAGTGGATGGCCAAGCGATCAACCGAACGGGGAGATGTGTACGCGTACTTCCCAGAAGTGAAATCCGTTATTTCGGTGGCGATGAACTATTTCACGGCCCGGGCGTCGGACTCACCCGATGCGCTGAAGATTTCCAATTATGCCTGGGGTGACGACTACCATGACATGATGAAACAGAAATTGTTTGAATTGCTGGCATTCATCCGACTGGAGTATCCGGATTGTAATTACCGCGTATGCGTAGATACATCGCCAGTACAGGACAAGGTCTGGGCGCAACGGGCGGGGTTGGGCTGGCAAGGCAAACACACCAACCTCATCACCACCGATCACGGGTCCTGGCTATTTCTGGGTGAACTGATGCTGGACATCGAGCTGACTCCCGATTCACCTTTTGATACAGACCATTGCGGATCATGTACCGCCTGCCTGGATGCGTGTCCCACCAACGCCTTTCCCCAACCGTATGTTCTCGATGCGTCAAAATGTATTTCTTACCTGACTATCGAACATCGGGGAGACATCCCTCCTGAATTTGAGGGTGTCTTCAATGGGTGGATTTACGGCTGCGACATCTGCCAGCAAGTCTGCCCTTGGAACCAAAAATTTGAACAGGTGACTCACCAACCAGAATTTCAAATGCGGGAACAGATTCGAGACCGCTCCACAGAACAGTGGTCAGAATTGAGCGAAGATGAATTCCGACGTGTTTTTAAAAACAGCGCTGTGAAACGCACGAAACACCGGGGCTTGAAACGGAACATTAATTTTGTGTCGAAAACTGTTGGTAAAAATCAATCTACTGAGTAATTTCAGACGACGAAGCAAATAAAAATAAGGAGAATTGTCATGCCAAAAGTAGGTGTATGTTTATCCGGTTGTGGATATATGGACGGTGCTGAAATTCAGGAGGCGGTTCTTACTATCCTAGCACTTGATCGGGCAAGAGCAGAAATGATATTCATGGCGCCCGATATCCCACAAACTACTGTTGTTGATCATCAAACCGGTGAAAAGACCGATGAAACCCGTAATGTCCTCACCGAAAGCGCACGGATCACCCGCGGCAACGTTATGGACATCGCCATGGTAGTCCCTGATGATCTGGATGCATTGATCTTTCCCGGTGGATTCGGTGCAGCATTGAATCTCAGCGATTTCGGAATAAAAGGTGCAGACAGCACAGTGAACCCTGACGTGGAACGATTGATCCATGGGATGGTAAAGGCATCCAAACCTATCGGTGTATTGTGTATTGCCCCGGCAATGGCAGCACGGGCCATATCAGAGATCACAGAAGGGGCGAAGCTCACCATCGGTAACGATAAAGGTACTGCCGAGCAAATGGAAAAACTGGGTATTATCCATACCGACTGTGCCGTTCAAAGTTTTGTGACAGATGAAAAATATAAAATTGTCTCCACACCCGCTTACATGCTGGGAACACGAATCAGTGATGTGGCGAAAGGTGTAAACAGGTTGGTTGAAAAAGTATTATCCTTGATCCCTTGAGCGGATAAACTCCCGATTGTTGTGAAAATGAAAATTATAGGTTATTAGTGTGAAGTTGTATGAAAAACCATTATTAGAATCCTTTAGCGGAAGCTCACCTTTATTTGTTCAAAATGATTTTGTGATGTTTCCCAAAACCGGGCATATGTTCACCATTACCGACAGCAATGATCTCCTAATGATAAAGAAAATTCTGGATACGGATCAATTTTTAACGGTGGTACTGGCGAACAACGAGGTGAAGTCCATGGCAAAGGGATATCCCGCCTTATACGAGGTGGGGACTCTGGTTTATATTTTTGACAGTGAAGTTAAGTCAAGTGGAAAAATAATCATAAATGTCATTGGGTTGGAAAAGGTAGAAATCAATGAAGCCATGCACGATTTACCCTATCGCACAGGCGCAATGACCATTATAAAAGATGTGATATCTTCACCTGAAATTACTGAAAAGAAACGGATACTAGACATCTTCAGTGAATTTCTTCACGTATCAAAAACCGATATGGAAGCAAGTCTGCTGAATAATCCGCTCATCAATAAGGAGATGATCACTAACATTATTGCATCTCTGATCTCGATTCCGGTTCACGAACAGCAAAAATTGCTTGAACTACCGGATATCAGTTTGAGATTGAACGTGGTCTGTCAATATCTTGAAAAGGAGATCGAGAAAGAAGAACCTTCTACATTGCTAAAGGAAAGCCTGCCCATTCCGCCTGATTGGAATTGAAAAGTGTAATAGTTACATTTTATTGGACTCTCATTCAATATTCTTACAGTATTACTTGTCTTCAGGTTTTAGCAAACTCAATTAATGGATTAATATCTCCATTATCTGCGAGTCTTATCGCTTTCAAGTAATTAGATCTTGCATCTCCTTTATTATTTAAATCATCCCTATTCCATGTAAAAACTGGTCTATTAAATATTTGTTTAATCACAATATCTGCAATTAATCTTGAATGTCTTCCATTCCCATTTGGGAAACAGTGGATTGTCACAATTCTATGTTTAAATCGTATGGCAAATTCTTCATCTGAATATGTTTTATTCTCTAACCAATATAAACAATCATTTAATAATTGTTTTAATGAGACTCCAATATCGTACTTGTCAACTCCAATATTATTATTCGTTTTTCTAAACATACCTGCCCAGGACCATACTTCACCAAACATTCTTTTATGAAGTTCTTTGACAAATTTTTCGGATATTATGTATTCTGGTTTCCATTTTTTCCCCAAAGTCCATTGAATCGCTTTTTCGATATTAAACTGTTCAAATTCATCTAATTCACTACGAGTCGTAATTGATTCTATCAATAGTCCCTCTTTCTCATCTTCATCCAGAGGTGTTTGTCCTTCAATATATTCTATTTCTAATCCCATAAATACGTTGGCATTTTCATCTTTATATCTTCTGCTCTATTGGATATCGCTTTTTCTATTCTGGCATTTGAATTTTCCTGGTCCTCTAGTTGCATAGTATTTGAAGTTCGTAAAACAATATCTTTCGCAATCTCAAGAGCTTGTTTTTCAATCATTTTTTCAATACTTTCTTCCTCGGGAATAAAGCCATATATCAGTTTCATATTAAGTACGGCACCAACTTCTTTGAGTCCTTTTATTGTAATTGAGCCATTAGATTCGCGTTCCTCCATCTCCTTAACACTCTGAGGAGATATTTTTAATCGATTGCCCAATTGTCTTAATGACATTCTCAAAGCAACTCGAATAATATGTATCCAGCCTTTTTGAGGAATGGTAATTGAATTCAATGGTTTAAACACAGCTAATTTTTGATCAGCATGTTCAATTAATAATCTTTGTTTTGAAATGTCCATCAGGTTATATCCTAAAATATTGTAGTGAAATTTAAGGTTATAATATGAAATATTAAAGTAATAATTAAGGGTATAACCTGATAATAATTTATTTTATAATAGAAAACGATGGAAAATGTGTGCTGAATTTGAATGATTTGATAATATCAATTCCGAAAAGACGGAAGCGATAATGTTAGTCATTTATTGTTTGAATTTCTGAATCTGAAAAGTAAGGAGATGATCACCAACATTATTGCATCTCTGATCTGGATTCCGGTTCACGAACAGCAGAAATTGCTAGAACTACCGGATATCAGTTTGAGATTGAACGTGGTCTGTCAATATCTTGAAAAGGAGATCGAGAAAGAAGAACCTTCTTCACTACTAAAGGAAAGCCTGCCCATACCACCTGACTGGAATTGAACAGCGATCTGGAATCGGATTAGGGGTGCACTGCTCTCTCGATGGAAAATCGGAATAAAGTGACGGAAAAGTGCACAAGAATTTTAGGTTCATCCAACACCGACTCCTAATAACCGCATTCATATTAATTTTTTAACTCGCGAGAAATCGTTCACATAAAAAATTACCATACGATTTTAATAGATATCGGAAACTGAAAATTTAAGGAAAATTTCGCGATAAGTAAGTCTCAATATTGTGGTAGTTCATTTGACTAAGCCACAAAATGCTAATTACACTCACAGTTGTAATCGCCAGTATAATTTCTATGTACATATATGTATCTCCAATTACTGTAAATGTCGTGTCTATGAGTACACTTGAATTGATAAAAAGCTTTAATTCATGTATCCCAATATTTAATTTGAGGTTAAATATTGTATCATAATCAGAGAGTTGTTTTTTGGAATTCACAAGATCTAGTAATGGTTTATTATCAATAATCAATATTCCAATATCTGCATGTTTAACAACGATGGTTATATCAGGATTACTACATTTTGTTAATAGAATAATTATGATAATGAGAATTATTAATTTATTAATCTTCATCGATTAATCCAATATTAATTTATCAAACATTACATCTCGCGCTGATCAGCGATTGCTCCATTTGTTTAATATAATTGGAAGAAAAACAAAAACTAGCAGAATTGTCAAGATTACATTTGCAAATGGAATTAATCTAACCAAATATATTGCACGACAAAATGAGTCAACAGCAATGTCATTTTCGCCAATCCATATAAGTTCAAAAACGATATTGCGATAATAATATATTGTAAATAGAAGCGATATAAAGTTGCCAATAGATAAAGAGATTATTGACAAAATAATACTAATATTATAATTTATTACTTTTTTTTGAAAATAACTCCTCCATGATATAAATATTTGTATTATTACCAATGTAATTATTGTCAGTACAATATACCCAAATGGTCGAGTGAAATGTAAAAAGTCTATTATTCCTAGATCAGGGAATAGGGAATATGGGTCAATATCCATCATTCTTCTTTTTTTAACTTTTTAAGGTAATATCTGACATAATCAAGAATATTAAAAATATCAAAATTACATTGCTTAATAAATGTCCGAATATTTTCTCGAATCTCCATTTCAATACAAATATATCAGTCTTAATCCTTGTCTTTAAACAAGGCATTTATAATCCTGCTTTTCACCGGACTATTCCACCGTCATGCACGGACCATAAAACACCACATACGGAATTTCATGTCCCTGCCATTCGATGTTAATTCCATCGATACAAAATTCTGTACCAGATGGCGCGGATCCAGGTTCGATTTCGAATACCGCAAATAAAATATTCGAACCAGTTGGGATCGAATTCTCCGTACCATTCACAGATACAACTCCACTTGAAACACTTATAAAGGGATTCCACCCGGGATTCGATATTTCTCCTCCTGCCAAATCTCCAGTAAGTTGGACACCCGTGAGGTAAAAAGAAAAATCTGCTACTGGAATCATTGTGTCAATACCGATATACAAAAGATTATTATTAGCGTCAAAGTGATCAAAATAAAGCATGGGGGGGAGTTGAACAATAGTATAAAGAGAATTCGTGGTAAGCCCACCAAAACTCCCCATAACCACTTCGTCATTTTCATTACGAAGATTGCTTCGTACCGGGTCATGCAGATCCAGGCTTGTATAGAAATAATAGTTCTCAAATCCGTGTGACATGGTCTGGACATTGATCCGATAATATCCGGGAATTTCGCCCACAGGTGTGCCTGTGATATACGTATTATCATCGAGCATTCCCTCTTCATAGCTCACGGCAGGGAATGAATGGATATAATTCAAATGATCAACCATGCATGTATTGGGATTCACGGATGTAGGTGAGAATTCCTCCACTTTTACCCAATAACTTTTGGCTTCGATAGAGGAAGCAAAATACACCTGGCGAGTAGAAAATGGATCTCCTGACGATGACGTGAGCCAGAAATTATCTACCGGGCAATTTTGAAGTAAAAAAAGAATTTCGGGGTAGTTGTAAATATTCTCGTATAATGGAGTCGCTCCCAGACTATCTTCGTAGAAATTCACCGGCAATGTAAGCGTATCGACTGCCGTGATCGTTCCGTAATCACCACAAATACACTCAAGTGTATAGATGCGGTCATCCAACGGCATACCTTCATGCAGGTTAAACTCGATGTCACTCTCGGGAATCCATGCACCATACCATTCTGTAACGGCATCATCCGTATTCGGATCGTATTCCGGGTAAGCAATCAACTGTGCGGCTTCACTGCTCCAGGTAAATGGATATTCTCCTTGTGAGCCAACCAGTTTTACGGATGAACAGACGGTTGAGTTTGCATGAAACTGGGGCAGGACTTCATCATATTCATCCACATGAGGTTCGCCGCAATCCGGAACGCCATTATTCTCACCTATGCTTGGCTCGTTGGTATTCCCGTCATCATCATCATCATCGGGATCATTCACTTTACCATCTTCACCCAAGTCATCGATAATCGGATTCCAGTCTCCGTCATTGTCCTGACAGTCGTACAGTCCATCTTCATCCAGCGAAAATGTTTTGTCGATCCGAATGAGTGCGGTATTTTCCGTGGGATACATGATGGCCTCAACTCGAAGCTCGTCTTGATAATTGTGAATTTCAGAAGCGATTCCATCAATATCATACAGCGAGATTTCCCGCTCACAAGATAACATGAGCAGGATGGTCATCCACAAGATTATCCGGGTGAATCTCATAGTTTGA
Organism: Fidelibacterota bacterium; assembly: GCA_013204025.1. Lineage (GTDB taxonomy): Bacteria > Fidelibacterota > Marinisomatia > SCGC-AAA003-L08 > JACNLC01 > JABMOW01. Next base: position 6,365 of record JABMOW010000096.1, on the reverse strand, counting down.
TTTCCATGCCAAAGGTGATAAGAATGGGGAACATGCTATACGCACTGACTTGCGCGGGCGATTTTTCAAGGTTCCAGTTGTACATCAGTACATTGTAATGATTCGTCAGATTAATCACCTGTATCTGGTAAACGGCATCTTTGTGGAAAAACGTAGAGTTAAAAGCATATGCCAGATCTAACCGAAAATACAAAGGAAACCGAGCGCTATTTTTAGCGCCATAATAGGTATCCAACCGCTGATAGGGATTATCCACAGAACCTAAATTATAAAAATCTTGATGGAACACCTTCCCTTTCGGGGGAGTGAACGGTTCTCCGCTATGAGCGGTACAACTGGCGGAAATGGTACGACGATGATTGATCCGGTAATTCAACACCGCGTTGAAGCTGTGAGGCATATCATATTTAGCATGGAATTCTTCGCCCAACGCCGGTTCGATGACTCCGTTTTCGTTATAGTCCATCGTTTTTTTTGTGAGTGAATACGAATAACCGACCCAACCGGAAAGATCACCCTGATTTTTCTTCAACAGGATTTCGACTCCACGAGCGATACCGGTTCCTGATACAAATCCACCCTCTCCTTCGGCGGGATGATAAACTCTGCTCATATCCAAAATGTATTTGTACGGTTTGACATATCCTTCAAGGGTCATGGACAAGTACCGACTGGAAAAATACTCAAGCCCAAGGATAAAATGTTCTGCCTGCTGGGGTTTGTATCCTTTCATGATGGGCTGCCAGAAATCAACGATCCTCAATAACTGATCATCCTGATTGATGGTAAACAGAAATTGAGAATATTTACCCCAACTTCCTTTCACTGCAAGATCACCGGTAAGGAAATACTTAAAATTGATTCGCGGATCAAATAACCAGTGATCGTAGAGTTCATATTTGGTGACTCGTATACCAGTTTCAAAAATAAGCCGATCTACCGGACGCCTTGAATCGGTGATATAAAATTCAAACAAAGTGGGGGATTGATCCCAATCCCTAATGGTGGATCCTGCAAACGTTTCGTGGTATTGGAGGCTTAGTCTTTTAAGTGAATATCCAGTATTAATAGAATGTCCGGATTCAAAAAACCACGTCAGATTTTGAGAGAAAGAACGGTCGTTCACGCGGTTGGTCATATGGGCAATAAAACCAGATGATTCGGTCGTGTCTGAAAAACTGCTTTCACGCTGTACAGTGAAGTCAAAATCCACATTGAAAAAGTACAATGCCTGTGATAGGTTGGTCTCCAAAACTATCTTCGAAGAGGGTAGATACCGCCACTGGATACTTCGTGTCCGATTGCCCCAATCCCACAGAAAGTTGATCATCGGCAGGTCATCCCCGCCTATGTTGATTGATAAATCGTCTAACCCGGAATACTGGGTATAAGTGATCCGATGCTTGGATGTAAGCTCGGAGTGGATTTTAAAATTGGTATCCCAGAAATAATAGTTCCAATTCTGATCGGTGTTGGTGATGCGATAATACATTGATGCCAATTGATCGAAATAGGTGCGTCGCCCTGAAAAGAACCATGATCCTTTGTAGCTGGGACCTTCCAGTAAAAACTTGGAGCTCAGCAGCGTGACATCTCCCTGGATGTCGTTGATATTCCAGTATTTCGAGAACCAGTTGTCGGATGAGAACCGACCTTCACGGGAGTTACCCTCCTTTGTGGTCAGGCTGATCACCGAGGATAAGTGCCCACCATACTCGGACTGAAATCCACCGGAGATGAATCGCGCGTTGGAGATAGCATCGGTGTTAAACGTGGAGAAAATCCCACCCACATGATATGGATTATAAATTTGAGGTGTGTCCAGCAACACAAGGTTTTCGTCGGGGCTGCCTCCTCGGACAATGATGGCAGCAGAAAAATCATTTTGTGAAGTGACACCGGGCAAAAGTTGGAATGTCCTAAAAATATCATCCTCAATAAAGGCGGGCGCTGAACGAATATCTCTCGCTGTCAGATTGATGTTACTCACATTGGACTGCGTAAGAAATTGTGCTCTTTCTCCACTTACCTGAATTTCTTCGCCCGTTAATGCCTGAGGAGCGAGGATGGCATCGACACGAGAATCCCTGCCGGATATTTGAACCTGAAGCGTGTCCGAGGAAAACCCAATCATTAAATAGATAAGTGACACATCACCAGACGGGACACCCTGAAGTACGTAATATCCATGGATATCAGCAGATGTTCCTAATTCAGTATCCTGAACGATTACGGTAGCGAATGGGATGGGCTCTCCGTTTTCAGAATTTCGCACGAATCCGGATATCCCTGCAGGTATGCAGAAAGAGGTGAAGATGAGCAAGATGAGAATATGTTTAACCGTCATGATTTTCAAAACTACCAGTGTTGAAATTTAGGTAGGTCTCTGTGTGGATTCGTCTGAAAGATATAGGATAGAAGTAGAATAACGCATAATAATTATGAGCTTCTTGACGTTTGAAAGCAAATCCTTCAAGTCGATTCCAGAAATTAGAATTACTTTCAGAGGATAATTACGGACGTTAATTCGTTCTGGAGATTCTCAGTTCTTTGATTTTCCGGGATAGATTCGGTTGCCTCATCCCCAGTTTGTCTGCAGTGGCGCTGATATTCCATTGAGACTTTTTCAGTTTATCAGATAGAAATTGAGTTTCAAATTCCCGTTTTGCATCGGAGAAATTTTCTAATGACATAAACTCACACGTGTTTTCGCCAGTAGTACTTCCTCGAAGGTGAGGCATACAATCCTTGTCCGAAATCTCTTTTTTACTCACCAAAATGCACAGACGCTCCATGAGATTTTTTAGTTCACGCACATTCCCGGGGAAATCGTAAGATTCCAGACATTCCTTTGCTTTTGAAGTAAGTACCTTTACATCAGATTTCATTTCGCGAGAATAATACTGAAGAAAATGCTCGGCTAAAAAGACCACGTCACCGGTTCGTTCTCTCAATGCGGGGATGTGGATCGGCAAAACACTGAGGCGGTAAAATAAGTCCTGGCGAAAGGTTCCGCCACTGATCATTGCTTCAAGATCCTTATGTGTTGCTGCCAAAACGCGTACGTCAATGCTGATAGTGCTTTCTCCACCCACGCGCTCAAATGTCCCCTCCTGAATTACACGGAGCACTTTTGCCTGGGTGATTATACTCATATCACCGATCTCATCTAAAAACAGAGTCCCGCCATGGGCAAGCTCCAGTTTACCGATTTTTCGCCTTTCCGCACCAGTAAACGCACCCTTATCATACCCGAACAACTCACTTTCTACCAACTCAGATGGCAGAGCTGCGGAATTGAAAGCGATAAATGGTTTGTCCCGTCGATTGCTTTGATTGTGGATCGCCCATGCCACCAACTCCTTGCCGGTACCGCTTTCGCCTCGGATAAGGACTTTCGTATCCGTCGGAGCTGCTTTGTTAATAATATCTCGGATATGGTTGATCTGGGGAGAATTACCGATCATTGCGTATTTTTTTAACTTATCGGATAAGTTTTGATTGGCGGTGAACTGAAAGGATTGCTTTTGGGAAATGTTTCGGGCAGCCGTAAGTATTTTGGACATGGAAAGCGGTTTTTCAATGAAATCGTATGCTCCCAGTTTTACCGCCTGAACCGCAATCTCGATCCCACTGTGCCCGGAAATAACCAAGACATCCGTGTCGATTTCAAGTTCGTTTATTTTCTGAAAAACCTGTATTCCATCCATTCCCGGGAGACGGACATCCAAAATAACCAGTTCATACTTTTGTTTTTTAAGACGAGATAGACATTTTTCTCCACTATCCACACTGTCCACAGTATAACCTTCGTCCTGCAGAATGTCTGTCAGGGTAAACCGTATATTTTTCTCATCATCAACGACTAAAATACGCATTTTAATATTCCTGAAATTTATGTTGACGCTGAAATTATCAGCAGTGATAGACGGGTAATTTAATAATAAATGTAGTTCCTACATCCACTTGACTGGTGACGGTTATTTGTCCGTAATGCTGTTCAATGATCTTTTTTACAATTGCCAAACCAAGTCCGGTGCCCTTCTTTCGTTTTGAAAAATAAGGTTCGAATATTCTTGAGATTTCATCTTCGGGGATACCGCGACCTTCATCCGCAACAGAAACATGAATATAATTATCTTCATGTAACTTTGTGAAGATGGAAATAATCGGATCAGATCCACTTGCCTGGATGCCATTTTGAATTAAATTGACTAGTACCTGCCTGATCTGAAATTTGTCAGCAAAAATACACAGTTCTCCACCTGTTGAAAAATTGATTTTTGCATTTGGTTGGTACGGAATGGTTACTTCCTCAACAAGTTTTATCAGATCAAATTCTACAGGTTTGGATTCTGGTAGTCGCGCAAATTCTGAAAACTCGACTGTCAGGCGTTTTAATCCTGCAATTTCTTCCTTGATGACTTCAAGTGATTTTGGCAAAATTCTAATGAGGGCTTCCGGAGATTCTAGAAATTTTATTTCCAGGCGTTCAGCAGTTAATTGCAAAGGCGTCAAAGGATTCTTGATCTCATGAGCCATCACTCGTGCCATTTCTCGCCAGACGGTATCTTTTTCTGCAGTAATTAGTTTATCCCGGGAGGTTTCCAACTCCCTGACCATGGAATTGAAAGAAATGATCAACTCGTTCAGAGGCGAATATTTACTTTCAGGAACATTGATCCTCAGATTCCCTTGTGACAAGGTATGTGTGGCTTGCTGAAGGTTTTCCAAAGGTTTGGTGATCATTCTGAATGTAAAAACCGTAAAAATAAACACTGCTATGATGATAGATGTGAGGATGTAAATGGAATACAATTCCATTTCAGATTCAAAATTAGCAGCTCCCCACCGACTCTGCCTCGTGGCAACCATCAGTGTATCCATATCCATTTTAAAACTTTCAAGATAATCAAGATCAATTTGGTCTTTGTATTCCTGATACACTGATCGGAGTCTGTCTTCTACACCAAGAGAAGCAATTTGGTTTTCGTATTTTTCGAAATTTTGAATGAAAAAGAAACGGTAAAAAAGGACGGATATGATAAGTACAAATTGTACGAGAAAGAGGAATTGAATCCTTAATGAAGGCAGGCGAATTTTCATTGGGTAATTAGCGAGCGATTAAAGAAAGAGGAAGAGATTTCTGGTTTATTTTTATTCCAATAGAACATTAAATCGATTTCTTTATCCAAATTTGGGAGGAATATTTTATCAAGATAAGCAAATATTTTTACATAATATTTCTTGTCGAATTGGATGTCGTCACTGGTTACTGCATTGATGGCTAGCAGGTTGGTGACATATTCTTGTGCTCTTAAAAAAGACTCAGTTTCAAGAATTTTTTGATTCTCAGATGTTTGAACGGTATAAACTTTATCAAGCAGATAATATCTAATTTCATGGTAAAAACTATTTTCGACTACAACTTTATCTGTACCAGATTCGAGGACCTGAACAGTATAGTGAAATCGAATAGGGTGTCCCGTAAGGATGATTTCCTCAAGTTCAGGTGAAAAGCAATTGTCAAGTTGCGTATTAATGACGAGTGCTCCACCCTTGGGGAAGAATTCGATTGGTAAAAATTCTGCGTTCACACCAGGAATGGCGGAGTAAAATAAAGAACCGATTGCAATAATCCCGGATATTATTTTGTCTGATAGCAAATTGTTTTTGTTCTTTTTTGTTGTGAATATGTTATTGAGTTAAACATGATAAGCATCTATCAAGTTATTAATAGAACTGGCTTTATTACCAGTTAGTAACCTAATAAGTTGTCACAAAGTACAAAAATATTTCAATACTGTGTTCAAAATAATTTAAATAATAAGGTTGGTCACATTATGTTTTATTGAAACCTTGGATAATTTAAACCTATGTGAATCATTGTAATAAAAAAAAGAGCAGATTAGAATTTCTAATCTGCTCTTTAAAAAATGCGCTGTGTTTTTAATTAGTTGCCGAACCAAACCCCAATTTCAACTGTCTGACCGTTAAATGGATCCGGAGCATTATCTCCCCCTACATCAAATTCAAGGGGGAGGGCACTCCAACTTTCTTTGATTGAGTAGTTCCATAAGTAACCTGTGGAGGCATGCAGTCCAAACCAACTTTTAATTCTGACTAATACGCCAACTGAGGGATAGAGAGTCAGATAGTCTTTTTCATATTTGGCATACCAATTGTTTCCTTCCTCGATAGATGGTGTATCCCATGAATAATTCCCATCAGACTGAGCAAGTTCGATAGTTGTTCTGCCACCACCGATCATTGTTCCAAAATCTAAAATGACATCAGAAGAGAACAAGGGGAGTTTCTTTGTGACAGTAACACCGCCAAAACCGGATTCAATATTCAATAAGCGT
>JABMOW010000095.1 GCA_013204025.1 Fidelibacterota bacterium | reverse complement strand
TTTCAACTTCATTCCACATCTAATACTGCTCCGAAAATCCAAATCCGGTTGATCATGGGATTTGGCTTGTAAACTTCTCTTTGAACAAAACGGGAGCCCGTCGGTTCATCGGGCTTCCTTTTTCTATGTGTATTCCCCATCGGATTTTGCCGCCATGACAAAATCGTTTACGTGCAGCCCCTCGATTTTGTGGGTCCACCACGTAACCGTGACCTTCCCCCATTCCGTCAGCAGTGCCGGATGATGACCTTCCTCCTCGGCAATTGCGCCAATACGATTGGTGAACGCCAATGCCTGTTCAAAATCATCGAATGAATAGGTTCGGGTCAGTTTGTTGATTCCGCTGTCTTCGATGATCATCCACTCCGGGATCATCGGCATGTATTGGTCTATTTCTTCCGGTGTCGCTTTTGGTGCACCTACCCGGCAGGCTTCGCATTTGATCTGTGTCAGTTCGTTCATGAAATCATGTCCTTAATTTTCTATTCATCTGGGTTTAAATCGGCTGGAAATTTAAGACGAAAGAGATGATTGTGATTTGGGATGGATGTGGCTTTGGATATCAGATATTGGATGTTGCCTACCCGTTGGTAGACAGGGTCGCTTATCTGCAGAAAGTGGTGCCTTGCTAACCAATATAACAGATATTATAATCATAATTTTACTTTTAAAATAAATTGATAGAAGTCTCGTCTAGTTATGCAGTTTTCATGCGTATATTATCGGTGAATTATGACAAAGGATATTATAAATATTTGGATTATTACAGATGAATAATTTCGAAATAATTGTTAGTTGGACTGCTGAAATACAGTGACTTCTCTTGAAGAAATTCTCAAAAAACAACCTTTGGTCGTTTTTTCGATATATACTCATATTCAAGTTCAATTCTTAGAACGATATGGAAATGAGTTGTGTGAATCACTTGACAAGATGTTGGCTGAAAAACACGTGATCTCTGGTGACATTCAGTTGACGTACGGTCAAATTTGGCTTTGGATTTTAGGTGCATATGAAGTTGTGCGTACGATGTGTCAGGCGAAGGCTTGTTTTTCTGATGCATTGTTTGATCGATTAATTTTTTTTAAACGCGATATTGCGAATTTCCGCATTCCCTTCGCAAAACAAGAACTACGTGGACGCAACATTGCGGTTCACTCTGAACTATCTATTTCAGGATATGATTTTGTTAAAAAAGATTTTGTATTTACGATTGATAACAAAAAATATTCGTTTCGAGACTATTTTATCAATTTTTCAAATCTAATGGCCTCGATTACCAACAATGATATTATTCATGGTTTAGAAAAAACATATGAATAAATTACAACTATTTAGCCAACCTATTTATTTGAAGTACACAACTCGCTACAAGCCTACAGAGTTCGACCTAAATCCCGCGGTAAGGAAACTACAAACGTCAGACGAAGGCTGCATTGAAACTTGAATCAGAAAGATGAAATATGATTTTTTTTAGAAGAAAGTTAACCATACACTCCGCAGAGCTATCTCGTTAGCCAGTCAGGAATCAAAGAATGGTAGATGATAATTCGATACTGTCAAAAGTGCCCACAGAAGTTGCTTCAAAAGCGTATGACGATGCGATTTCTCCGGCGGCCCGAATAGCTGGGCGTTCCCTTGAGGGTGTGGTACGAACTGCACTCCGTCCAGTTGACGGTGTCGTATGGTCTCTAGATCAAGCATTTGATTGGGTCGCTGAACACGTGACCACAGCATTGGCCCGTCGAGATGTAAGTGAGTCCGATGTTATTCGTCCATCTGCAGAGCTTGAAGGCCGTGTTCTCCATGGCCTCCAGATAGCAGGTCCCCTTTCAGATCCTATACTTCGTGATCTATTCGTTGAGCTTCTTGCTACATCTATGCAACCAAAATCGTCCACACTTGCTCACCCAGCCTTTGCTGAGGCGCTTAGACAGTTAGTTCCCGATGAAGCTCGACTCATGTGCGTTCTTGGTAGTAGGCCTTTCTCAATCGTTTACTTCCTCGCTAAAGCTGGCTGTACGCAGAAGCCAGAGCCTGGAAAAGTCTACTTAGGTTACGATCAATCTTTAATACACGTAAAGTATAAATGGTGTCCTCTTGAAAACGAGGCGCAACTAGAAGATCCAGATCATCTGGGATACTACCTCGAAAACCTAGGGCGTCTCGGATTAGTACAAACCTCGAGACTAGATGATATGACCAGCCTGATGTTTCCTCCCTATTACGAGCTTCGTAAGGAAGTCGAAGAGGGCTACAAATCTGTAGAAGAGAATTGTCCTGAAACACATGTCCCGGGGAAATCCTCAATAGTAATAGATGTCGCTTCTACAACGCTTTGGGGAGCGGAATTTCGTCGTGCATGCGGCGCAGATCATATGTATTGCTCGGAACGTGGATGGCTAACAAAGGGATGAAATCGTACCATCAAAAGCTGTTACTTTCGCCGGCCACTTATCCCTGGCGTTAGGCGATTCATATGAATAAACTAAAACGATATGTAATAAGGAATAATCATTATGGCCAAATTCGACGGTCAGATAGCAATCGCTCATCTGCAAGAGAAATGGGAAGGTAAACCTTGCCCAATGTGTGGGGTTGGTAATTGGAACGTAAATAATTCAACTTTTCAATTAACTGAATTCAACCAAGGTAACATGATAATTGGGGGTCCAGTAGTCCCAGTAATACCTGTAGTATGCAATAATTGTGGGAATACAATCCTTGTTAACGCAATAACAGCGGGTGTGATTAAGCCAGAGAGTGAAGGTGTAAAATGACAAACGATGGTAGCCTTCACATGTCTCAGGGATTGGATGTTCTCCCCCCTAAATCTGGACCTGCTTATCCAATTCCTTGTAATGAATGGGATGTTTTAAAAACAAAATTGAAACAAATCTCTAATGAGCCTTGGTTTTTTCATACATTAGGTTCAATCCTATTAGGTGCAGCACTTGCTACACTAATCACTTTACTTCTGGGCACATTTGATAATGTAAATATGCAAAAACAATATATTATTGCTTGGGCTGTTGTATCAGTGACTTCCATAACTGGCCTTTTGTGTATGTACTTTGCTCATAAGGAGCGCGATGTTAAACGTCAGCGTGGTTCTGATCTGACAACACAGATGGAATTAATTGAAGAACGGTTTGAGAGGCATCACTCTGAGTAGTTCTAAACCCAGCCGTTTGGTGATACTTCGATTTCTGTTCGGAAAATTAATTTCACATTGCGCTATTAATTCTGTCCATGAGCAAATTACTATTAAATACTCATGTCAACAACTGCGCTAAATTCTATACTGTATCCGGTTCGATTTGGTGAATTTGAAAAACCCGCCTGATATGAAATCGTATCGCCTAACCCGCTATGGCACTGGACACGGAATAAGCTGAACATGAAAATAACAGATTTACCCTGCGCACAGTAAATGGCAAGCCGTTAAATATGATAAAGTAATATCAAAATGAAAATACAATGAGAGCAGCAGTTTACAACGAATTCCAAAAACCATTAAGTATTCAGATTGTGCCCGATCCTACACCTTCAGAGGGCGGTGTTGTCATTCGTGTAAAAGCAACTGGTATTTGTCGAAGTGATTGGCACGGCTGGATGGGGCATGACCCTGATATTCGTTTACCGCACGTGCCAGGCCATGAACTGGCTGGAGTGATCGAAGCCACTGGAAAGGGCGTCGTCCGATGGAATATCGGGGACAGGGTAACACTTCCTTTCGTTTGCGGGTGTGGAAATTGCCCTCAATGTGCATCCAGGAATCATCAGGTGTGTGACCGGCAATTCCAGCCGGGGTTCACGCATTGGGGTTCTTTTGCTGAATACGTGGCAGTTGATTACGCGAATATCAATCTGGTACAGTTACCGGATGAGATCAATTTTGTTACCGCAGCAAGCCTGGGCTGCCGTTTTGTGACATCGTTTCGGGCAATTGTAGATCAAGGTAAGGTATCAACCGGGCAATGGATCGCCGTGCATGGCTGTGGAGGTGTTGGTTTATCCGCTATCATGATTGCCAGCGCATTGGGTGCACATGTGGTTGCAGTGGATATCAACGAAGAGAAGCTCGCTTTTGCACGGTCGATTGGGGCAGCAGTAACCGTCAATGCCACAAACACAAAAGACGTTGTGGAAAACATAAAAGATATTACCGAAGGCGGCGCTCATGTTTCTATCGATGCGCTGGGGAGTCGGGATACGTGTTTCAACTCGATCGCAAGTTTAAGAAAACGCGGTAAGCATATTCAGGTTGGATTGATGGTGGGAAATCACAGTCATCCTGCCGTACCCATGGAAAAAATCATTGCCAATGAACTTGAAATTATTGGAAGTCATGGTATGCAAGCCCATAAGTATCCTGCAATGATGGCAATGATACAGGCGGGGAAGCTATCTCCGGAAAAGTTGATCGGAAAGACAATAAGTCTTGATGAATCATTAAATGAACTCGCTAATATGGATAACTTTAGCGGTACAGGTGTAACGATAATTGATAAATTTTAACGATGACTTTGAAATGGATATGTACTCCTTTTCCAATAAAACAAAACAGATGGAAAAATATACACCAGTTAACATACAAGTGTACTCGGATTGCAATACTATCCGCCTCACCACGGGAATTATAAAAGGTGATTTAAATATGTGCTGGCTTAAGAGATAATTATGGGATCCTGTTGTGAAAATAACTGTGCTGTTGAAGCACTACGCGAGAAGCAAAGTAGCACTCTTGTCAAAGTACTATGGATCAACGCTATCATGTTCATTGCTATCGCAGTGGCAGCGTTTTATGGTAAGTCCACCGCATTACTTACCGATAGTTTAGACAACTTGGGTGACGCACTGACTTATGGATTGAGTTTGTTTGCTGTGTCTAAAAACTCAACTACAAAAGCGCGGGTTGCTCTGTTTAAAGGTGGCCTAATCTTCATCACAGCCAGCCTTGTTGTTGCTCAGATAATTCATAGACTTGTTAATCCAGTACTTCCTTCGTATGAAGTAATGAGTATCTTCAGTCTTGCCGGTCTGGTTGCAAACGGTGTGTGTCTATTCCTGCTTTGGCGCCATCGGCACGAAGACATCAATATGAGCTCTGTTTTCGAGTGCTCACGGAATGATATAGCTTCAAACTTATCTGTCTTTGTAGCGGCCATCTGCGTTTGGGCGTTCAACTCAGGATTACCAGATATAATTATTGCATCACTCTTGGCGGCGCTTCTTTTGTATTCCTCTGCTCGCGTAATAAAAGGAGCATTGTCTGAACTATCGAAATCAGTCTAATGTACATTTCACGAATGTTAAATTCCGGAAGTACGGGATAATTTCTCTTAAGCTGTACAATCAACTTAACTTAATAATAAAGGTAGCAGAAATATGATAAATCGAATATCCGGAATGTTATTGATTGTCATCCTATTCAGTATGGCTTCTTCTCAAAAAATTGCAATTAACGAGAAATTCTATCCGCTCACATCCATTGAAAAACTTGAGCTGGTCAATGCAAAGGGGGCAATTGTTGAACACCATGGCAAAAAGGGACTTCGGGTTACCTCAATAGATGAACAATTTGCTACTGAAGAAGGTGAAACCATGGTGTTACTTCCTGAAATAAATTTTATAAACGGTATTATTGAACTTGAAATCTCTGGAGAACCTGCACCTGGAGCAATTGCACAGGCTCGTGGATTTGTTGGGATTGCATTTCGCGTTGATAGAGAAAAAAATGATCACTATGAATGCTTTTACCTTCGCCCCTCTAATGGTAGAGCGGATAATCAAATGCAGCGAAATCACTCAATCCAATATGTTTCACATCCTGAATATCCTTGGTACAGATTACGAGAAGAAGCACCAGAAATGTATGAATCTTATGTAGATCTTGTACCCGGTAATTGGACAAAAATAAAGATTGAAGTTTTGGGGTCCACTGCAAAATTATATGTGCATGACTCAGAACAGCCCAATCTAATTGTAAATGATTTGAAACATGGTGAATCTGAAGGCACAATTGCTTTGTGGCTCCACTCATCGACATTGGCGCATTTTAGGAATTTAGTAATACGGTCTACCGAGTAGTAGCTAAAACGCCTGTGCAGTGGAGAAATTATAAGTTATAAATTTGAGTGCACTGGTGAGCTTTCACGTTAGAAAAACCAATTGAAATGAAGGAGTATGAAATGACAAAATGGGAATATATGTTGATCGATTCTAAAAAACTGCCTGAAGTAGAAAAAGGCATATTTAAACAATCAAAGGTTACTATGGAAGAAGCTGAAAACTATTTAAACAAACTAGGTGAAGAGGGATGGGAAATCATTGATCTGGATTTTGATTTTTTAATTCATGACACTGGTGCATTTGTGGGTGTTGCTAAAAGGCCAAAAGTGTAATATTTTTACTTCCAACGATTGTCAACAATCAATCTAGTACTTCGATGTTTTAAAAAGGATATTTATGAAACAGGTTCACATCCAATATCACAAAACCAAAATTTCAGAATTTATCATCGGTTCGTTCGAAGGAAAATTATGTCTGCTGGATTTCCGATATCGCAAAATGAGAACAACCGTAGATAAACGGATTAACAAAGGGTTGAACACTGAATTTATTGAACAATCTGATGAAATCATCGAGAAAACGAAAATCCAGTTGGCTGAATATCTTAAAGGAGATCGCCAAGAATTTGATATCCCTTTGTTACTGGTGGGGTCGGAATTTCAAAAATCCGTCTGGCAGGCTCTCATGAACGTGCCTTACGGAACTACATCTACCTATTTACAACTCGCCAAAAACATACACAATGAAAAGGCGGTTCGGGCGGTTGCAGGGGCGAATGGTGCAAATGCTATCTCGATTATCATCCCCTGCCATCGCATCATCGGGAGTGATGGTGAGCTTGTGGGATATGGCGGTGGATTACCTGTCAAAAAAAGATTACTAAATCTGGAACAGAATACTACCGATGGCATTTCCGGTATGTTGACATTAGATTTGTGAAAGTCTTCAAACAGGCAATGATATTTTATTTATTGAGCTGACAATAAAGGAGATCACGTGTTTCATCAGATTTCACCAGAGATTCTGAACCAGATGCATCGACTCGAACAACTGGATGCACAAGACAGACGCGACGGGACTTCTCAACTCAAACGGTTACGGCAAATCCCCCCTGAAACGGGGAGGTTTTTGGCTTTACTTGCGGTGAATATCCCCAAAGGACAAATGATCGAGATTGGCACGAGTGCAGGGTATTCCACATTGTGGTTGTCATTGGCTGCCATGGCATTGAAACGAAAAATCGTCACTTTCGAAATTCTGGAAGAAAAAGTTCTATTGGCTAAAAAGACATTTCAAGCGGCACAAATCGAAGCGGTTGTAACATTAGTCGAAGGAGATGCACTTAAATATCTTAACTCCTATCAAAATATCGCCTTCTGTTTTTTAGATGCAGAGAAGGAAGTTTACCAGGCGTGTTACGATGGAATTATCCCCAACATGGTTAGTGGTGGTTATTTGATCGCAGACAACGCCATCAGTCACCAAGACGCACTGCAACCCATGATTGAACAGGCTTTGTCAGATCGTAGAATCGATGCAATGGTAGCACCCATTGGCAAGGGATTACTGATCTGCAGAAAGTTGTAACAATATTTTGTAATTGGGGTTCTCTGTTAAAATTGATCTTAATTAGATTTTTTTCACTGATCTCGCCGTACAGTTCGATAAATTCACTGTAAAATTTAGGCTGGCCTCTCCGCTTTTTACTTCCAACTTCTCACTTCTTATTTCTTACTTCAGCATCGCATATTGTTGCCAGAAACGAATCGATTCCGCCCATTGTTCAGATGAGTAGTGAGCTGCTGTTCCGCCGGGGAGTTCAAGTTGATTGCGCATCATGGTGATAGGTCCCATGGGCATGTGTTGAATGTCTTCCGGGATAGCATTGAAAGCGATGAGTTCCCAGTCCGCATCGGTATCGTATTCGTTGTTCTCCGTAAGAACGTCGTGGCGATAGAGGATTAGCTCAACCCTCCCCGTTTTCATGGTTGTGCCACTTGATGCCCGGATGCGGATATACGGTTCTTCAAATTCTCGTCTGCGGTGGACTTCTGCAATCAGCGGAGTATCGTCCGTTATCCGGATCATCGGTGAAAAAAAGTATTTTAGCATGTCATAGGCAACATCCACCAAAACCACACCGTCCCGATATCCTGAGGTAAATTTTCCGCTGTTTAATTGAGTTTGAGCATGACTGGCGATCTCTTCAAATGAGATTCCTTCCGCCCAGGATTTTCCAGATCCTTTTACCTGGCGGGTGACAAAACGGTTCACTGCAACGGTTTTCATTCTTTATATCCCCTTCATATTTTCGTCGGTAAATGTAAGTGTTTATGCTCAATTTACACCATGAAATTCCACTCTATAATGTCTCGTGCACATGACTGATTCCGTAAAGGGAACGCTCTCAACAACGGCGGCATTTTTAATCTGGGGTACGATCCCCATTTACTGGAAATTTCTTCAAAGTCTGCCGTCACCTCATGTGATGGCTCACCGGGTTATTTGGTCGTTAGTATTTGTTTTCATCATGTTATTTATTCAGCAGCGATGGTCTGAAGTAAAAGTAGCTTTGACTTCGATGAAGGTGAGGTTCACATTGATCCTGACGGCATTACTCATCGGTACGAATTGGCTCGTCTACATCTGGGCAGTGACCAACAACCATATCGTCGAGGCCAGTCTCGGATATTTTATCAATCCGTTAATCAATATGCTTCTTGGTGTTATTTTTTTGAAAGAGAGACTTCACCGCTGGCAGATCCTATCCGTTATTCTGGCCGTTATCGGTGTGGTCTTTCTGACCATTCAATTTCATCGCTTACCCTGGATCGCATTAACATTAGCGTTTTCTTTCGGATTCTATGGGTTACTCCGAAAAACGGCAAATGTGAAATCCGTGCCAGGATTATGTGTTGAGTTGATGGTCCTATTCCCCCTCGCCGGTGCTTATCTTTTCTGGTTTACCGATGCACCCGGTTTTTTCGGATCGACTCAAGGGTCAATTTATGCGCTGCTGCTGGGTACAGGTGTGATCACTGCGATCCCAATGCTTTTATTTGCTCATGGTGCCAAACGAATACAGTACATCACCGTGGGATTTATCCAATATCTGGCTCCCACAGGTCAATTACTATCCGGTGTTTTGCTATTTGATGAGCCTTTTACCCAATCACATCTGGTGGCGTTTGCTTTCATTTGGTCAGCGCTCATCATTTATACAATTACAGCAGTGTATCAATTCAAGCGTCTGAAATTGAAATCCAATTTCGTTTCTGAATAAACAAGGCTTATAGGAACTTTTCACCACGTTGCGGCTAGATCGTCAAATTACATATTATCTGTAAATAGATTCTAATCCGTTGAACCGCTGAAGGAAGTCGTTCTAAATTTGCCAAATTTTTTAAGGAGTTTTTATGTCTGACTGGGCAGTTATTTTGGGTTCATCCAGTGGGTTTGGTGCGGCAACTGCACGCGCACTGGCCAAAAAGGGAATTAACATTTATGGTATCCATCTGGATCGACGTGGAGCTATGGAATCCATTGAACAATTGATCGCTGATTTGAAATCTGAAGGCGTCGAAGTGATCTTTAACAATATGAGCGCCACCGATGAGGAAAAACGGAAAAACGTCATCGCTGAATTATCCGGTAAAGGAGATGTGCAGGTGAAAATCCTGATGCACTCACTGGCATTTGGTGCACTGAAACCCATCTTTGCTGAAGAACCGGGTCTATGTCTGTCCCAACGTCAGATTGAGATGACTCTGGATGTGATGGCGAGCAGTATCTTGTATTGGGCACAGGATTTATTCTTTGCAGGTTTACTCAAAAAAGGAAGTCATATCTTCAGTATGACCAGTTCTGGCGGACATCGGCAATGGAAAAGTTACGGCGCAGTATCCGCCGCAAAAGCTGCCCTGGAATCTTACTGCCGTCAGTTAGCTGTGGAGCTCTGTCCCCACGGGATTTCAAGCAATGCGATTCAAGCAGGTGTCACGGATACTCCAGCACTTCGGAAAATACCCGGAAGTGATCAAATGCTCGAATACGCAGTAAAACTCAACCCAGGTGGACGTTTGACCCTCCCTGATGATGTTGCCCAGACCATCGCACTGTTAGGGCTCTCTGAGGGCACATGGCTGACGGGAAATACCATTCGTGTTGACGGTGGCGAGGATATCATGGGGTGATCTTTTATTAATCACCATTGACATTTTATCACAAATAAAAAAGCCCGTCGAGTGACGGGCTTTTTAGTAGTTTATAGAATATTGAATTAGAAGTTAATCGACATACCTGCGTTGAAACTACGTGGCAGACCCAAAAATACTTCAGCATTGTCTGCATCATGTGAGGCTCCGCCCCATCCATTATATTCACTGTTATCAACTGCATCCTGAACATATACCGCATCTAACAGATTAAATACATGTAAGAACAGTTGGACATCAGAGCCACCTTCATCTATCGGTAAATCATAATAAAGATGTAAGTCCAATTTTGAATACATGGGAGCTTCCCACACTTGGTAGCGATCGGCATAGGTCCACTCAGTATCACTTAATTCTCCATCACCTTCGCCATTATCATATGCTAGTTCCCACGGATTAATTTCACTAGCAAGTCCATCACCCTCTTCACCATCATCACCAAAGTCATTGACTTGTCTGCTTGCCGGAGTCCAGTCAGAATAATTATTGTCATACATGTTGTATAATAACTGTGCTCTCAAACCATCAAATGGCAAACAAGTGAAGCCAAGTACATAGGATGTTTGAGGCATATCACCTACGTTTAGTCCATCCAATGCATAGGAATATTCGGTTTGCTCAACACCAGCAGTAGTATATTCCGTATAGGTTCCTTCAGCGTCACCATCAAAGCTCCAGTCACCAAGACTGACAGCAGCATCTAAACGCAATTTTGGATTCAACTGCACTGATAATTCCGTTTCTATTCCAGTGTGTGCTTGATTTACGCCGCGCATGTAGATAATATCCGTATCACCACTTGAACCCTGTCCAGTCGTTACGGATTTAGTCATGTTTCTATCTTCCCAGTAGGTATTGTAATAGTTTGCTTTTATAGATACATTACCTGAATTAAAGTTTAAACCGGTTTCATAGCTCTTAAACTTCTCATTAGTCGGGTCAGAGGCCACATACCCATCCAAATCAATCACATTATCCATGATGGGAGGTTTTTCAACGATTCCGCCATTGGCAAAGACGCTAAGGTTGTCGTTGAGATCATACATTGCACCACCTTTGAACTGAATGGCTGAAATAGCATCCGCTTTTATAACCGCATCTTCTACGGTAAAGTGGTCCTGATATGAGTACTTAATGGAAGACCAACCTAGCATTCCATAGGCAGACAATGGGCCACTAGTGTAGTTACCTTGTCCAAAGAGACCAAACCAATCAACAGTGGTTTCGTTATGATAAGCAATGATATCACCAAGTTTTGATTGTGCTCCAACTGCAGCATTTGCATCTAACATTACTTGATTACCATCGTCATCTATTACAATATCGTAATCACTATCTCTTTTCCAGTCAATATAGTAATCACCACCCATGAGATCGCGGACTTCGCGGGCATGTTCAATTCCGGCCGTTCTCCAGTCAATACCAAACTGAAGTTTTATTTCGTCGCTGTAATCATAATTTAATTTTGAGATAGCGCCTAAAGTCCATTGACGATTAATACTATTTCTCAAAATACCAACAGATTCTCCATCTGTTGCCCGGATTAAAGCTAATTTATCAACGTATACTGTATCCTCTGCCCCAGAATTATATGCAATTAAAGTATTCCAGTCTCTCGTCCATGGGTTACGACCATAATAGAATTTGTAATCATCATCGCCAAGGTTTCCATCAGCATCAAGAGTAGGTATTTTACCATAGCTACCAGTTCCGCCACCTGACCCACCAGACCAATATAGAACTGAAGAAAGTCTCATTTCATCATTAATGGTGAGATAATGGTTCAGGTTAACCAGTGGTTTATGGAAAAAGTTTTCGCGCTCATTAATAAAATTTGGATCATGTCTTTTAGTGGTTCTGTCACCATACATATACCAGTATTGTTCTCCAGTATATAATGCACTGACAGGAGCAGCATTCTGATTAAAGTTACGACCCGCTTCATATGAATATTTTGCACCATCAGCAATTGCAGCTTCGTCATAGCCCGTAACATCTTTCGCAAAATCTTGATCATAGGATGCGATATTCTGCTTATAGAGATTCTGTCCATGACGTTGAGGTGCGCCGATGGCATATAATTCAAAGCGGTTTTTATCGTCATATGCGTAGCTGGCACCAAAGTAATATGCCCATGCATCTGTCCAGGTATAATCAATGATTCCGTCACCGGTTTTGCGAACAATTGTACCGCTGAATGCATACTGATCCGCAATAAGACCCGTGTTATAATTCAACGTAGTTTTTTTAAATCCACCAGCTCCAACTTCCTGTTTGAATCTTCCGCCAGCGCCAAGAGCTGTTGGATCAGTAATAATATTCATGGTACCACCAATGGAAGGCGTTGCCAGATTGACTGCACTCAATCCTCTTTGCATCTGGATAGATGATGTTGCATCACCAACACCGTCCCAATTGGACCAATAAACCCAACCATTTTCCATATCATTTTGAGGTACACCATTGATCATGACAGCAACATTCCGTTGATTGAACCCACGAACATTGATTCTGGCATCACCAGCGCCACCACCCTGTTGGGTTGCATAGACACTAGGTGTTGTGTTCAATACCATTGGTATGTCCTGTGAACCTAATCGGACTTCCATTTCTTCTTTAGAAATGTTCGTATATGCAACAGGTGTTTTTTCTCCAGCCCTAGATGCCAGTACTTCTAATGCACTCATTTGAAGAGTAGAAGAAGCCAAAGCAAAGTTCACGTTGACCATTCCGCTTACCGTGACGGTCTTGTTCATTTTTTCATAACCGATCATAGATGTGGTTATGGTTACGGTTCCGTTAGGAACATTTGTGATATGAAACATTCCGTTTGCGTCAGCTGCGCCGCCAAGACTGGTGCCATCCACCATCACATTTGCGCCGGCTAACCCATTCCCAGATGATGCATCAGTCACTTTACCGGTAACAGTACCAGCAAATACGCTCGTTATGACTAGTGCTACAACCAGAATTTTAC
>JABMOW010000094.1 GCA_013204025.1 Fidelibacterota bacterium | reverse complement strand
GTTTACCGAATCAAAACATATGCACGAGATATGGAGGACAATTTGGGGATTCAGCCGAGCGTTGTTAGCATTGAAGAGGAATTCCCTCCACAAATCGAATTGGTTGACATGCCAGAGTTGTTTTATCTTGATCCCACTGAATGGGGAACGTTAACAATCCAGGTAGCAATCGATGATCCAAATGGAGCTGACGATATCACATATGTAAGGTATGCGATCAACACAGATTTTTTGACTCTTGATTGTGATGGAAATATGAACTCCGATCCCGATGAGTTCAATTTTCAGTGGGATCCTTCATGGGAGATGACCTATTTGGGCACAGACGGAAATGGGCTTTTAATCTACCAAACGGATATCCCCATGAGACCAGCGGACGACGGATCTGGAATCTGCGGGAGGACAGGCTTGGCGTTATTTCAGTTTACGGTTAAGGATAAATCCAATCAGACAGATGAGATGAATATGGAGTTTCCCTTGGAAATATTCAAATGCGGCGATGGAGGTTGTTTGTCTGAATTTGAAGATGAAACCACTTGCCCGGAGGATTGCCCATGATCAAGAGCATTTTAATTTCGATTATCGCAATAATTGGGCTTGTAATTTGCCAATCACCGGAATCATTCGAACTGAAAAAAATTGAAAGCCAGACTTATTTTGATAGTATTTCCACTGAGGAACTGTCCAGTAACAGCATCCGACATATCCGGAAATCTGATGACTTGGATATTTTGTTTCTCGCTACCAGTTCGGGGCTGGGATTTGTAGATTATAATAACCCAACCGATCAGTTTGCAATGTTTGATCGAGACCTTCTAAATCTACCCGTTGGCGGAAATCCCGGATTGGATGTGAACGGTCAGGATATTGCTGTTTCGGGGGTGATCCAGGTAGAAGCTGCTGATGGAATTGAGCCTGAAGGGACGGGAATTGGATACTCATCTGATGGAGGTCAAACTTGGGGATTTAAACCTCAACCGGTTGACCCATCGGACAGCCCAACTTATACTACTTTTAATTGGGGCGAACCCGGTTTTGAGCAAGAAATCAGGAAATTATCAGTGACAACAGAAATTGATAATGTTAGCTATGATGTGGCAATATTGGGAGATTACATCTATGCTGCCAGTTGGGCAGGTGGTCTTCAGCGGTTTCAGTTTAAGAATGTTCTATTGTCTGATGGAGAGGATCCAAATCCATGGGAACCCATCCCTTTACCGATGGATAATGAACTTGATCAGGAATGCGGGTTGATTAATACCGAAGAATTCGAATTGAATCCAAAAGACCCCTCAGATGGAGGTTCACATAACCACAAGGGTTTTTCTGTTCATGCGGTAGACGATACATTGTGGGTAGGTACTGCAGGTGGGATTAATAAAGGGGTATTGCAACCTGGTGAATGTATCAACTGGCGTCATTACAATTCTTATCGAAACGATATTTCAGGTAACTGGGTTATTGGTTTCGCGGATCACATATTAACGAACGAAATTGGTGAATCTTTCCAGAGGATATGGGCAATTACATGGTCAACAGGCGGGTACGAAAAATATGGGTTGAGTTATACCGATGATGGTGGATATTCCTGGAATGTTGCCGAACAATTGACATCTATGAATCTGCGGATTTATGGTATCTCTACAGAGGAGAATAGGGTGTTCGTTTCAAGTGACACCGGGCTGTATTTTTCTTTGGATGGCATCCATTGGGAAAAAATGTCCTATCCTGCAGAAGAGCAGGGCGAACAACTATTAACGGAAGCCTACTTTTCATGCTTGCACGATTCATTAAATAACCGCACATGGGTAGGGTCTCCTGATGGTATCGCCTTCACTGATAATTTAGGGGTCAGTTGGGAAATTATCAGGTTTTGGAATACGACCTTGAATGCAACAACTGAGCAAGACCGTTTTTATGCTTATCCCAACCCCATGTACACTGGCTCATATAATGTATTTCAGGGTGACAGTTTTGTACGATTCGTATTTGAACCGCAGGATGTCCCGGAAGCCCAGCTGGCTATATTTGATTTTGCCATGGCAAAAGTGATTGAACTGGATCAATCTCATTTGGCTGGGAATGGACAGGAAATATTGTGGAATTGTCGAAACGACTGGGGCGATAAGGTGGCAAACGGAGTCTATTTCTGCCGACTGACAGCCAGCGATAAAACGCTTTGGACGAAAGTAGTGGTGATCAATGATTAATTCAAGAATAAAAGCAAACTCCATCTCCATGTTTCGCTCACTGATTTTCGCTCTGATTTTCTTTCAAATCGGATTTTCTGAATTTGGGGG
>JABMOW010000004.1 GCA_013204025.1 Fidelibacterota bacterium | reverse complement strand
TATCAATGTTTATCTGGTTTCTTCATAATACCCTTGCATACCATTACTGTATTTTGACGTCAAGGGGGTTTACTTCGTTAGGAGATATTCTACTCATAGTTGAACACAGCGCATGACTCTGGATTTTAAAAGCTGAATTAATTCAGGCTGCATAAATTTGTATTTATCTGGTATATCTAAAACAACCAGTTTTTTTCCTTTTAATAGTTCTTTATATTTTTTTGTAATCTTATTTCTGTGTGTTTTTTCCATGACTAGAATTACATCTGCCCATTCTATTAAATCACCACTAACCGGGGTTTCAGCATCAGCATTAGTGCCAGCTCCTATAGCCTGAACGCGTTCGAACTCCGAAAATATTGCTTCTGCTGTTGGACTTCGTAGCCGATTCTCGCTACACACGAATAATATTTTTTTCATACTCTTATTTTACACACATATCAATATTTATCTGGTTTCTTCATAATACCCTTGCATACCAGAGTGGCGGTATAACGTTGGTTTCACCTGCAAGCGCGTTCGGCAAAGCTGATTTGGCGCAGCTTGTGCGCAAGCACAAGGTGTGACAAAAGCGATTGTCGGGTGCAACCTTTTGTTAGGTATGACCACGAATCATCGGAAAATCACGCCACCCAAAAGATTATACCCGAACTGATATGTTGACGATCCCACAAGTATGCCGTTTGCAAGCGCGTGATCTCCGCTAAATTGCCACAAGGACTCTTCATTGCAGTCTTGGATTCGATGTCCATTCAAGGACACTCGGACAACACCTGTTTCTGTGGAGAACCTGGGTGGAAAGAGGCTCTGTTGACCACTCGAACCCGCGCCACCTATAATCGGTCCTGTGGGCGTGCAATGAGCTTCAGCGTGTAACCCTTCGACGTCAATGCGCCCCCGCCAAGTCCCGTTCTTGTCTTCTTGAAGCGTAACATCCCCGTAACTAGCGTAGTAACCTCTCTTAAGCATGTATGTAACATATTGAATGTCTGGAATCCAGAACTCTAAAACTTGCAGCGATAATCCCGGGTCAAGATTCACAGTTGAATCCGAGGATGCAACTCGAGCCATCCACAACGCGGCTGCTCCATTTATTGGCCATTCCGGAGAGTGATCGTCAATTGTGAATATTCCCATTTTTACGATTTCAATAAACGAGATACCCCAATCCTTATGCGCTGGCTCTTCAGCCAAATAGTCGCTCGCCCACTGTATGCCTTTTGTGGCTAACTCCCCGACGGTGATGAATCGCAAGAGTGGCGAAATCCGATTTTCTACAGTGGAGCAATCAAACAGTACGTAACCAACAATCTCCTGTGGTAGTTCCACAATCCATTGTGTAGCAGATCCATCTGGAAACATATGTACATCCGAAGAAGCCTTTGTGGCCATTGTAGCGAAAGTGATAAATGCTAATAGTAAGAATGCTCTCATTTCAGATCCTTTTTAACAAGTCTATGTGAACTCAATCTATTTCAGACACAAACGAAAGCATCTCCAATTGTAAACATAACAATGTTTATCTGGTCTGTTCATAATACCCTTGCATACCATAGTTGTGGTATAACGACTTGAGATAACCGGCATGTTTACCCGTCGGCTCCATTTGGTTGTTAGCCTCCGACAGGAGTATCCTGGCTAAATACATTTCGCCATCCCCCGTCACTATTTCTCCAAATCGAGCTTACATACATTGTTTCAATGTCTCCTGCATTTGCGCTGCTCATTCGAGTCCAAGTGGCTAGATATGAAAGCAGTACCGAATTCTCCGAGAGAACTAAAATGCGAGGCTCACGAATTTCGTAGCTTGCTACGGTAGGGCCATTCTCTAGCTGTTGGCAATGTTCCAATTTTCCCGCAATCCCAGTTTGATATACTCCCAAGAAATCGTCAGTCAGAAGTCGCGCATCCATTTCCATGTCGCCAGCTTTCATGGCGTTCCAGACGCGTGTTTCAAGTTTGAGGAATTGTTCTACTGTGTGTTTCATAGGTCCTAGCTCAACTAATCAGGCTATCAACGTTTATCTGGTTTCTTCATAATACCCTTGCATACCACTGTGGCGGTATAACACCCTGCCTTTGAACTGCTCTCATCAGCTGACTCGTTTTGCAATCACCTACCAGCGTTTCCAGACTGCTCGCAGGGAAGGTAATCGGTGCAGTGTGTGCTAGGTTTTCAGCCTTCACAATTCATAATTATTTTGTTAATTAATTCATTTAGACTACCTTTTGAATACTTAATAGTATTTAGTACCCAAGGATAATTTTTGAAATACTCAAACATCTCATATTCTTTTTGAGATTTTTCAATAATTGGTTGCACTTTCAATGAAGGAAAATTTGGAATAATTGACATCAATTCCTGCGGAATGCTTTTGGGATTTGATATATCTGCAATCACAAATCGAGACATTGCAGCTAATGATACTACTGTTTCAGTAATTTCCCTACTGCTGGGTCCAACAAAGTCAAATATAATTGGTACATAATCTTTTGTTTGTAGGTTTTCTTTTATCATATCCAATATACTTTTTCTTTCAGGCGTGAATCGACCTAATATGAGTACTACCTTCGAAGTAATAGTATCTATTATGTCTCTTATCTTTGAATTATTAACCATTAAGGATATAAATTGTGCCAATTCAATATTTGGAACGGTTATCCTAGATCCTTCCTCTTCAATATAAATATTACTTTGTACACTGCCCTCCAAAACTAATTCCCAAGAAGAAATCCCATAAACTCTTGAATTAATAATTTTTGAATTTGTAAAGTCTGTTTTAACCAGCCTCATATGACTCAAATCAGTCATAAATAAATATGAATTAATTATTTTTGTTTCTTCGGCTCCACTATAAGAAAGGTCAGCCCCCTCAAAGTCACAATTGGTAAAAATTGCTGAACCAATTTTTGAAAGTCGAATACCACAATTTTTAAAATTACATGAGGAAAAATGGGCTTCTACTAAATCCGAAAAGTGAATTGAACTATTTGAAAAATCACACTTGGTAAACACACAATTCCTCATGCTAGCTCCATTTAGATTACATCCCGAAAAATTATAACTGGTGTATTCTGGGAATATATATCTATTGGATTTCGGATGTAAATCTGAATAGAAATTTAACTTGTGTAAATCTGGCGTAACTTGAGAATTTTGTACTCGCCATTGATTCCATGTTTTTGAACCAGATTTCAATTTTTTAATATGTTCTAGATTAGGCGACATTTATCTGAAACCTAGCGGCATGTTAGGTGTGCATCTCATTATTTAATTGGAATTACTTTCGATGAATCACTACCACGATTAAACCAACCACGATCGGGGCCAATATGTAGTAATCCATCTTTATAATAAATTTGTCCCTTGTATCTATCGCCTAAGGAACATGAACCGAGTGTTTTTAAAATCACTCTTTCCCGAAAAATTTCATCTTCATAATTATCAATAACTTTGTCTATAGTGAACACAAGGAGGATTATATAACCAAATATGCCAGATCCTCCACCATTATTGTAACACTCAACAATATTGATTCCTGAAGGGGTAGTTGCAATATGAGAGTAGTTGAAAAAACCGCTATTGGGATCAATATACTTAATCCACATTCTCCCATCTATGAAGCTATGTTCAAAATCTCCATAAAAATGGTTACTATTGTTTGCTTGAGTTAGATTTATAGCAACTATTGTCTCATATTGATCTGCTAAGGATCCAATTAATTCTTTTACTATTAGTGGATGAACGAATTCCTCTCTAATGAAGGAATATGGAAATACCTGTAAGTCTGTATTACAGGAATGGTCCTCTTCCTGGAATAGAATAGTTGGGGAATATGTAAGATAGATTCCTTTTAATTCACTTTTTGTTGGCAACTCGTCGATTTTTTTCTCGATAATAGCAATTCTTTCAACATCTAGCCCTGAACGGGAATTGCACTCCTTATACCAGAAGTCCCTTACTTCATGAATGAATTTCCTTTTCTCTTGATTTGCACCATATTTATCATGACATGAAGGACAAAGAGGAGCTGCATTATCTTCCTCATCTGAACCATCTTCTGACTGTGGGATGATATGGTGGATTTGTACACCAAGATCATGGCACAAACAACACTGGAAGCGTGCTTTTTTCTTAACTTTGAGTTTTGTAGCTTCAGTAAATGGCATTTCTCATCTCGATATTAAGGTTTCTCTTTTTAGATAATATTTTTGCATTTTCAATACGTCGCATCAATGTATCGATGATCACGATTTCTTGAAGACTATCTGATTCCACGATTTCTCCTTATAAAAACATAACAATTTTGGTAAACTTCACCACCAACAAACTTACCTATCAGGTCGCAAAAGTTTTAGATGTCAAGTGAACCTCATAATTCACCAATTTTATATTATTTCTCTATAAACTTCATCAATATCGGGTAGTTCTGGTCCAATTCCAAATTCACCGTACTCATGATGATAGTTATGTTCTCTTGTGAAAACATTTGTCAATATCGGTTCCTGATATTTTGCTGTTGGTCCTGAAATAGGATGAGAAAGTTCAATCAAATCGAATCTTCCCCCAACAGAAGTATCAAGGATAGTTTCATTAAAAATGATCCATGAAAATATATCGCGTTGATCTCTTGAAAGTCTTGAGAAAAAATCGACCAATTCATTCTTTCTGTGGCCTACAAAATCATCTCGTTCATACCAAGCATGGAGGACAGAATTTATACCGTGTACTTGAAGTTGAGACAACCCCTTAAAAAGAAGATTATATCCTAATCGCTTATAGCGCCATATTATATTATCATCAGTAATCTTCCATTTTAATACACACTCATAGTCTATATCATCAAGCCAAGATGACGCTATTGCGTCCTCATCGACAACATCTACATGCCGACCAAACTTGGCATTCATTAAACTAGTGATGCCAAACCATTCTCCTTTATTTTGGAATCCATAACGCGACCAATAGTACATAGGTGAAGGGAAAAGCACGTAGTCATCAAGTTTCTTATACGGCAGAGGCTTTGCTATAGCTGTAAGGGATTTATCTATGATTGCTTTACCAGTTTTATATGCTTCAAGACATATATCACGAATCATCTCATTTGATATTAGATTGGGATTCTTGTGAAATGAAACCTCGATAATCGCCGACTGATTTTGTTTATGAAATGAGTGTAATGTTAGTTGAGTTTTATCTCTAATTTCATTACGTATTTGTGACACGATGGAAGCGCTACGATCGAATTTTTTACATTCAACAAATATTTGTTCATTCTTGAATACCAGCTCAAGGTCTGGTGTTTTTATTGTGCTTTCATCTAAAAATAAGACATTTGAAACTCCTGGAGAATTAGCATAATTTGCTGCGACAGTCAATTCATAAAGTATAGCGTCGAAAGGATCGAAGGTAGTTTCCCTTAATAATTTTTCAATTTTCCCTTCATAATTGGCTACTTTTTCAATAACCGTTTCAATTGCATGGTCTAAAATTTGAATAAAGAAGAAGTGTCTGCATGCTCTGAATATGTCATAAAAATGGCTGGGCTGATTTAAAATTGTTTGTGCCCCTATAAGGTATTTCTGGATGGTTGGAATTTGTTGTGTACTAATTTCAACTTTTTCATAGCTTAAAAGTTGAGGGTGTTTTCCATTTTGGTATTCCTGTTGAAGTGCTGTATCAACTTCAATTCCAAGTCGATTACATACACCAGATATGGCAGCTTCTAAATCTCTTAATGAAAAAGTTTTCATTAATCCTGAGTTCAAGTGTTAAGTGCAACAATTGATACTTC
>JABMOW010000161.1 GCA_013204025.1 Fidelibacterota bacterium | reverse complement strand
TGGCCGATATCCTGGCGGCGAAGCGACACCTCGAATCGATATTAACGAAAGGAATACAAGCATGATCAAAGTTGGAGTTATCGGACTGGGAATGATGGGACAGATGCACCTTGCGGCATGGGCCGGGATCCGGGGGACACGGCTGCGCATGGTGGCCGACACGGACCCGCGCCGCGCCTCAGGCGATTTTTCAGGGTCGTGGTCCAACATGGGCGGCGGCGCTTCGGGCATCGACTTTTCAACCGTCACTGGCACCAGCGATCCGATGGCGCTGATCCACTCCGACGACATCGATCTCGTCGACATCTGTGTGCCGACACCATTCCACCTCGACTTGGCCCTGGCTGCCATCAAGGCCGGGAAGCACGTCCTCTGCGAGAAGCCGCTGGCACGCACCGCCGCGGATGCACGTCGCATCGCACGCGCCGCCGCCAGCGGATCCGGATTTTTCCAGCCGGCGATGTGTCTCCGCTTCTGGCCGGAGTGGGCCTGGCTCAAGAAAGCGGTCGATGAAGGGACCTATGGCAAAGTCATCAGCGCCCAGTTTCGCCGGGTCGGCGGAGTGCCCCCCGGGTGGTTCGGTCGCGGCGACATGTCGGGCGGCGCCATCCTCGATCTGCATCTCCATGACACCGATTTCGTGCACTACGTGTTCGGCATGCCCGATGCGGTCAGCAGCGGGGGGTGGGTTGGGCCGAGCGGTTGCGTGGACCATGTCAATACCCGTTACATCTACGACGATGGTCCAGTGATCACGGCCGAGGGCAGCTGGGCGGCCCCCGCGATGCCCTTCAACATGAGCTTCTGCGTCCTCTTTGAAGAGGCCGGCGCCGACTATAGCCTCAGCCGACCAGAAGCCCCGCTGATGCTCTACCGCAATGCTGCGGGAAGCCGGAAGGCACCGAAACCTGCCGCGGTGAAGTGTCCAGCCGGCGACGGCTACAAGGCGGAGATGGCCTACTTCGCAAATTGCATCCGCACCGGCACGACTCCCAAGGTCGTTACCGCCACCGAGGCCGCCGAGTCGATCCGCATCGTCGAGGCGGAGACCAAGAGCGCCCTCAGCGGCAGGACGGTGAAGCTGTAGCCCATGTGCGTCAGGTTGAGCGGAGCGCCCCGTAGCGTAGCCTTTAGAGGCTGTCGGAAATCGCTGCCCGGCGGAGCGAGGCCGCGCCAGCGGCGAGGTAGATTCGATTTGAAAATCGAATTCGTGCGCGGGGAGGGTTCG
>JABMOW010000093.1 GCA_013204025.1 Fidelibacterota bacterium | reverse complement strand
GTAAAG
Source organism: Fidelibacterota bacterium (assembly GCA_013204025.1). Classification (GTDB taxonomy): domain Bacteria; phylum Fidelibacterota; class Marinisomatia; order SCGC-AAA003-L08; family JACNLC01; genus JABMOW01. Next base: position 2,765 of record JABMOW010000093.1, on the reverse strand, counting down.
GGTATCGTTGACAGATCAAAATATCAAAATGTGAGTCGATTATAGATGAAAAAAATCCTCGTTACTGGTGTTGCAGGTTTTATTGGATATCATCTCACTCACAGGTTGTGTGAAAACGGTTATGAGGTCGTTGGCATCGATAATCTAAATGATTACTATGATGTCAATTTGAAAGAAAACCGCCTAAAACAGCTTGAACCCTTGACGGTTGCAGGAAAATTCACTTTTATCAAAATGGATATTGTACATCCAGCGTCTGTTCAGGATCTTTTCATATCGCATAAATTTGATGCGGTTGTTCATTTGGCTGCACAAGCAGGGGTTCGGTATTCTTTAGAAAATCCACAATCCTATATCGACTCAAATATCACCGGATTTCTCAATATACTCGAGGGTTGTCGATTCAATCAAGTATCCCATCTTTTATACGCCTCCAGTAGTTCTGTTTATGGGGGGAATCGTGAACTTCCCTTTTCTGAGTCTCAAATGGTGGACCAGCCCTATTCTCTTTACGGCGTATCTAAAAAAGCCAACGAACTCATGGCCCATTCTTACTCCCATCTATTTAATATCAACACGACGGGATTACGATTTTTTACCGTGTATGGACCCTGGGGAAGACCGGACATGGCGCTTTTTAAATTCACTCGAGGGATCATCAATGGAGAAGAATTAGAAGTCTATAATTATGGAAAACACACCCGGAGCTTTACCTATGTTGATGATATTACTGAAGGAATTTACAGATTATTGAATAAGTATCTGTCAGATCCTCACACAAAAGATACGGGTAAATATCGGATTTTCAATATTGGCGGTGATCATTCCGTGGAACTTTTGGACTATATCCATGAAATTGAAGAATATGTAGGCAAAAAAGCAAAGTTGAAGCTTTTACCCTTGCAGCTTGGTGATGTTGAGAAAACGGAAGCTGACACGAAACTTCTGGAAATGGAAACTGAATTTATCCCTCATACGCAAATTCGTGAAGGGATACGGCATTTTATTGACTGGTATAAAGAATACTATCATGCCTGATCTTTCGAATATACAATCATCAGATTTAAAATCTCCATATCCAGTAGGTGATCAACAGAAATGGTATGCCATCTATGTGAAATCGCGCCATGAATTGAAAGTTTCGGAATCGCTTACTCAAAAGGAAATCATTAATCTGGTGCCTCAGATTAAAGTAGTACGACAATGGAGTGATCGCAGAAAAACGGTAAAAATTCCTCTATTTAGAGGGTATGTGTTTGTAAATATTGATTTCTCAAAAGAGAAATTTGCAGTACTGCAGAATTATGGAGTGGTCAAATTTATTGGAATCAAAGGTATCCCCTCTATTATACCGGATCATGAAATTCGATGGTTGGATATTTTAATAGAAAATTCAGATACTGTTCAATATGAATCTTCACTTCGTATTGGTGAGAAAGTTGCAGTGATAGCAGGACCCTTTAAAGGAATCCAAGGACAAATAATAGACATTCGGAATACGACTCGATTACTGATTTCTTTTGAATCCATCTCTCAGATGGTATCCATAGAAATCTCGCCTGATTATTTGAAAAAAATAAGTTGATTATTCAATCTATAAAGATAAATTTCCAGACTTGCTGATTTTGCAATTTAGGATCATAGAAGCCCATATTTTCCTTATTCTGATGTTTAAAAAAACAGATTGTGTTTAAAATTAAATATTAATGATTGTATTCGCTCTCTTCAACCTTAAAATGTGACTGACGGGGCGGAGCCACACTAATAAGGAACCTACTTGTTCGCAGGTAGGAAAAATTCGAAAAGAGAAGTTTTATTGTAAGTCAATTGAACTATGTATAGGCAGTTGACAACTAAAGACAGACTACTGATAACTTTTTTGTTATAAAAATGATCGACTTTCATAACCATATATTACCAAACATGGATGACGGCTCCAAATCATTGGAGATGTCCCTGAGTATGCTGCGAAGTGCAGCTGAACAGGGAATCACGGATATCGTGAATACAGTGCATTTTCAGCACCCGAAAGTAGATGGAAAAGATATTTCTTTTGAAGCATGCCAACCGGTTTTGAATGCATTACAGGCTGAATCGGATAAAGCAGGTTTCGGTATAAAACTTCACTTGGGTGCTGAGGTTTTTTACCTTCCCAATTTACTGGACATCACAGACAATCCATTGGTAACTTTTGGTGGCGGTAAATACATGCTTATTGAATTCCTGACACACCATATCCCAAGTACACAACGACAAGTACTTTTCGATCTAAAAATGAAGGGCATTACACCCATCATCGCTCACCCGGAGCGATATAGACCGGTTCAGGAAGATATGGAACTGGTAAGACGATGGATACGTTCCGGATGCCTTATCCAGGTAGATGCAGGGAGCCTTACGGGTGCATTGGGGAAATCGGCACAACATACAGCTACAGAAATTGTTAAATTGGATTTATGTCAGGTGTTGGGGTCTGATGCACATGACGATCATCATCGAAATTTTGTCATAAGTGACGCACTGCAGATCTGTGAAAAGCTAATTGGCAACCGGGCTCAAACATTAGTGGAATCGAATCCACTCAAAGTTCTGAACGGGGAACCTATTGTCATCGATCTCGATGAAGACTCCCGTCCGAAAGAAAAATTTTATATGAAATGGATAAGGAAAAGTAGAAAAAAGTAAAGATTTATGGATTTTAGAAAGGCTCATATGAAATCAAAATGGTGCTTGGTCCTCATTGTCTTTATGATGATGAGTGACTC
>JABMOW010000092.1 GCA_013204025.1 Fidelibacterota bacterium | reverse complement strand
TTAACCGACATTCTGAATAAGCTGGAAATCACCGTTCTTCATATCAAACCGGGGGTTAAAGAAGATAGAGTGATTTATATTACTACCACGGAAGAACTTGAAATTGTTTATACTTTTATCCCTTATGAACTTGAGATTGAATGCACATTTGAAGAATTTGGCCGCTTTATTACTGAACTTGAAAAGAATGACCGTTTAATCAGTATTGACGAATTTTTGTTAAATAATGGGCTCGAACGAATGTCGTTATCCAAATCACGTGACGCATTAATGAATCAGGTGATCGAAATGAAAATATCCACTGTGACACTAAATAAATCCCGGGGCTAGTATGAACTTAAGAACCAAATTTCTTTGGAATATGATTATTTTGATTTCTCTTCTAGTTGTTGGCTATACAGGTTATCATCTTTATTCTATTTATGAGAAGAAAATAGAATTGTGGGACACATACAACATAGAAACCACTGGTACTGATAAAGATCTTTCTATTAAGGTCAGAAGTCTTGAAGATAGGCTTTTGGCTCAGGCAATGTATAAATTCAAAGTAAAGAACATTCCCACTGACCTTACAAAGGTTATCGCTATCGATGGGGCAGATTTTGCCAATTATGGTGTATCCAGCCTCAGGTTTTCAGCGGGAATTACCGGAAACAAACAATATGCTATTGCTCAATTCCGGGAGCAAACAATTAAAGTCTCCATTGGGGACTCACTTGCTGGTGGTGTGGTTGAAAATATTTCATCCACAATGGTTGTATTTTTGAAAGATGGTGAGAGAATAAAACACCTGTTAACTCCAAAATTAGATTAATGATAACTCCATATCGAAGCACGAAGGAAAATAAATGAACAGAAAATTAGTTATTTTAACAATTATTATCAGCGGATTCTTGTTTGCACAGGAAAACTCACAGAATGGATCTTCTGGAACCAGCGATCCACTGGTGACTATCCATGCCGAAGATACTCATTTACCCACCGTCTTGGCAATTTTAGCAGAGGAAAGCGGGTTTAATATCGTTACTGGTCCAATGGTGGAAAAAGAATCTAAGCTAACCATCCATTTGGATAATGTACCTGTAAGTCAGGCAATCAACCTGGTAGTTCGCGCGGTTGGTTTGAGTTATGAAATTATCGGGAATTCTATTCTCGTAGCCAGATCGGATCAATTGATTAAAGAAGTGGGTATTAATTCTTTTGTGATTCCTTTAAAATATGCAAACGCCCTTGATGTTCAAAGCTTACTTGTTAACATCACCGAACAGGTGGAAGTTGATAAATCTGGAAATAATCTTTTAATCACAACAAGTCCGAAAAAAATTGCCGAAATCGAAAGCATAATCGCTCAAATCGATGTTCCTGCTTTGCAGATCATGTTGCAGGCTCGTTTGATCGAAGTCGCTGTAAGTGATGAACAAAAATTCGGTGTGGATTGGAGTAAACTTGCGAAAATCAGTACAATCTTGGCAGAATCTGGAAACCCAATTACATTAAACGGAATTGAAACCGGATCTTTGATTCCCGGTACTTCATTTACCCAAAATACTAACGGTGGAATAGATGAAAGCCTGACAGCGCAACCTTATGACCAAATTCCTGCACAAATGTATTTTCAAAGGATAGACCCTGATAACCAATTGAGGTTCAACCGACAGTTAACCGCATATGATGTTACTTTGGATTTCTTATTGAAAAATAACAAAGCTCAAATTTTAGCGAATTCACAGGTAGTTGCATTAAATGGCCGAGAGGCATACATTGAAATGGTTGACGTGGTGCCATATATTTTGTCAGCTGGTGGTGTTGGTGGCCAGGTACAGGTTCAAAGGGAAGAAGTGGGTATCAAATTAGCGATACTCCCCATCGTAAACTCTGATGGCTTCATTACCACAACTGTAACTCCTGAAGTTAGTTCAATCTGGGATTTTATCGGTCCTGACAATAATATTCCCTGGATTAAGAGAAGAAGATCAACTACAACGATACGGGTTGAAGATATGGAAACCATCATTATTGCCGGTTTACTTGCAGCAGATAAAAAATATGAACATCATAGATTCCCGCTCCTGTGGAGAATACCATATATCGGAGAAAAGGTGTTTACACATACTATAGAGATTGAAACTAAAACAGATTTGATCATTGAGCTTACACCTCAAATCGTACGGGACTCTTAC
>JABMOW010000091.1 GCA_013204025.1 Fidelibacterota bacterium | reverse complement strand
TGAGTTGATCGGCTGTGTCGACTTATGGATAGTGGGCAAACCTGAAAATAGAGGATTTTGGCTGGGAAAGAATTAATCCAAATGAATAAAGCACGAAATCCTAACAATAAATATAGTTCATTTGGCGGATAGTGCTAAATTTGAAAATGAGTTGATTAACGACAATTAGAACTCCCTACTGGCGACAATTATAATTCCCTAATAAACAAAAGGGTAATGTAGTCATTAGAACTTCTACAAAAATGGAGGTTCAAATGGTGACAAATCACCAGTATAGGAGGTTACTGATGTTAATGAATACAGAGAAGACACAATCAATCGCAGCATTGAAGGCAGGAATGGATGTGAAGACAGCCCGTAAATATCTTCGATCAAATACTGCTCCCGGTGAGATGAAAAAGATTCGTACATGGCGTACCCGAAAAGATCCTTTTCATGAAGTATGGCCGGAGGTGGAAAAAATGCTTGAGGAAAGCCCAGAGTTTGAAGCCAAGACGCTGTTTGAACACCTACAACATCTTTATCCGGAAAAATATGAAGACAGTCAACTGAGAACCCTTCAGAGAAAGGTTAAACACTGGCGTGCCATAAACGGCCCGGCTCATGAAGTGTATTTTCCACAGAATCATTTACCGGGAGAAGAATGCCAGTCAGATTTCACAAGCATGAATCCTATTGGTATAACGATTCAGGGACAGCCATTCAATCATCTGATCTATCATTTTGTATTACCCTATTCCAATTGGGAAACGGGAAGCATCTGTTTTTCAGAAAGCATGGAGAGTCTTCAGGAAGGATTACAGAATGCCCTTCATCACTTGGGAGGCGTTCCCGGATACCATCAGACAGACAGTTTAAGTTCAGCAGTACGCAATACCTTAAATCCGAAAGAATTTACCGTTCGTTATTCGGCGTTGTTGCGGCATTATGGTCTACGGGGTAAGAAGACCAATCCATCATCTCCTCATGAGAATGGAGATATAGAACAACGGCATCATCGTTTAAAGCGGGCGGTAGAACAATCCCTGCTGATCCGTTGCAGCCGCGATTTCAACAGCCGTGAGGACTATGATGGTTTTCTCAAAAAACTCTATACCCGGTTGAATCAGGGAAGACAAAAGCGATTTAAAGAAGAGTTACCTGTTTTGAAGCGGTTACCCCATCGTCGATTGGAAGCCTGTGAACGGATCAAAATGAAAGTGGGGCCGTCCAGCACTATCCGGGTGAAACATAATGTATATTCCGTACACAGCCGCTTGATCAGAGAACATGTAGAAGTCCGATTGTATGCAGATCATCTGGACTTGTGGTATGGTCAGAAAAAATTAGATACGATGCCCCGGTTACGGGGTGAAGGAAAATCCCTTATCAATTACCGCCATATTATCGATTGGTTGATCAGAAAGCCTGGCGCGTTTTCCAGCTATCGTTACCGTCATGCCCTGTATCCAACCCATCGCTTCAGGATGGCCTATGATATTCTGACAGTCACCCGTTCTGACAAAGAATACCTGAAGCTATTATATCTTGCAGCACGTGAAAGTGAGTCTGCTGTTGATGCCGCACTGAATCACTTAATCACCTCCGGGCAGGAGATCAGTGAAGAAACCGTTAAGACATTGCTTTCCAGGAAGATTGAAGTGAATATCATAAAAGAAGTAAAAGTATCAACACTCGCATTAAAGGAGTATGATATTCTTTTGACTCACAGAGGGGTAAGCTCATGAATGTTCATACCATCCGTGATTTAAATACGGTACTCAAGCAGTTACATCTACCCACGGTTAAAAGCGTATTTTCAGATGAGGCCCGAATGGCAGAAAAAGAATCACTGTCATATGAAGAATACCTGCTGGTATTAATGGAGCAGGAACGTGAAATCCGCTGGCATAATCGTATAAACAGGTTACTGACGGCTTCAAGACTTCCCCTTGAAAAGAATATGGATAGTTTAGATCGCAGCCGTCTGCCGGCCATGGTTAACCGACATATAGACATATTATCAGATGGGTCTTTTCTGGAAAGATGTGAGAACGTGCTGGCCTTTGGCAATCCTGGTAGTGGAAAGACCCACATCCTATGTGCGATTGGCCAGGAACTGGTTCATTTGGGAAAAAGTGTTTTATTCACGACCTGTAGCCTATTGGTACAGGATCTTCTAAAGGCCAAGCGGGACCTTGAGTTGAAACGGATGTTAAAGAAGCTTCAGAAAAATGATGTGTTGATCATTGACGATATCGGTTATGTACAGCAGTCACGCGATGAGATGGAAGTCCTGTTCACGCTACTGGCTGATTTTTATGAACGCAGAAGCCTCATGATCACCAGTAATTTAGCATTCAGTGAATGGGAAAAGATATTTAAGGATCCAATGACCACGGCAGCTGCTATTGATCGTCTGGTACATCACAGCATTATAATTGAATTGAATGTTCCAAGCTATAGATTAGAAAAGTCAGCAGAGGATCATGTTGAAAAAGGATAGCAAAATAGAGGCTTCGGCACCGTTAACTCCAGTCGCCCTACGGACTCCTTTCGTTAGCGGTATCGGATCATAATAGAAACAAAATGATAGGGAATTTTAATTGTCGATGAGAGGTAAATTTAATTGTCGTTGGTCAATTCATAATATTTTACTTTATTCCCATATTCACTTTCAACAAATTTTGAAAGCGTTTCTGATGCATCAACAATATTAGATTTTCCGAAGCATTCAATGTTTTTTCTCGTCCAATGACCATCGCCATATCCCATTTCTAAAATATTTGGTCCCTTAACATACTTATATATTTTTTCTAAATCATTTAATTGTATTTTAACATCTATTTTATGAAAACTTGGGGGATTCAGATAATTGTGTGCAATCCTTTCTAGATTCAATTTATTTTCTTTCATATTTCTATTCCTGAATTATTTTTATTTAACCATTTTTCATATCCAATATTTTTCCAAGGCATTCCTTTTTCAAATTTTAGTGGCCAAGGATAATGTGATTCCCCAGTTTCTCTAGATTTTATTTCCCTTACATCTTTAATGCTTTTAGCAGGACTCCCAATAACTAATTGATAATCTTCAACGTTTTTCCCAACAATACTTCCTGCTCCAACTAAACAATGCTTCCCTATTATAACCCCAGGTAAAATAACGCTATATACAGCAATTTGCGAATAATCACCGACAGTAGGTCCTAAACATATTTCTGAAGGAGGAGTGGGATCATTTGTGAATACTACATATGGATAGATAAATACAAAATTCCCAATTGTTGATTTTTGACCAATGTGAACATTGCTATGTAACCAACAATAGTCACCAAATGTAGAGTATCCTTGGATATCACTAACCGTTCCGACTCTGCATTGTTTTCCAAATTTTGAATACTCTCTTATCGTAACTCTATGACCTGTTGAGAAACCAGCACCTAATTCACTTCCACAATAAATTATGGTATGACTTCTGATTAAACAATTTTCCCCAACAATTGTTTTTGGGTTTTCATAATTCTCTTCAGAATAGTAAGATTGAAGAGGTTCACCAAGAATACAATCATTAGAAATAATACTGTTATCACCAATAATCACATTATCATAAATAGCAGTATTATCACCAATTTTAACCTTTTGACCTATTATGGCACTTTTACTTATAAAAACATTTCTATTATTAAATTTCATTTTTGTAATTTTTAAATTCATTATATTCTTTTAGATAATCATTATCATCATATAGGAGAGATGCAAGAACAAGACAAATTGCACCAGAAGAAAACTCAATCAACTCTCGCCAAATACCCGGCTCGATCAATATCCCGTAATCGGGTCTATTAAGCGTGATGATTTTTTTGTTGACCCCATCATCAAGCAATACATTGAACGAACCACTGGCAGCAACTAATAATTGTCTTAACTCTTTATGTGCATGCCCCCCACGATCTTCACCACCAGGTATATCATAAAGATAGTAAATTCGTTTCACATCAAAAGGCACATTTCTTTGCCCCTCAACAATTGTAATGTTGCCAGCCCTTTTGTGAATTTTATTTAAGGGCAAAACCACGCAATCGTATACGCTACTTTGCATATTGGTTCCTAAAATTTATGTACTCATTATAATCATAAATATAATCTTCGTCATCGTAATGTGTAGAGCTTATTACTAAAGCAAGTGAATTTGTAGAAAAATTTTGCATTTGTCGCCATAAGCCAGCAGGTAAATAAAGTCCATAATATGAACGATTTAGCGAAAATATTTGTTCTTCCTTACCATTATAAACAACCACATCAAAACTACCTGAAAGTGCAATGATCAATTCCTGCTGTTCTTTGAAAGCATGTCCGCCGCGGGTTTCTCCACCCGGCACATCGTAAATCCAATAAGTGCGTTCAATTTTAAAAGGGATATGTTTTAGCTCCTCGATAAAAGAAAGATTACCACGTGGGTCTTCTATTTTTGGTAAGTCAATGATTTTAGGAGAGTTAATCATTCTTCTCTACAAACATAACCCACATTGTTTGAATGATGTTTTCTAATTCAGAATATTCAGGCACCCAACCCAACAGATCAACGGCATAAATTGATTTTGCCTCCAGTTTTGCTGGGTCTCCCATTCTGCGATCGGTGATCTCAAATAGGATTTTTCTTTCAGTAATATCTTCTGTAAGATTGATCACTTCAAATACGGAGTACCCTTTGCCCTTGCCTAAATTTATTGTCAGGTCTTCATTAGTTTCAGTTAAATAGTTCATGGCTTTGATATGGGCTGTTGCCAAGTCGGTGACGTGAATATAATCGCGAACACAGGTTCCACCGTGTGTATCGTAATCATCGCCAAAAACCAATACTTTTTCACGAAGACCTGAGGCTGTTTCCATGACAATGGGCAAAATATTGGCACAGTTTCGTTCAAGTTCAGTAATATGACCCTTAGGATCATATCCCGCAGTATTGAAATACCGTAAAGCCGCATATCGAATACCTTTTAATTGACTGTACCATTTCAAAAGACGTTCAATCTCTAATTTCGTAAACCCGTAAAAATTGATGGGGTCTGGCGGATGATTTTCGTCTATGGGATTGTATTTCGGATACCCATATACGGCAGCAGATGATGAGAAAATAATCTTGTCCACACTGTTTGTAACCATCGCATTTAATACGTTGATAGACCCAGAAATGTTTTGTTTGGCGAATGCTCCGGGATCAATCATGGAGTTTCCAGCAGCTTTTAAAGCGGCAAAGTGAAAGACCGCTTCAAAATTGGCGGATTGAAACACGGACTGTAATGTTGATTCATCAAGGATATCACCTTGAATGAAGGTGACTGCTTCAGGTACGTTTTTTCGTGAACTTGTAGAAAGGTTATCAAACACGGTTACTTGATGACCCTGGTCTAACAGCTCTAAAACCACATGACTACCGATATATCCGGCACCACCGATAACGAGAGAGTTCATTAAAAACCTAAGAGCCTCAAGATACAAGCTCGAACAGGGATCTGGAGATCGGTCTGCGAAATGATGGAAATCGGAAGTGGGTGGAAACAATAACTTTTGGGTTATACATTTTCAATTTTTGCCCTATAAATTTTAATTGCTTTAGCACGGCTCCGCCCTTTCAGTCACATTTTGTGATCGAATGAAAGGGCTATTGCGATAAAGGAATAAATCAGCCAATCAAATGTGGCTCAGAAAACTGAATAGATGAAATCGTTTTT
>JABMOW010000090.1 GCA_013204025.1 Fidelibacterota bacterium | reverse complement strand
GCCCCTAACATAAGCATTCCAACTTGGTTTTCAATTAATCAAAGTAGGGAAGGATCGTGATACAAAAAATCCCACCAGAGGCAGGATTTTATTGCGGGACCGACCGGGATCGAACCGGCGACCTCCGGCTTGACAGGCCGGTTATTTCGTCTTTATACTGATTTCTACTGATGTACTTCATTGTACTGATAGCAATATAAAACAACAAGTTACATTTACTTATAGATACATTGTCTGATATTATTATATTATCTGTGTGTGGGGAATGGCGTGGGGAATAGACAGAATGAGGCATTTGTTGTGAGTAAAAGGATTAATTGATAATGAGCACAATAACAAGAAATAAAACGAAATATCCAGGTGTATACTCCATCAAATCCAATGTTCATGTCGCGGGGAAACAGGAATCAATTTATTATATTCGATATCGAAAAAAAGGAAAATTGATAGAGGAAAAAGTCGGAAGGCAGTTCCAAGATAATATGACTGCTGCACGAGCAAACCAGATCAGATCATTTAGAATTAATGGCAAAGAAAAAAGCAATGCAGAGAAGCGAGAGGAACAACACAAAAATACAAAGAGATGGACAATAAAAGCAATTTGGGAAACTTATCAGAAAAACAATCATAGCGCAGATAATTTTAGTAGAGATGATTATAGGTTGAGTAAACACGTATTCCCTGTTTTTGGGAACCGAACAATAGAAGAAATTAATCCGATAGAAGTAGATAAATTCCGGGCGAAGAAGCTTAAGTCTTTGGCACCTGCAACGGTAAGTGATATGCTATCGATTCTCCGCCGACTCATGAACTACGGAGTTGCTATGGGGTTATCAAATCCATATACTTTCAAGATAAAATTACCCAAGGTTGATAATGTTAAGACTGAAGATTTAACGAATGAACAGCTTTCAAACCTTTTTACTGCTTTGGAAAAAGACCCAGATCAGGATGTTGCTGATATCATGAGAATTGCCTTATTTACTGGAATGAGAAGGGGTGAGATCTTAAATCTTACTTGGGATGACCTGGACTTTGAAAGGGGATTTATTTTTATTAAGAATCCCAAGGGCGGAAAAAGCATCAATATCCCTATGAATAAAAACGCTAGAACTGTATTCAAAAATAGAGTGAAAACGGATAGTGCTTATGTCTTTCCTGGTCGTTATGGTGGGAAGAGAGTGGAGATACGAAGAACACTTAATCGGATAAAAAAGGAAGCAAAACTACCACCTGATTTTCGACCCTTGCATGGTTTACGACATGTATTTGCTTCGCATATAGCATCAAGTGGTAAAGTTGATATGTATACGTTGCAGCGATTATTAACCCACAAGAGCCCTAGTATGACACAGCGCTATGCCCACCTCCGCGATGAAGCTCTTAGAAATGCAAGTGAGCTCGCAGGTAATATCATGGAAAATATTGAAAATGAAGACTAATCAAATCACATTACTCTTTTATACAATCGAAATGAAACTAGGCTGATATCAGCAGAATGTCTTGTCCTGAAAATGGGTGACTATTTATTAGGAGAAAAAAATGACCCCCGTGACATGAAAATCACGGGGGTCGATAACATCAGCATTTATCGGGAGCTTCCAAGCTTTCAATGATATTTTTCGCTAAAGCAGAAGCTTTACTTAATTAGCTTTTGTACATCTCTTTATCCCCTTTACTCCAAGAGGCGACATAACTGGCATCTTAGGGAGCCCAGATTCAATCCAAACTTGCAGGCAACAATCATAGCACTGGTTTCAACCACACATTCTTCTTCATATTAAAGGCTCCCGATGCTTTGGACCCCTCAATTTCAGGGACCTCTTCCAGATCCACTCCAGAGCTGATGATTTTTATCTTGAGTAATTCAAACAGGTCATTTGCCTGTTCTGAATTATCCTCAACTCTTCGTAGATCCAACATTGGCAGATCGGCCTGTCGCATCACGGTTTCCAGCTCAGACAACTCCTGGTCAATATCCCAATCTGTGGCCGTCAGGTTTTGCAGAATCAGATCTTTATCTGTCTTCGTAATCGTATTCATAAATCTCCTTTCCCTAATTTTTCCAGCATTTCAAACTCAGCCATTTCCGCCAGCATGTTTGAAAGCTGTTCGTGTGAAACAGGTTGATAGGTTCTAGTGGCAGTGGGCATTGGAATCGCCCGGATATCGTCAATTGTAGCGGCTTTGCTATCGCCGCTTAGTAATAGTGTCATTTTAAATGACCTCCATTTGTTTGGTTGATTTTGTTAATGCATAGATTTTGGAGAAAAGGCGCTAAAAGCCTTTTTCCAGCGAATTTGGATCTGGTTTAGAGTTTGTTGTTATCGGCGAAGGAATAGTACTCGCTGCCGATGATGATATGGTCCAGCAGATTGATGTCCACAGTTTCCAGGGCCGTCTTGATTTTTTGGGTAATGGCGTAATCTGAGGAACTGGGAATGTCATTACCACTGGGGGGGTTATGTGAAATAATCACAGCCGTGGTTGCGGGGTAATCAAGCAGAATCGATTTGACCAACTCTCTGGGGTAAACGGGAGAAGTCGCAATGGTACCGGTGAATAGCACCTTGGTGTCAATGATCTCATGCT
>JABMOW010000089.1 GCA_013204025.1 Fidelibacterota bacterium | reverse complement strand
GGATATTGTTCAAATGGTATCCTTTATTCTTCAGAGTAACTTTCCGGAACCAGGGTCGGATCAATTCTTCACATCAGATGTTAATGCAGATGGTGTGATTAATGTACAGGATATCGTTCAACTCGTAGCGATCATTTTAGGTTAATCCATGAGCACAGTTCGATTTGAAAATATAAATAAATTTTACGGTGATAACCAAATTCTGGATAATATCAATCTGACAGTTAATGAAGGAGAATTCCTGGTTCTGGTTGGTCCATCTGGTTGTGGAAAATCTACAACACTGAGAATGGTAGCTGGCTTGGAGGACCCCACAACTGGTAATATATTAATTGACGATAAAAATGTGAATGATGTTGAACCTTCAAAGCGAGACGTTGCGATGGTTTTTCAAAATTATGCTTTATATCCACATATGAACGTATTTGAAAATATGGCTTTTGGGTTAAAAATTCGTAAATTAAATTCCTTTGATATACAAAAAAGAGTTAAAGAAGCGGCAGAGATTCTGCAGATTACTGATTTACTTGAGCGAAGGCCAAAGGAACTATCTGGAGGACAACGTCAAAGAGTCGCACTTGGGAGATGTATTGTTAGAGATCCAAAAGTATTTTTATTTGATGAACCATTGTCTAATCTTGATGCCAAACTTCGTGCAGAAATGCGAGTTGAGATAAAAAAACTGCATCAAATACTTAAGACTACTATGATTTACGTCACGCATGACCAGACCGAAGCGATGACTATGGGAGATAGAATTGCCGTGATGAATAGGGGCGTAATCGAGCAACTGGACTCACCGATGGCTATCTATAAAAATCCTGTTAACCACTTTGTAGCTGGTTTTATTGGTATGCCACAAATGAATTTTTTCTCCGGAATGATAACCAGAAGCGGGGGAGATGCATCGGTTTTTAAAAGTGGTAAACTAGAATTTCCTTTTCCCAATTCAAACAAAGGGGTGATTGAACAATCTATTATTTTAGGTGTCCGTCCGGAAGATATTGAGATCATTAAAAAAAATCAGCCAAATGAATCTTCTTTCAATGCTAAAGTCGAACTTATTGAACCACTAGGCTCAATTTTTCTCATATACCTTAATGCATTCGGAATTAAGTTCACTTGCAGTTCAATACTCAATGATGAATTAGTTGCAGGAATGAACGTTAGTGTAAGAATCAACTTAAGTAAAGCACACGTTTTTAATACAGATCAAAAATCAATTTCGTTGAATTAAGTGAAGACCGGTATTCAACCGGTAAATTTTGTTATAACATAATCAAGGAGAACATAATGAAAAAAATGACAACAATGATGACAATCATGGCATTATTGGTTGGAATGGCATTCTCTCAGGGATTATTCTTTTCCGAATACCAAGAAGGAAGTAGTAATAATAAAGCCCTCGAGATATACAATCCCACCGATCAGATAATTGACCTGTCTGGCTATGCCTTTCCAAACGTTTCTAACGCGCCTGCCGTACCTGGCGAATACGAATATTGGAATACTTTCGCCGCGGGTGCAACGATTGCTCCGGGTGATGTTTATGTCGTCACACATGGAAGTGCCGATCCAGCAATGTTAATGGTAGGCGACATGACTCATAATTATCTCAGTAATGGTGATGATGGGTTCTGTTTAGTACAGGGTGATGAAGTCAATTTTACTGTTTTGGATTGTATCGGTGACTGGAATGCTGATCCTGGTAGTGGCTGGGATGTGGCTGGAATCGTTAACGCAACCCAAAATCACACTCTAGTTCGTAAAGACGCTATTACACAAGGTAATTTAGATTGGGCAAGTTCAGCGGGCACAGATGCTGATAACTCTGAATGGATCGTCTATGATCAAAATACTTTTAGCTATTTAGGCTGGCATATTACGCCTCCTACAGGTAATTGGGGATGTGATGATCCTACTGCCCTGAATTATAATGAACTCGCTGACGGTTGTGAAGATGGTACCAGCAGTTGTTGTGAGTATCCTGTTGCTGCTACAATTTATGAAATTCAAGGTCAACTGGATGCCAGTCCATTAGCTGGCACTGGTGTAATCACCTCTGGAATCGTTACCGGTGTATCCAGCAGTGGTATTTTTCTTCAGGATGGTGATGGCGCTTGGAATGGTGTCTGGTGCTATCTTGGTAGTGGAAATACTGCCGATATACTGGTTGGTGATGCGGTTGAAGTGATAGGTACAGTCATGGAATATTTCGATCTTACTGAAATTGATGGCTCTGCGACTGTAACCTCATCTGGTAATGCGCTTCCGATTGCGGCTGCACTTGCAACTGTTGATGTGGCTGAAGCGTACGAAGGTGTATTAGTCTCTGTATCAAATGCTGCATGCGACAACGCTGATCTGGGAAATGGTGAATGGTCAGTAGACGATGGAAGTGGTTCAGTAGTTGTAGATGATAAGTTATTTGCTTTTCTTCCTACCCTTGGCACCGCTTATGATGTCACCGGTCCTGTTGATTTTACATATAGCGCTTTTAAAATTCAACCCAGAGATGCCTCTGATATTGCTGAATACGTTGCACCCGGTCCTGTATCCATCACTTTCCAGGTGGACATGCAGTATCAGGAAGTATCCGTTGATGGAGTTCACATCGCCGGAGCATTCCAGGGTTGGGACCCTGCGGCCAGTGAGTGCACACTCGTAAGTGATGCAATTTATGCTGCCACATTTGAGTTAAATTCTGGAGATTACCATGAATACAAGTTTGTCAATGGTAATGCCTGGGGAAGTGATGAAGGTGTACAGCGCAACATTACCGTACCGGATGCAAATACCGTTCTTGACCCGGTCTTTTTCAATGATTATGAAGAAGTTGCAGGTGCGGAACCAGTAAATGTGACCTTCAATCTGAACACATCTACGATGCCTGGTTATACAGATTCAACCAACACAATCGTTATCCGTGGCAGTCTCAACGGCTGGGGCGGAAATGAATGGGAATTGATGAATGTTGGTGGAGACTATTGGTCTTATACGACAGTCACACCTCTTGATCCGGCTAACTATGAGTACAAGTATGTAAACTTGACACTTGCAGGAGACGAATGGGAATCACTTGATAACCGTCCTTTGGTAGTCACCGGTCTTGACGGAGATCAGAATCAGGCAGTTGATTACTACAATTCTGCCATTCCTCCTTTTGTTGAAACCGATGGTATCGATGTATACTTCAGAGTCTCTACATTAGGTATTCCTGGTTATGCGGGTGACGAGATGTATACAGCCGGGTCATTTGAGGGCTGGTCTGGTACATTAATGACAGATGAAGGCACCAGCGAGTACTGGGGATTGTCTTTTAGTTTTGATATCCCGACGGCAGTGGAATACAAGTTCCAGCATGGAGTTGGCGGATGGGAAGGTACAGCTAATCGTACTGCGAATATCACACAGGACACCACATTAGCCTTTGCCTGGTGGGATGACATTGCCCCTTCAATTGAAGAAACAGTGACAAAGACTTTGATATTCCAGACAGATATGTCCGAATGGTTAGATGAAGCTGGCGCTACGGGAATGCCCGTATTCAGTCTTGCCCGTAATGACACCATGGAAGTTCGTGGCGGATTTAACGGATGGAATGACAATGATATCAGTAACAGTGTAATGGTTCGCCAACCTGGAACCAACATTTTCAGTTTGCCGGTATCCATTACCAATTACCCAAGTCTTACGACGGAATATAAGTATTTTATTAAACACAGCGCTGAGTCCGTTCTTTTATTTGAGTCAGAACATGGTCCTATGTATGTTGACATGGGCTGGGAAGACTCTCCACAGTATGGTGGATCCAACCGAACGTTCAGCCTTGGTGATTCAGACAATGATATCTATCAGCTACCTTTGGCAGGATATTATGATCTTCCTTCAGGTGGTACGATCCCCGCAGGACAGCAGGTCGTCGCGACTTACACCATTGACATGAACGATGCGGGTGCATCAGGATTTGTTTCCGGAGATATCGTCCGTATGGTATTGAAAGACAAGTGGAACAATTACCTACAAGGCTTTGGTAATGAGTTTGCTACCATAGCCGTTGATAATGGCGATGGAACCTATTCAGCAACGGTTACCCTGACAGGTCCTGCTCCATGGCATACGATCTATGCATGGGAATTTGAAGGTGTTGAATTCTCCCTACAAGAAGGTGGTGGATTTGGTTTTGGTCGTTTCCGTGCCCGTTACATGTGTCCCACTGATGGCGTCTGGACTGACTGGGCATTTCCTACGGATATCTGGACAGAAGAACCCCCGCTGTTCGTTGAAGATTTCCAGGGCGCTCAAGAGTGTCTTGGTGTTTGTACTACAGATGGGGATGTAACCGGTGACGGTTCTCTTAATGTACTTGATATTGTGGCGGTTGTATCTCATGTATTGGGTCTTAGCCCAATCGCTGATGACATGGTTTGTCATGGCGATATGGACACAGATGGCACTATCAATATTCTTGATATCGTGATCATGGTTGACATCATTCTAAACCAGGGACCAAGACAACAGTCTGAAGCAACTGGTGCTACGATTCTGAATCGTGATGGTGAAGTCTCTCTTGAATCTGATGGATTCATTGGTGGCGTACAGATGACCTTATCTCATGGAGATAACTTCAGCCTGACCATGACTGATGGTGCTTACATGGCAGAATCACACACAGTTGGTAATGAAACTACGTTGATCGTAATTCATCCTTCTGGTGCGTTATTCTCGACCACTGATACGTTTAGCATCACCGATTACACAGTAGTGAATGGCCACGATTATATTCCTGCAACCATCGCTGGTAGTTATGCATTATTGTCTAATTATCCGAACCCATTCAATCCTGTAACGGAGATAAATTATTATCTTCCTGCATCCGGTTTGATGAGTGTGAGTGTTTACAACATGCTGGGTCAGCAGCTTGTAGAACTTGCTAATGGCAATGTTGAAGCTGGTAATTACACTGTAAAATGGAATGGTTCCACTGCAACAGGTGAGAAAGTACCTTCCGGTATTTACTTTGTGAAACTACAGCATTCTGAAGGCGTGAAAACTCATAAAATCACCCTCTTGAAATAATCTTATTTTGAATCTAAAAAAAGGGGCAGTCAAACTGCCCCTTTTTTGTTTTGAGGAATTTGAAATGAATCAAAATATAAAAATAGTAATGACAACAACTTCAGAAAAACATATCGCTGAAGCATTAGCACGAGATCTGGTAAAAAAGAGATTTTCGCCCTGCGTGCAGATTATTGATAATATGACAAGTATTTATGAATGGGAGGGTGAAATTGAAAATACGTCAGAAGTATTAGTAATTATTAAAACCACATCAGAAAAGTTAAAACAAGTTAATCAGTTGATTTTGGAAAAGCATAACTATGATGTACCTGAAATTATTCAGATCGATTCAGTTATAGCAAATCAAAAGTATCTTGATTGGTTTAATAATTTTTATAAGCAGGATAACTAAAGAAGAAATTGAGAAAAATATTCTTTAGAATAGACGGATTATGGTCAACAGGGGATATAAGATTATTGCTCGCTATTACTGATAATGTATATTATGTAAAGTAACGCACTTAACTTCGATAGGCGAACGTCTTATGATGTAATATTAATAAGGTGGATATGTGGCTTATCAAGATGATGTCTCCGATTACTTTAAAAAAGAAATAACTGACCTTCCGCACCGGCTGATCCGGTCTAGCAAGTTTTCGATACCTGCAAAGGCTCTTTATGCCTTACTTGCATCCCTTGAAAGTTCTGGTATCATATCGACAATACAGAATTATGCGAATGTCTTGGTATCCACAGGCAAACTCTAATCAAGTACGTTAATGAGCTAAAAAACTGTCAATTCTACTCATTACCACTGCTTTCTGAAAAGAAAATCCCCAATGAGCCAACACGGTACCGATTGATTGTTTATGCGTTAAAATCTCCAATAATATCGAGTCCATACCTTTTTAACGCCTAAATGACGTCAGTTTATGGAATTACCACATTCATTTGTCAGATGGGTCAATCGTCCTATCTAATACTGAAAAGATCATTCTTATAGCGGTATCCCCCACATCGGTTTCAATTTCAACCTTCTGTGATCGTGCAGATGGTTTACCAGATGGGCGCAAAGGACTTTTCGGAATTCGTGTTAACCATCGGTCATTTTGAAAATCGCCGGTGGGTTAAGGCTGCGGATGAAATGCTGAAATCCAGATGGTACAGAGAACAAACACCGGAACGGGCGAAACGGCTTTCTGAAATGGTGCGAAAGGTGGTTGTGAAATGAATAAAAACCCTTACTCGTAAGTAACTCGTAAGAATAAATGTCTATGGAAGATTCGCAGATAAGTATAGTGTATTTTATAATTGGCATAATTCTGGTAAGATTATTGAATAAATTGAGAAATCGAAAACAGAATAACTAATAATTATTATTTCTGTACTTTATTCCCTGCAAAAAATCCAATAAGCAATAATATCCCGTCAGTTAGTTTGTTATTAATTCCGTCGGATAAATTTGCACAAACAATAGCTCCGAGTAGAAGAGCAAACAAAAACGCAACAAGTACATCAGGAGTGTATTTTCCGGCAAACATTTCAATTTTAGATAATGAGCTTCCTTCGGGCTTTTGTAGTGGAGTCATTATTTGTCCTCCTCAACCCAAGCGGAAAGATGAAATGTTTTTACAGAATTATCCTTACTGCCTTGAATCCTCCAAACAAGCCAAATCTTATGTTTTGTAACCTCAGTAATTAATATAATTGGTTCCGTTAATTCTACGAATGATTCTGAATACCAATTGTATAAAGTATATATCAGGTGTTTTTCAGATTCTACATATTTTACATCTGATGTATATTTTCCTCCCTTGTCACTGAACTTGAATGAAATGAGTTGTCCGTAGTTAATTATTTTATCATGCAATAAAAAGGTCAACTCATCATATTTATCTGTTAATAAAATTGATTCATTAAATATTAATCTTCTTTGAATCCCTTCTTTTGATTTTGCTGTTATCATTTTACCTCCATTTATAATTGTAAGAATTCTCTAAATATTCTAATTTCAAAATATTTAAAGTGGGTCTCATTTGGGGTTTGAATCGGGTAACTTTTCCCTTTTTAAAGCTTCGTTATATTTTAGTTTTATATTTATAATAATATCATCAAAAATACCTTCTTCATCAATAGCATCCATTTCTTTAACTAAATTGGGAATATCAACCTTATAAAAATCAATTAAGTGTTGAATTTCAGATTTTGTTAATTTATGTAAACATATTTCTGTAATATTAATTAGAGCTCGGTTAAAATTAGCTCGATCGACTTTTAATTGGAGATTGGCTGCTAAATAAAATTGCAATAGTGCAACAGGAAAGTGTTTTGCTTGAACAGCCATAAATCCTTGAATATGATGTATCGCTGCTGTTACCTTATCGTCATTAGTTTTAATTTTAGCATTCATAATTTTATTACTGCTTAATATAAATTTGCTAGTCTCCTCATTAACTTCAGCAGTTAACTTCTCAATACCTTTTTTTACAGATGATTCAATTTTTCTTTTTGAATAAATAAAATTATAAAGGAAGTTGCCGGTAAGTACTACTGATATAATGATAAAAAAGATCGTGAGCATATTACTGTATGTCTCATGTTGCGAGGCTAGCATTTCACGATAAATATCGTTTTCGTACATGATCTTATGAATGACAGTATCGATATGAGTTTGCGTAGTATCGGCTATAGCTTGAAGTGTGTCCATGAATGTCCTTTAAGAAAGTAGTATTTAAATTTAATCACCCGGTCTTTCAGCTATGGCTGTGTGTTCAATTTCTTTATGATATTTTGAAAGAACCAATATTTCAATATACTCAGCATCTTTGTGATTTGTAAAACGGCAAGTAATTGAAGTGTAATTATCTTTTGTATCTGGAGAACTAAAAGCAACATGCTTCACTTTTGTAGATTTAATTAAATTGCACAATTTATCAATGAATTTTGGATCAGTGTTTTTAGAATTAATTAAGAGATCATAATTATTCATTTGTACTCGCCCTTTTAATAAGAATTATTCTGGAGGTGCATATTTTAATAAATCTAGCGATGTTTTATCTTGAAAATTAAATCCACTCCTTGAAGGAATAATATTTGAAAATATCCTCTTAATTCTATTAATCTCTTCAATCTTTTTTTTATATACTGTGCCATAAATATTTAGATTGCTCCTAAATTCTACTATCTGTTCAAAACCTAACGCATCTAAATTTTCTCTGGCATAATCAAATCCCATTAAATAAATTGTTTCAGCAGAGCTTATTAAATCTCTAATCTGATCATTTTGAGTAGAGGTTCTTTCAGCATTAATAATTTTAATACTTTCTAAATACTCATGATAAGTGCGGTCTTGTAGTTCAGTCCTATATGACATTTTGGGGGAGTCATAGGGCAATTGGAAATCCAATTTTCCGAGCTTACCATAAACATGAAAGAATTTAATTTTATTGAACTCATCATTAATTTGTGTTTTATCAATAATTTCGGAAAATGAATGTGTTAAACAACGATGTAAATAGTATTCCAATGATCGATCATAATTAAAAGTAATAAATGACACATTGTTTTCAGAAATAGAATATTTGTCAGGTGATTGAAAATCTTGACTCATTAAATCAAAAATGTATGAGTACCAGTCATCATCTCTTTCTTTTGGGTCATTTGGAAATGTACTATAATATTCACAAACTTTTATTGCTTTAATGATTGCGGTTTTTCCAATTCTTGAAAAGGACGGATTTCGAGATAAAAATACATCTATTGAACTACCTGAACCTTCAAAATTAGATAAAAAATCTCTAGTCTTTTCTAATTCTAATTCATGTTTAAAACCTGGATTAGGATGATGAGAATGAATCATTTTCAGTTGCTGGTTATAAAATGACGTAATAATTTGATATCTTAAATCCGGACCGGTTGGAAAACCATATGGCTGACTTGAACCCGCACCTAAAATGAATACTGTTTGTTTTCTAATCATTGAACAGCTCAATCGTTGTAGTTAATATTAAATTTGAGATTATCATTTTTACATTTCCCATTTTTAGAATTATTATATTATTTAAGCCACAACTAACAATTGTTCAATATTACTTCCTCATAATTTAATACATATAAACTGCTCGGCAACGTCGGCAAGGTCGGCAAATATGAACATACCTACATTTTGCCGTGGAAATCAAACGCATATCACACGGAATTATTACAAACTCTGATAAAGATGTCGGAACAACCCTTAGAGAAATGCTCCGATTGGCAATTAACGGAGCCAATGATCCGCGTGTAATATCCTTCACAGAACGCCTCACAAACACCGGTGATCCGGTATCCAGAATATTCGAATTCGTCAAAACAAAAATAAAATATGAACGTGATCCAAAAGGAACCGAACAGCTTTCTTCACCCTGGGTGACAATCCAGAAAGGTTATGAGGATTGTGACGGTAAAGTGGTTTTGGCAATGGCAATGTTGAAGGTGATCGGTATCGAATCCCGGTTCATGGTTCAGGCGGTTAAAAATGACCGATTCAACCATGTTCTTTTACAATTCTATGAAGATGAACAGTGGATCAAT
Source organism: Fidelibacterota bacterium (assembly GCA_013204025.1). Classification (GTDB taxonomy): domain Bacteria; phylum Fidelibacterota; class Marinisomatia; order SCGC-AAA003-L08; family JACNLC01; genus JABMOW01. The sequence continues at coordinate 85,600 of JABMOW010000089.1, read as the reverse complement.
TTCGATCCAACATACAACAAAAATATTCATGTAATCGGATGGCGTTATCCGGAAGCAGATCGTGAACAAATATTTTCAAAGGTAGCATAATGGTATCAAGATACAAATTTTTACAAGTAGTGGTTGCGATATTGACAAAACTGATTCATGCAGGCAAAACAACCGTTTTAGTGCTTCAGGCAGCGATAACGGAGATAAACTCTCTCCCTGCTAAATTACCGCTTAGAGATGCGCTAAACGCTTTGGCTGACGTTCTGGTTGAACAGGCGCAAGCCGGAAATATCGATGTAACTGGCATTGTACCGGTTATTGATGCAGCACGTAGGACTTTTATGGCAGGCTCCCCCACTCTTTCCCGAAGAAAGACAAACAAACGTCGTAATCCTGGACGCTCCTTTGGCGTTGGCGGTCTTGAACTAATTAGCCTTGAGGGATTGTACGAAATAGATGTAATTGATGATATGGGTGATCTTGGGTTCTGTTTGAGGTATTTCACTTGTCACAGTGTGATCTCGAATGCTAGGTGAGTATGCGGGGTGAATATGGAATGAAATACGGCGTACAACACAACTCTTTTCAATCCCGTATCGCCTACCGATTATGGTAAAATTATAGAACTTATTCAGAAATTAGTATTTAGGATCGTTAGAATTATTTCACAGTAATCCGAAATTACAACCAGTCAATATGATATAAACACTGGAGTGATGACAAATTCTACTTAATGACAATATTGACTAGTCTGCCTGGTACAAAGATTTCTTTTACTATTTCCTTACCCGAAATAAATTTATGGATATTCTCAAGTTCCTTCACACGTTGGAGTAAAGCTTCTTTTGAGATATTTTTATCGATTTCTATAGACCCACGCAACTTACCATTTACCTGTATTGCAATTTCAATCATTGACTCGATTGTAAATTGTTCATTGCACTTCGGCCAGTTAGAATTAAAAATGCTATTCTTGTTTCCAAACATTTCCCATAATTCTTCAGCCGCATGTGGCATAAATGGTGCAAGAAGCTGGACAAATTGATCACGAATATTTTTTGATATTGTATTTTTAGCAACGAAATAATTCACAAATTCCATTAGTCGGCTTAGCGCTGTGTTGAATTTTTTACTTTCCAAATCAGACGTTACAGATTTTATTGTGGTATGAAGAATGTAAAGATCTTTCGCCGATTCACTTGAATTAAGTTCCTTTTGGCATAGCTTCCAACTTTTCTGGATAAACCTTTCAATGCCTACAATACCTGTATCCGTCCAATCACCGCCTTCATCAAATGGCCCCATGAACATCAAATACGACCTGAAAACATCGGCACCACATTTTTCAATATAAGTATCAGGAGAAACGGTATTTCCTTTCGATTTAGACATCTTGGCACCGTCCCGTGTAATTGTACCTTGATGGAATAAATTAGAAAAAGGCTCATCGAAGTTCAGATATCCCCCATCTCTCAACGCTTTTGTGATAAAACGGGCATATAATAAATGCATCGTTGCATGTTCAGCACCTCCGATATATTGATCAATCGGTAGCCATGCTGTCTTGTCCGGATTAAACGGACCATCATCGAAATGTGAATCAGGATATCTTAAGTAATACCAGGATGAACATACAAAGGTATCCATCGTATCCGCATCCCGCTTTGCAGGTTTATTACAGACCGGACAATTTGCATTGATGAAATTATCGTGAGTCGCCAGGGGTGAAATATCCTGCCCATAGGTTTTAGCCAGATTGATATCATCGGGTAATAAAACGGGTATCTGATCAAATGGAACGGGTACAATTCCGCAATCGTCACAGTGTATAATCGGTATTGGTGCACCCCAATATCGCTGACGGCTTATGAGCCAATCATGCAATTTGTATTGGACTTTTGCCCCACCGATACCTTTTGATTCTAAAAAGTCATCAACTGATATTTTTGCAGCCTCTGACGTCATTCCATTATATTTTTCCGAGTTTATGACAATTCCATAATCACTAAAGCATTGATCGTTACCATGGATTTCACCATCAGCAGAAACCACCTCTATTATAGGCAGGTTAAACTTCGTGGCAAATTGGAAATCTCTTTCATCACCGGATGGGACTGCCATGATAGCACCTGTTCCGTAAGATGCAACGACATAATCGCTTATCCATATGGGGATTTCCTGTTGTGTCAGTGGATTAATCGCATATGCGCCAGTAAACACACCTGATTTGTCTCGGTCTGATGAGGTTCGATCAATTTCGGATAGCTTTTTAGTACTTTCAACATATTCAGTAACTTTGGACAAACAGTTTGTAGTTGTGATAGAATTAACAAATGGATGTTCGGGAGCTAAAACCATATAAGTTGCACCAAAAATAGTATCAGATCTGGTCGTGAACACTTCAATTACTTCAGAATGTCCAACGACAGAAAATTGAATTGAGGATCCAATACTCTTGCCAATCCAGTTCCGTTGCATATGTTTTGTTTTTTCAGGCCAATTAAGGCTATCAAGACAAGTCAGTAGTTCTTCAGCATATTCAGTAATTTTAAAAAACCATTGTTTCAGGAGTCTTTTGGTCACCTGGGAATGGCACCGATCGCATTCTCCATTGTTGACCTGTTCATTTGCTAATACCGTGCTACAGCTGGGACACCAGTTTACCGGTGATTTTTTTTGATATGCGAGTCCCATTTCCATGAGTTTCAAGAATAACCACTGGGTCCATTTGTAATATTCCGGAGAGCTTGTATTGATTTCATTTCGCCAATCAAACATCGCACCCATCTCTATCAGTTGTTCCTTCATTCGCGAGATGTTCTGGCGGGTACTGATTGCAGGATGAATTCCATGTTTAATAGCATAATTTTCAGCTGGGAGTCCGAAAGCATCAAATCCCTGAGGCTGGAAAACATTATATCCGCACATCTTTTTAAATCGGGCAAAAGTATCCGCAGGGGCAAAATTGTACCAATGGCCAACATGTAATCTGTCGCCGGACGGATAACTGAACATGGTCAGATTATAAAATTTATTTTCTGATTGAGCCATATCAGGTTCATGACAGCGATTTACATTCCAATAATGCTGCCATTTCTTCTCAATCGCTTTAAAATCATAGTTTGTCATTATTTTTCCTGGTTCATCAATTGAAATAAGCAATATAATATTACTGTGGATAGGTAATTGAGCAATTTGAGTCAAACAAAGCTGTAATATTGTCGGGGCGAATGGATTTGAACCATCGACCTCGTCGTTCCGAACGACGCGCGCTAACCGGGCTGCGCTACGCCCCGAATATATTTACAAATTTGAAGGCATAAATTTAGAAAAAATGCTCCCCATGCAACCACTCAATAATACACTCATTATAAAAGATATTTTAAAACTACAAAACTACCGATAAGCAATACCGTAAATATGATGGCGACTATATTAAAATACTTATCAATAATAGCTTTAATTGGAGATCCAAACTTCCAAATTAGTGCAGCGATGAGTAAAAAACGAGTACTTCTGCTCACAATGGATGCGATGATAAACAAAGGAAAATTGATCGCGTATGCCCCTGCCGTCAAGGTAAATACTTTATATGGCAAAGGAGTAAATCCTGCGGTGAAAATGATATAAAAATTATATTGGTTATAAAGTTCACTTATCCGTGTAAAACTAGCATGTGTAAAACCGGGAATGTGATCGAAGAAAAACATCGCAAATGTTGAATAATTACCAGCGGTACTCCACCATGCATGATAGCCAATCAGGTATCCAATCACTGCACCTATGATAGATCCTAAAACACATAAGAATCCGAATAGGAATGCCTTCCGCCTTGATCCAATAGCCAAGGCAATTAACAGCACATCAGGTGGAATCGGGAAAAATATGGATTCAGCCATTGCCAACATAAAAAGAGCCAATGGCCCTGATTTATGATTCGATAATTCTAAAACCCAATCATATAATGATCTCAAAAATTTCATTTGAACATACTTCTAATAATTAGTTGAATAAATTTTATGGTGTCGCCAACATTGCTAATATGACTTTTTTCATTATCGTATACGGTTTCAATGGGGATTTCAACGTGTTGAGCAAGATTGTTTTTAAACATTTCAATTAAAATCTCGCTTTCAAACATGAATCCCATCTCTTGAAAAGTAAGGTCTGAAATTGATCCCAGCTTATACCGTCTGTAACCGCATTGTGAATCTGAAAATGTGCTACCGCAAATCTTTGAAACGATAATAGATGTTAAATAATTGGATAATCTTCGGTGTAACGGCATTGATTTGTCAAATTGTCGAGTGCCAACCACCAAATCTACAGTTTTATCGATTTCCATGAATTCAGGAAGATGTTTTACAGGATGCTGGAGATCTGCATCCAAAGTAATAGCATGAGTATATCCGGCTGTATTCGCCAAGGCGAAACCAATCTGTAGTGCGTTTCCCTTCCCCATATTATTATCGATTCTGTGAACAGTGCAGTTTGGGTGAGTAATGATATTTTTCACCGGAAAATTAGATCCATCATCGATAATGATAACTGGAATATCCGTAATTGCAAAAATTTGATCTATCAAACATTGAATTGTCTTATCTGCATTAAATGCAGGGATTATTACAACGTAGTTCAATGCATCCCTCATATCGAAACGTAAATCATTTCTCTGAATTCAAATTGTGTTTTTGCCAATTCCGATATAATAGTACACCTGATAAAACAGCGATTGTGGTCATAATTAATGCTTGAATTACTTCTCCATAAATCCAATATCCGGTACTAAACAAAATCGAGAAAACTGCGAGACTTCCAAATAACATATTTAAAAGCCCGCCGATGATTCCGTTTTTCGAATCCGGCGCAGGCAAATGAATATTATTTTGTCCGGCATATCTCAAAACAGGTTTCCACCCGGGGCCTCCTGGAGTCGTCTTTTTATAAAATTCAACTAAGGTTGAAATAGCAGTTTTTGGTGTAACAAATGTGATCATTATCCATAAAAGAGTCGTTATACCTACACCGAGTACCATGGATATGGGAGGTGAAATTTCAGTGAAGCCTAACCTTACATGTATCATATTAAAATAAATTGCGACGGTAAAAGAAATAATCATTGCTGAAATTTCACTGAATGCATTTATCCTCCACCAAAACCATCTGAGGATAAAAATCAATCCAGTGCCGGCACCAACCATAATTAAAATATGGAACGCCTGAAGCGCATTTTCCAGAAATAGCGCAAGAATCCCTGCGAAAATCATCAAGAATACTGTGACTATTCGTCCAATCAGCACCTTTCGTTTCTCACCAGCAGAGGGGTTGATAAATCTTCCATAAATATCATGAACAATATAAGAGGCTCCCCAATTTAAATGGGTGGATATTGTGGACATAAAAGCTGCGATTAGCGATGCGAGAACAACTCCAAGCAATCCTTTGGGTAAAAATGTTAACATGGCAGGATATGCTAAGTCATTTTTCACAACACTGGGATCAATGTGAGGGAAAGCAGTTTGAAGTGATGCAATATCAGGATAGATCACTAACGAAGCCAGCCCTACCAATATCCACGGCCAAGGACGGATGGCGTAGTGAACCACATTAAATAGCAGAGTGGCAGACACGGCTTGGTTTTCGTTTTTCGCGGAGAGCATTCTTTGAGCGATATAACCCCCACCTCCAGGTTCAGCGCCTGGGTACCAAACACTCCACCATTGAATGGTCAACGGAATTATTAAAAGATACAATAAAGAACTTTTATCGGAAAGGTCAGGAAATAAATCTAGTTTAGGAAGAACATTTGGATGGTTTAAAAGTGATTCTAACCCTCCGACTTCAGGTAGATTAATGGCAATTATCGCTGCAGCCAGAGAACCGACCATAGCGATAATGAATTGGAAAAAATCAGTAATGATCACGCCTTTTAATCCACCAATGCTGCTATAAATAACAGTGATCAGTGAAATAATCAAAAGAGATTGAATTGGTGACCATTCCAGGATAACCCCACAGATTTTAATAAATGCTAATGACACCGTGGCCATGATCATCACGTTCAGGAATAAACCAAGATAGACAGCTCGAAAACCTCTCAAAAATGCTGCAGGTTTGCCTGAATATCTGATTTCATAAAATTCCAGGTCGGTCAATACAGAAGATCTTCTCCACAATTTAGCAAAGACAAAGACTGTCAACATACCCGTAAGTAGAAACCCCCACCACACCCAATTTCCATAAACGCCGTTTTGCCGAACAATATCCGTAACCAGATTAGGTGTGTCGGCTGAAAAAGTGGTAGCTACCATAGATACACCTAGAAGCCACCAAGGCATATTTCGTCCTGACAAAAAGTATTCTGAAGTATTTTTCCCTGCTTTCCTCGAAAATATAAGTCCGATGGAAATAGTTACAAGGAAATATGAAAAAATAATAACCCAATCTATGGTACTCAAAAGCATGTTAAACTCGATTTAATTAATTTCATGTGATAATCCAAGCTATAACTTCTCAAACAGAGAGATAACAGCCATAAATAAATAATCCTCAACAGAGATTCCGTTGAGGATTAATGGTCGGAGCGAATGGATTTGAACCATCGACCCCCTGACCCCCAGTCAGGTGCGCTACCGGACTACGCCACGCCCCGATAAGTAAAATTACATCCTTTACCGAATACGAATAAAATTAAAATTGGACCTTATCTTTGACTAAAGACCACCATCTTTTTTTGCATCCCTTACTTCATCCAGTAAATCATCTAGACCTTTTTTCAAGTCCAGTAATACCTTTTGATCTATTGCAGAGTTTGTAGATTGTGGATCAGTATTTTTTTCAATCTTAACAGGTGATTTGGCTTCATCTTTTAAAAATTGAATTGCCCCTGCAATCGTAAATTTTTTATCATATAAAAGATTTTTAATCTTCTTAATTAATTCAATATCGGATGATTTGTAAACACGATTACCAGCACGATTTTTCTTGGGTTTTAAATGAGTAAACTCAGTTTCCCAATAACGAAGAACATATTGCTCCAGTTCGACAATCTTACTGACTTCGCTGATTGAATAGTATAATTTACTTTCTGTGTCTGGCATTTTATTAAATCGGTAGTTAAAGTATAACTTTAAATTATAATGATAAATTTATAAAATCAAATAAATTCTTTGGCTCCAATAGTGGCCGTGGAACAGAAATGGATAAAATTTTCCTTATACAATTCTAACCTGGAAGAATTCTCTATTTTTTTTAATATCGTCTTGAACTTGTCCATACTGTAGACGAATCTTCGTTCATACACTTCTAATGGCGTATTGTATTTGACATTCGAAATGGATTTTTGTACAAATATATTTTTGTACCCCAATTCTTCAGCGATCGGAAAAACAATCGGTACCATCATATTAAAGGGGGTTGTGAAGCTCTGTACTGGTTTTCCTGTTAGTTGCTCCAATATTTCTTTAGAGATTGCCATATCAGCATAAACCTCGCTGTACTTTAACCCGGAATAGGACTTGTGGTGACAACCATGGCTGGCAATTTCCCAACCGTTATCAGAGAGAGTTTTTAGCATTTGAGCATTAAGGTGTTTGTGTTGATTAAATTTGAAATTGATATCCCACGAATTAGTTTTTCCAGTATAATCAGTAATTGCGAAAACAATCCCTTTGAAATTATAATTCTCACATATGGGATATGCAAAATCGTAAACACACTCATAGCCATCATCAAAAGTAATCAAAACACTGTTAGAGTCAAGTCTGTCAAATGTGGTTTTACCTTGCAAACCAAGTTTTGCCAAACCGGAAATATGCGATTTAAAACGAGATGGTGGAATTCCGTTCAGACCGATTTGAAAACCAGAACATATTCGATGATATGCCAGAGAAGGTATTTGCAATGTTATAACTTAATTTAAAAGCGATAATGGATCGTAGTATTTTAGATCAAATGCTTCGGCAACACCCTTGTGTGTCACTTTTCCCTTAAATACATTTAAACCAGAGCGAAATTCAAGATCGTTCTTTAAAAAATTGATACACCCTTGATTTGCTATTTTGGATATGTAAGGGAAGGTCACATTAGTTAATGCCAGAGTTGATGTATATGGTACCGCTCCGGGCATATTTGCGACACAATAGTGAACAATGTCATCTATAACAAAAGTAGGTTGTGCGTGAGTTGTCGGACGACAAGTTTCAATACAACCACCCTGATCCACAGCAACATCTACAATTACGGAGCCAGGTTGCATATCTTTTAACATGCCTCGTGTAATCAGTCTTGGAGCCTTTGCACCAACGATGAGTACTGCTCCAATGACCAAATCTGTTCTGGGTAGCAATTCTTTCAGGTTCATTGAATTGGAATAAAGCGTTATCACATTGGGAGGCATAATTTCACTCAAGTATTTCAGTCGGCTTGGGCTCACGTCTAAAATATACACCTGAGCGCCAAGTCCAGCTGCGAGTTTTGCTGCATTCATGCCCACAATCCCGCCACCAAGGATGGTAACTACAGCGGGTGCAACTCCCGGAACCCCACTTATCAGCAGTCCCTTCCCACCCATGTTTTCCTCAAGGCACTTCGCGCCTTCTTGCACAGCCATTCTTCCTGCAACTTCACTCATGGGAATTAGCAATGGCAAACTACCATTACTGGATTGTACTGTCTCATAAGCAATGGCAATAGATCTAGTATCTATTATGCCCTTAGTCAATTGCTCATCAGCTGCGAAATGAAAATATGTAAATATGATTTGATCTTCACTAATCATCTGAATTTCAGAAGGCTGTGGTTCTTTTACTTTTACAATCATTTCAGCAGATTTAAACACTTCTGCAGCCGAGGAAAGTATATTAGCTCCGGCTTTTAAATAATCCTCGTCTGAGAAACCGCTGCCAAGGCCGGCAGCGGTTTCTACATTTACAATATGTCCCTCTTTACAGAGTGCCTCGACAGCAAAAGGAATCATGGAAACGCGGTTCTCATGATTTTTTATTTCCTTGGGAATACCTATAATCATATTCTCTCCTCTAAAATGGAGCTAATTGTTTTACCTGCTATTTCTCCTAAAACCAGAATCACGTCGAGGTGGACGAGAAGGTCGTGGTTGTTCAACGTAGCCTTCAGGTGCCTGCCCAAGCTGCTTGATACTGAAGTTAAGTCTACCAGCATCATCAACATTAATTAGTTTAACAGTCAGCTTGTCTCCGATTTTGAGAACATCTTCAACTTTATTGACACGTTCCCATTTTAATTCAGAGATATGGATCATACCTGACATACTCGGACCAATCTCAACAAATGCGCCAAAGTCGAGTATTCTGACAATTTCACCTTCGTATGATTTCCCGGCTTCAGGAATAATATTGAATTTTTCAATTTCCTCTTTAGCTTGAGAAATTAATTCAGAATCCTGTCCAAATATCCGAACACTACCATCATCTTCAACACTGATTTCACAGACATATTTCTCACACATGGCTTTAATGTTTTTACCACCGGGTCCAATCATCGTACCAATTTTATCAATCGGAATTGTTATCTGTTGAATTTGTGGTGCGTATTTTGAGAGCTGTGAACGAGGTTCTGCCAATACTGCATCCATTTTATCTAAAATATGAAGTCTTGCTTGCAATGCCTGATCCAGTGCCTTTTGAAGAAGATCGATAGGAAGTCCTTCGATTTTCAGATCCATCTGGATTGCTGTAATTCCTTCTCGGGTTCCTGCGACTTTAAAGTCCATGTCACCCAAATGATCTTCAGTACCCAAGATATCGGTAAGAATCGCATAATTATCTTTATCTTCAAGAATGAGTCCCATAGCAACCCCTGCCACAGGTGCTTTTACAGATACACCTGCATCCATGAGTGACATAATTCCTCCACAAACAGTCGCCATCGAAGATGACCCGTTTGATTCTAGAATCTCTGATACAATTCTAATCGTATAAGGAAATTCTTCCTGACTGGGTAGTACTTTTTTAATAGCCCTTTCAGCAAGATTTCCGTGACCAATCTCGCGTCTAGAAGTTCCACGAGGCATTCGCGCCTCTCCAACTGAAAACGGTGGAAAGTTGTAATGCAGCATAAACTGCTTATAGCTGAGTCCATCGATGTTATCCATCATTTGCTCATCTTTTTTACTCCCAAGTGTAGTGACTACGAGTGCCTGAGTTTCACCTCGAGTAAAAAGAGAAGAACCATGAGTTCTGGGAAGCAACCCAAGACCAATTGTTATGTCTCTGACATCTGTCAGTCCACGACCATCTGCACGGGTACCGGCAAGTGTTTTTTGTCGAAGATCAAGTTTGATCATTTCATCCAGATAGGATGCAATATACTTACCGTCATCAGGATACTTTTCTGACATATCTTCTACCAGTGAGTCTGAAAATATGCGTATATCCTCGTAACGAGAATATTTATCCTTTGGTTTATTGAAATCAGATATCTGGTTTTTTACTTTCCCTTCAATTATTTCCTGAAGTTCAGTATTTTCGACGATTTCATCTACTATTCTTTTCTTTTTTCCACATTCTTGGACCATCTGTTCCTGGATGGAAATGATATCCTTAATTGCTTCATGAGCATAAATGATTGCGGATAAAAATACTTCTTCAGTAATAAAATTAGCCTCCCCCTCTACCATCACGATGGAATCTTTAGTTCCTGCGACGATAACATCCATTTCACTGTTTTCCATCTCTGAGTTTGGAGGGTTGACAATATATTTTCCATTGACCCGTCCGATATGCACAGATGCGATAGGACCATTAAATGGGATGTCTGATATACTCAACGCTGCCGAAGCACCGATAGTACCTAAAACATCGGCTTCATTCTCCCCATCATAGGAAAGAACATTAACCATAATTTGAACTTCATTGGTGAAACCCTTTGGGAAAAGCGGTCTCAACGGACGATCGGTTAAGCGTGCAGCAATTACTTCTGCTTCAGTAGGCCTGGCCTCACGTTTAAAAAACCCACCTGGGATTCTTCCTGATGCATAAAATTTTTCACGGTAATCAACTGATAAAGGGAAAAATCCCCTATCTTGTTCAATACCTTTATTTGCGGTTGCAGTTACCAGAACGACGGTTTCACCTGAAGTGACCACGACGCTTCCACTAGCCTGTTTTGCAAGATTTCCAGTTTGAATAGTTAATTCACGCCCAGTTATCTCGAGCGATTTTGTTATCATTATTTTCCTTTTTTCTATTTCTTTTTCTATTTTCTAATTCCAAGTTTTTGAATAAGCTCTTGATATTCTTGGAAATTGTGTTTTTTAACATAATCCAATAATCGTCTTCTTAATGAAACCATTTGTAATAAGCCTCTTCTACCAGAATGATCTTTTTTATTAGATTTCAGATGTTCTGTAATACGATTTATTCTTTCTGTTAATATAGCTACCTGGACAGCTGACGAGCCGGAATCATTATTGGTTTTACCAAATTTTTCTATCAGTTCAGCGGTCGCTTCTTTTGTTATTGACATTCTATCTTTACTCCTTTACTTATCGTGCAAATTTAAACAGAATTCTCTGTCAAATATTAGTTGTTTGACGAGTTGGTCTGATGATTCAAATTTTTGTTCGTTACGTACAAATTTTAAAAATTTTAATTTAATAATTTTTCCATATAAATTTTCGATTGAATTTTCAAAAATATTTACTTCGATGACTGGATGAGTTAGTCCATCATCAAATGTTGGCCGAAAACCGATGTTGCAGGCTCCTCTAAAGACTTTATTTTCAATAATTACCTGTACACAATAAACACCCACAGGCGGTTGAAGGATGGTATTATCTATTATGCGAAGGTTTGCAGTAGGGAAATTTAATTTTTGCCCTCTTCCGACACCTTTAATAACAATACCCGTTAATTCATAATCACGACCAAGATATCGACGAACAAGATCTAAATTTCTCGTTTTTACTGCCAAGCGGATAGCTGTACTACTAATCGTGTTATTGCCATCACATACAGCAGGGACGACATCCAACTCAAATAAATATTTCTTGGATTTCTCAAGCAGGAATTTATCATTTCCTTCTCGATTATTTCCAAAATGGTGATCGTGACCAATTATAATTTTGACAGGATTAAATTTGTCAAGAATTACATTTTTTAAAAAATCTTCGGCAGACACCGAAGCCATCTGTAAATCAAAAGGAAGTAGAATCATAATATCCACTCCCAATTCTTTAACCAATTGAATTTTCTTGTCAATCGGAGTAATAATTTCCTTTTTTACATGATTCGCTGAACGAAGGATATGCTGTGGATGTGGATCAAATGTGATCAGTATGCTTGAGCAATTGTTTTTTTTTGCTTCTGATACAGTCCTCAATATAATCTCTTGGTGTCCACAATGAATCCCATCAAATGTACCTATGGTCAATACCGAAGAGTGAATTTTATCTATTTCTTCTAATCTATGGTAGATATCCATTGGGGGATATTTTCAACTCTTATTGAATTTGTTTCATCAAAAATTCCGATTTTCGTTCGGACTAATTTTATTAAATACCCGACAGTTCCAAGTTTAATTGAAATATCACTTGCTAATGTTCGGATATATGTTCCTCTCCCGCACTCTACTTCAAATGTTATTTTATCTCGAGAGTAGGAAATTAAACGGTTTTTATAAATGGATATTTTTCGAGGTTCTCGCGGAACAATTTTTCCTTTTCGAGCTAATTTATAAAGAGGAACTCCATTCTTCTTGAGCGCAGAATACATGGGTGGTATTTGAGAGATGTCACCAGTAAATTCGGAAAGAACCGAATTGATTAATTCATCTGAAATTGCAGGAATCGGCTGTGAATCCGTGATTTTACCTTCAGTATCAAGAGTATCTGTGGTTTCGCCAAGTTGAATGGTTCCAATGTATGTTTTATTTAAATTCATCAATCTTTCAACCTGAGACGTCGCTTTGCCAAAACATATTATCAAAACACCTTCAGCAAATGGATCCAAAGTTCCAGAATGTCCAATTTTAACATTTTTAATGTAGGTTTTCAGTTTACGAATAACATCGAATGACGTCAAACCTGTAGGCTTCCAAAACCCTTGAACATGATCCATATTTTAGTGATCACTATCCTTTATTTTATGAATAAGTTCGTCAATGTGTTCTGCATAGGCAAGGGTATCATCGTAATAAAAATTTATTTCAGGTACATATTTAGACTTGATTTGATTTCCAAGATTATAACGGATGACGCTCTTTTGACTCTTCAGTCGTACAATAAGGCCATCAGGAGTCATTTCCTTATCAAGGAAACTTACAAATACCTTTGCGTGTCTTAAATCGGAAGACAACTTCACTTTCGTAATTGTCAAAATGTTTACCCCATGAATGTGTGCATGGGTGATAAACAATTCTCCCAGAACCTGCTTAATCTGATTGGCAAACCGATCAGAGCGTTTATAGGGTTGGCTTTGGGGTACTAGATTTATGACAACTTCCTTTTGACTTCTTTAAATTCATAAAATTCAATAGTATCCCCTTCGATAAAATTTGAAAAGTTATCCATAGAGATACCGCATTCGTAACCTTCTTTTACTTCATTGACATTTTCTTTAAATCGTTTGAGATTGGACAATCTTCCGGCAAATACCACTTCTTTCTCACGGATGAGTCTCAATAGACTACCTTTGACAACTTTGCCCGAGCGGACATAGCATCCTGCAATAGCATTTTTTCGCCCAATTTTAAATAGAGCCCGAACTTCAACAGAACCCAATATTTCTTCAACGCGATCTGGTGTTAACAAACCTTCCAAAGCCATTTTGATTTCATTTACTGCATCATATATTACAGAATAGTGACGGATGTCAATTTTTTCCAATTTTGCACTAAGACGTGCCTCGGGTGTCGCCATAACATTAAACGCAATAATGATAGCATTGGAAGCATTGGCCAGTGACACATCGCTTTCTGTGATCATTCCCACGGATCTATGCATGATGTTTACGACTACTTCAGAAGTGGATAATCCCATTAATGCATCACTAATTGCTTCTATAGACCCATCGACATCACCCTTGATAATGATATCGAGATTTTTAATCTCACCTTCGGAGATTCTCTTTCCGATTTGTTCAAGGGTCAAATGTCGGAATCGTCGATGCTCTGCTTCTCGCTGTAGTTGAGATCTTTGTAAAGCTATACGTCTGGCTTCACGTTCGTCTTCAAGTACAAAAAATTTATCTCCCGCATTGGGGACTTCAGAAAATCCGAGTATTTGCACCGGATCTGAAGGATTTGCTATCTCTAACCGATTATTCCGTTCGTCAAGTATTGCTCTAACCCTTGCATATTGCGGTCCACAAACAAAAACATCGCCCTTCTTTAAGGTTCCCGATTGAATAAGGATGGTGGCTACGGCGCCTAAGCCTCGATCGAGCCGTGATTCAATAACCACTCCGGATGCGAATGTATCACGAGGTGCCTTTAATTCTAACATCTCGGATTCGATCAATATTTTATCAAGTAATTCTTTAATTCCTTCGCCAGATTTTGCTGATATTAGAGCACATTGGTACTTACCTCCCCAATTTTCAACCAGAATATTTTGCTCTGATAATTCACGAATAACTTTCTCTGTATCGGAATTTGGAAGATCAATTTTGTTTATAGCAATAATTATGGGTACACCTGCAGCCTTGGCATGATCGATGGCTTCTTTCGTTTGTGGCATGACAGCATCGTCTGCAGCTATGATTATAACCACAATATCGGTTACCTGAGCCCCTCTAGATCGCATTGCTGTAAATGCAGCATGTCCAGGAGTATCGATAAATGTAATTTTTTCTCCTGTATCCAATATAACTTCATAGGCACCAATATGTTGAGTAATACCACCCGATTCACCTGCTACAACGTTTCCTTTACGAATGTAATCTAATAGTGAGGTTTTACCATGATCAACATGGCCCATAATGGTGACAACCGGTGGACGAGGTAATAATTCTTGATCATTTACTTCGTTGCTTTGTATTTTTTCGACAATTTCATTTCCGACACCAGAATCTGCTTCAATTTCAAATTTATATTCATCGGCAATAAGTTGAATGGATTCCATATCTAATCTAAAATTAATCGAAGCCATCATACCGAGGGTCATACAGGTTTTGATGACATCCGTAGCATTGACGTTCATAGATCTGGCAAGCTCGTCAACGGTACTAAATTCAGGAATACTAATTATCTTCTTTTCTTCATCATGAGAAGCGATTTCACTGGTTTTTTTAACTACTTTTGACGTCTTCCGCTTATCCGATTTTCCACCTATCTGTGTAGTTGATTTTGTTTTTAACCCGGAAATGGTTAAAGAGGCTGATTTTTCCTTTGGTGGTCTCGTCCTTTTGGACTGATTTAATTTTTCAGCAATATCACGAACATTGAATTTTTTAAGCGTAGTTAATTTGTCTTTAGATTTCTTTATTTTTTCTGGTGCTTTTGGTGGAACTAGTCCAGGCGCATTGGAAGGTTGAGTCGCTTTCTTTTGCTCTAATGCTTTTTTCTTTTCTTCCTTTAACCTGGCAGCTTCAGCGATTGCAATAGGATCAGGCTTCGAAATGATGGTTAGACCAATACTTCGCCCACCTGTTGATTTTTTAACTGTTTTGGTTAGTCCTATTACTTCATCTTTAACAGTGACTTCGCTTTCAATTACTGGATCAATTGGAATTTCGACAGGTATAATTTCTTTTTTCTTTGCTTCCTGGAGTCTCTGTTTTTCTTTGAGTAACTTATCCCCAAGTGATACCATTTTCTCTCTAATATCAGGAGCAGCTTTCTTCGGAGTTGGTGCTTCAGTCTGGTCGGGTTTTATTTTAGTGTCATCAGCATCCTTGGAACGAATTGTATTTTGAATATTTTTTCGGGCCTGGTCTTTTCTGAATCTATCAAGCGCTTCTTTATCTTTTGAAAATTCGATAAATATTTTATCATAAATATCCATTTCAACAGGTGAATTAACACTGACATGTTCTATCCCGAATTTGCTTAAAAAATTAATGATCTCATCATGTGAGATATTAAATTCTTTTGCAATTTGAAATATTCTTTTTTTCTTTACGATTTCAGGCATTATGGCAGTTGTTTTCCAGCGTTATATTGTTGGTTGAAAGTCTATGATTCTGTATTTTCATCAATTTTTACTTGTATTTTATTAGCAATTTCGCCGATGATGTCAGTATCAAAACATGATTGGCTCAACAACAGATTTCGATCTGCATCTAAAAATTCTTCAGCAGTCTGGATACCAAGATTGGTTAAAACTTCTAATTGGTCTTTTGTGATATCTGAAAATTCATCCAAATACAGTTGTGTCTGCTTTATACCTTCGTATTCTGATTTTTTTACAGCATCAATGGAATAACCTGTGATGTCGGATGCTAGTTTAATATTTTGACCATTTTTACCAATAGCGATTGGTAATTCTTCGTCATCAAATACGGCGACGCAATAGGGTCTGTTCTCATCGATGAAGAGATCAATTGGCTTCGCAGGTGCAAGCGCTCTCGTAATTAGTATTTCAGGTTGTTGACTCCAGCTGACAATATCAATTTTTTCACCATTCAGTTCTCGGACAATGGCTTGAATTCTGCTCCCCCGCATCCCAACGCATGCGCCCACGGCATCAATTCGTTTATCTGCAGAAAATACAACTACTTTACTTCTATCCCCGGGAACTCTAGAAACGGCTTTAATTTCTATAATATCATCTTCAATCTCAGGAATTTCCATTTCAAATAATCGTTTCAGAAATTCGTCAGAAGATCTTGATAAAATAATTTCTGGGCCTTTGGACTTCCACTCAACTGATTTAATAATGCCTCTGATGGTTTGCCCGCGCCTAAAATGGTCATTAGCCATTTGTTCGCTATGTGGTAAGAACAGCTCTGTTTTATCTATGTTGACAAAGACATTCTCTCTTTGTATTTGATGGACAGTTCCAACTGCAATTTCACCGACACGTAATTTAAAATCTTCAAATACTGACTCTTTTTCGATATCACGGATTTTTTGATTAAGATACTGTTTTGCAGTGTTGATTAATCGTCGACCAAAATTAGATGGGTCGATAACCAGAATAAATGGATCCCCAATCTCAATATCAGATTCAGATTTTTCAGCTTCCACTAGGCTGATTTCAATAACAGGATCCGTGACAGTTTCAACAACTTCCATTTCTTGGTAAATTTCGATTTCACCTTTTTCCATATTCACAATAACGCTGAAATTTTCTCTTTCTTCACCGTATTTTTTCTTAATCAAGGTCATGAAGAGTTCTTCGATAATTGTTCCCAGATTCGTTCTGTCGACATTTTTCTCTCTTGCAATTCCTGTGAATGCTTCGATAATTAATTTGTTAATCAAGGGATTTTACTCCAAACCATTTACTTACAGTTCCAATTCTACTTATAAAAAATATTATTTATAATAAACAGAAAGTGGGTTTTTGCCCACTTTCAAGTCGATTAATTTAGGTCAATATATACCTGATAAACAACGCTTATCAGGAGTTAATCAGTAAATTTATTTCAAGCGAAAAGAAACCTCTGCTAAAAGATCTTCTACTTCATTTTTAACATTAAATCGGATATCGGTATTTTCCAAAACTTCATCTAATAATGTTTTGGCTTGTTCCAGTTGATTTTGTACCATAAAAAGTCTTGCAAGTCCAACTCTGTATTCATCAGCCAATGAGCTGAGCGTTTGAAGTTTTATTGCTTTTTCATAGCATTTTTGACAGTTGTCATTGTCACCTTGGACAAAAGCAATATTTCCCTTAAGAAACCACATAGAAGATAATATTTGAGGATTGTCAGAATTGTCTATGATATACTCTATATTTTCTTCAGCCAATGCATATTCTTTATTTTTAACTTCATTTTGAATGAGGTACAATCTGGCATTAAGTGATGAAGGTTTGCCACTATAATTATCAATAACAGACTGTAGATCAATTAAGGCGAGATCTGAATTTCCATCGATAAATGCGTTAACTGCTTTCCCAAATTCTTCATTCGCAAAAGTTGTATTCTTTTGGTTATGGTTATTATAGGCGATTAAAAGTAATGCTGCCACAACAATAATAGTGGTATATCTTATAATTGCAGTTTTATTTATTTTCATAAATCCAATAGCAGAAACTATGGATTCCCTTACAACATCATGTTTGAATTCATCTTTATGAGCCATTATATTCCTTCATTAATTTTATTCGTACCCTCGTCCGGAATCGAACCGGAAGCCTTTCACTTAGGAGGCGAACGCTCTATCCGATTGAGCTACGAGGGCAGTAATTCCTAAAAATATCCCTGAAAAAGCATGCGAAATTATAGTTGATGGGCGTTTCCATCAAAAGCATTTAACATGCTGCTGTGTCTGAATAAATGTATTTACAAAAAGGTGAATGAAATTGGAGCGAATTATGTATGATGTTATGAATTAGAATTTTTCATCAATTGGGGCGCGAGTCATCAGATCATTTATTGCCTTTTTAGGATCTTTTTCATCAAACAGAACAGCGTAGATCTGCTCTGATATAGGCATTTCCACTCCATGGCGAAGTACAAGATCATGGACAGATTGAGATGTTTTAACTCCTTCCGCGATCATATTCATACTTGAAAGAACTTCAGTCAGAGTTTTCCCTTTTCCAATATTCTCTCCCACATAACGATTCCTGCTTAAGGATGAATTTGCAGTCACAATGAGGTCACCAAGTCCACTTAATCCAAAAAAAGTTTCCTTCTCTCCACCTAACGAAACACCGAGTCTGGTTATTTCGGCTAAACCGCGAGTAATTAAAGCAGCCGTTGTATTATGACCATATCCAACACCATCACAAATGCCGGCAGCTATGGCGATCACGTTTTTAACTGCCCCTCCTATTTCAACACCAACAATATCATTACTAGAATAGACTCTGAAAAAATTGTTATTAAAAATCTTTTGTACAAATCTAGCTGCATGAAAGTTTTTTGACGCAGAAACAACTGCTGTAGGCAATTTAACACATACTTCTTCAGCATGACTGGGGCCAGATAATGCAACAATTCTATCATATGAAATTCCAGAAAATTGATTGATGACTTGGGAAATTCGCAATAGTGAATTATTTTCAATTCCTTTACTTCCGAATACAAAAATAGCATCTTTTCTAGTCGGAGGAAGTTTTTGGATGACATCGCGAATAAACTGACTTGGAACAGTAATTAATATAATGTCTGAATTTTCAATATGGTCAAATTCATTAGTTATTTTAATTTCATCAGGTATTCGGTAATCTGGTAAGTTAGGATTAATACGGGAAAGCTCCATATCCCGGGCAATATTTTCTTCTACATGCCATAAAACTATTTCATGATTATTATCGTGTAAAACACCACCTAAAGCGGTTCCCCAAGTACCTGCACCAAGAATAAATACTTTCAAAATTTATTCAATATTTCCGATAATGACATGTGGCTCATTCATCTCTGAAAGATGTGTGGTTACCTTATCGACATGGTTTTGGTCAACGATAAACACCATTCCGATGCCCATATTCATTGCTCTTCTCATATCATCTTCCGGAACCTTACCAAGATTCTGAATCAGCTTAAAAATTGCAGGTACATCCCAAGATTCCCAATTAATCACAAGTTTCAAATTGTCACCTATCACACGATTTGTGTTTTCAACAAGTCCTCCACCTGTGATATGGCTGATTGCCTTTAGCCAGGGTTGTTTGAGAATGGGTTGAACAATAGAAAGGTACGATCTGTGGATTTTTAATAATTCTTCACCTAAAGCGAGATCCAGTTCGTCGACATAATCATCTACGTCAAAATGTGATAGAAGAACATGTCGCGCCAAAGAGTATCCATTCGTATGTAAACCAGATGATTTTAATCCAACTAACACATCACCTTTTGAAACTGATCGATTGGATAGCAGTTGATCTTTTTCTACGACTCCGGTAATCGTACCCGACATATCATATTCACCCATTTGATAGAATCCGGGCATTTCAGCAGTTTCTCCACCAATAAGTGCACACTTATTTTCCTTACAAGCTATTGACAAACCTTCAACCACTTGCTCTACTACCTGTGGCTCAAGGCGTGATGTTGCAAAATAGTCCAGAAAAAAAAGCGGTATTGCTCCAGTTGTAAGGATGTCATTAACACAATGATTTACAAGACATTGTCCAATCGTGTAATGTTTTCCCATCAGGAATGCAATCTTTAATTTCGTGCCCACGCCATCTGTACTGGATACTAATACCGGTTTATTATAGGATTTCGTAGGAAATTCAAAACATCCACCAAAAGACCCGATTTCAGTCAGAACATTTGAATTATATGTGGATTTGACATGTTTTTTGATCCGTTGGATCGACTCATTTGCTGTATCAATGTCGACACCGCTATCTTTATAAGTAGTAGTCAAATTTAGTTTTTTCTTTCTGAATACATGGATTCTATTAAATCGCTGTAATTACGAATAACCACTTTTCGAACTATCTTTAGAGAAGGAGTTATTTCACCTTTTTCGATGGTGAAAAGTGATGATAATAATGTAAACTTCTTTATTCTTTCATAATGGGAGAATGATTCCATTGCATTTTGTACTTCCTTCTCGAAAAGTGAAATCGCTTCTGGGTGCTCCACAATTGCCTCTGGATCGGATATTGATATTTCTTTGCTTGAGAGATATTTACCAACATATTCAAAATTTGGAACAATGAGTGCGCTAATAAAATTTCGTTGATCACCTATTACCACGGCTTGGTCAATATAAATAGAATTTATTAAAGAATTTTCAATAGGCGCAGGAGCAATGTTTTTTCCTCCAGATGTGACGAGTATATTCTTTTTTCTATCTGTAATTTTAAGGTAACCATCATCATCCAGAAATCCTATATCTCCAGTTGAAAACCAACCCTCATTATTAAGAACATCACGTGTCTCTTGCTCATTCTTATAATAGCCCAACATGATGTTTGGTCCACGGACAATAATCTCTCCATCAGGAGCAATCTTTACTTCAACATTATTTAATGGTTTGCCGACCGTACCAAATCGTAATTCAGACGGTGTATTGGCTGTTAAAACCGGACTGGTTTCAGTTAATCCATAACCTTCAAGGATCATCACATTCGCGGCAGCAAAAAACTCAGCTATCTCCTGAGATAAAGGCGCTCCTCCGGAAACGAAATAGCGGAGTCTACCCCCAATTTTATCTTTTATTTTATTAAATACTAATTTTTTTGCCAGATTATATTTTTTTTCAAGAATAAACGGAATAGCTTTCCCTTTAATATTATAGTCTAATATTTCCCGTCCTGTACCAATGCTCCACCAGAATATTTTTTGTTTCAGTCCAGAGGCACTATTGATATTATCCAATACTTTAGCGTACATTTTCTCGTACAATCTGGGAACGCTTAACATAACCGTAGGTTTTACATCAATCATGTTCTGTGGTAATGCTTCAATACTCTCTGAATAGTAAACCGAGCTTCCTTTACTAAAAGCAGTAAAATGCCCCCCCATTCTTTCAAAAGAATGGCTTAAAGGTAAGTACGAAAGAAAAATGTCATCTTCGAAAAACTCAATTTTTTCCATCGTTCCGAGAACGTTAGAAACCATATTTTGATGAGATAACATTACACCTTTGGGATCTCCCGTTGTACCTGAAGTATAGATGAGAGTCAATAAATCATCCGGTTTTGGAATCTTGACTAAATCTTCAAAAGATATATCAGAGCTTTCCTGAAAAGCTCTGCCAGTGTCGAAAAAATCAGAAAGGTTGAGAATTCTTTTGTCAGATCCGTCCGATGAGTTATCCAGAACAACTGCAAAGTTAAGCAATGGACATTCGTCCCAAATCTGTTGCACTTTCCCTAATTGTTCCTGGTTCTCAACAAAAGCGCTGACTGATTCAGAATTATTGATAATGTACTTAATTTGGTTAGGGATTAAGGTCGGATATATGCTTACGCTGGCAGCTCCTGAACAAATTATTCCATAATCAGATATTGCCCAAAAAGGATTATTGCTAGAGATGATTGCGACATTATTTCCGCTGCCGATTTTGTTTTTTCTGAATGCAAAGGTCATACATGACACCATATCCAAAACTTGAGATTTTGAAATGCCATTCCAACTTCCATCTTTCTTGTAGAAAAATATATTCTTGTCCGTTGGAGAAGTAACCGTGCTATAAAATAACTCAGAGATCGTTTTGAATGTCATGATTTGACCTTTCTTGATATGATGTACTTGATGAAATTCTACCTATTCTGAATAAATTAATCCAATGATTAAATGAACAATCTTTGTGGGAATAATTATTATTAAATGTAGAAAACGTTTAGAGAAGTCCAATATTATCATCAATCATTCTAATAATGTTCGTTTTATAATGAATAACTGAATAAATTTCCGCTCCTGAAAAATGCCGAGGTGGTGAAATTGGTAGACGCGCCGGACTCAAAATCCGGTGACCCTTGGGTCGTGTGGGTTCGATTCCCACCCTCGGTACAACTTTCAAAAGATGGCTTATAAGATACAATTATTTATACCAATCAATCTGCCAATGGGATTGTTATAAACAAAGAAGTTCCTTCATCTTTTTTTGAAACCACCCAAATTGATCCATTATTTTTCTCAATAAATTCTTTGGATAATAAGAGGCCTAAACCTGTCCCTTTCTCGTCTTCAGTACCCCGAGTATGGATTTGCTCTTCCTCTTTAAACAGCTTCCTAATATTAGCATCGTCAATGCCGACGCCATTATCTCTGATCTCTATTTCAATTATTTTTTTCAACTGCTTGCTAATAATTGTGATCTGCCCTTCTCTCGACGTGAACTTAATTGAGTTCGTAATACAATTTTGGATCACAGAATTTATCATCCTCTGATCTGCTAAAACCGTAATACCATTTTTAACTAAATTCGAAAGAGTAATTTGTTTACTATTCGCCATCGTATTAAGCAGTTGAACATTTTCATCAACTAAACCTGCAATATCAAAATGGGTAGGGATTGCAATTATATCATCCGTTTGAATTTTAGCCCAGTCCAATAGATTCTCAAGTAATTTGTTCACCTGTTCAGACGATTGTTTCAGTTGAGATGCAATTTCGGAAATCTCGTACAGCTCTAATTCGCTAATATGTGTTGAGAAATAACTTAACATCCCCAACAGAGCATGGAAAGGATTTCGTAAATCATGGGCAATGATTGAGAAAAACTTATTCTTGGTAGCGTTTAATCGCTGTAATTCTGCATTTTTGGATTTTAATTCCACGTTTTTCAAGCGGAATAATTCAGCTTCTTTTTCTTTTTTATCAGATTCATATTTGGTATGCAGTTCAGCGATATTCATTCTGGCTGATTCATTCATTATTTCGGATTTCTTATCCTGATACTTTTTTAATGAATAAAATGCGTTTTGATAATCACCTTTATGATAATAAATATCGGTAAAAGACGAATGGATTTCCAGCATTATATCAGGTGAGCCTTTCAGAGTCTCTGCCAGTTTCACGGCCTCAGTCATGTTGCTTAATGCAGTGGAATAATTCTCAAGATACATGTAACATTTAGAGATATTAATCAACGATGAGATCATTCCATCGGTCTTTGATACTTCATTACTCAACCTAAAAGAATCCAGTAAAACGGTTATAGCTGTGGAGTAATCCTCAAGTACCATGTGAATAACCCCAAGATTATTATTCACACTAATCTGTAATTCGAAATTGTCAATCTTCTCTGCAACAGTTTTTGATCTGTTGAAAAAATCCAAAGCCAATGAATAGTCACCAGCCATATTGTGAATTTCACCAATATTATTAAGCGCAGCTGCAATGCCGTATTCGTTCAGATTATCTCCTGCAACTTTCAGAGATTTTTCATAATAAGATTTAGCCTTATCAAGTTCGCCAAATTTTTTGTACAATATCCCAATATTGCTAACGCAGGCAGCAATACCCTTTGTATGTTTTATTTCTTCAAAAATATCTAAGGCTTGTAAATAGTGAGTTAATGCTTTTTCATTATTCCCTAACAATGAGTACGTCACAGCGATATTGTTTAATGAGGCTGAACTACCGCTTTTGTCATTCAGTTCGGCTTGGATGGCCAGCGATTGTTTAAAATAATCTAATGATCTATTGTAGTTATTGAGCAGATTGTTTCCACTACCAAGATATTTATACGATAAGGCAATTTTTTCTTCGTTCTGTAAATCACTTGACAGGTCAAGAGCGATTTCAGCATACCTGACAGTTTTTAGTGGATTGGAATGTAAATAACCCTTTGAAAGGTCGTGCAATAGATCAATTCTATCAATGCCCGCAGCATTAGAGTATTCCTGTTCTAATCTTTTCAATTCTTCAGTGGTCATAAAATAATTTTCGTTAATAAAAAGATATCAAATGCGAAACGCCTGTATAATTTATTGAAAA
Source organism: Fidelibacterota bacterium (assembly GCA_013204025.1). Classification (GTDB taxonomy): domain Bacteria; phylum Fidelibacterota; class Marinisomatia; order SCGC-AAA003-L08; family JACNLC01; genus JABMOW01. The sequence continues at coordinate 61,115 of JABMOW010000089.1, read as the reverse complement.
TTCAGTTAGTGCGTGGTGAATAAATAATATTTATATGGAAATTAATAATTCAGTTTGGTTTTCTGTAAACCAATAAAACATGGATGTCCATTGTAACTAACATTAGACAGGCTATTTTGTCCAATTCTGGGACTGAAGTGTGTCAAGATCAATCGTTTGGCGTTTACAGTTTTGGCAATCTCAAGCGCATCAGAAATGGAAAGGTGGAATTTGTCATGTGCACGTTGCTCCATACCATCGGGAAAAGTTGATTCTAAAACTAATAAATCTGTGTCTTGTGCAAACTTGTACAATTGATCAAATTTCCGAGTATCAGTCACATACGTGAGACTTTTATTACCATCATAAAATCGATATGCAAAACAGGGTAACCCGTGCACAACCATTAACGCTTTGATTGTAAAATCATTTTGGATCTGATATTCCATCTGACGGGAGAAATTGATGACATTTATGGGATAAGAAGGATTAAATCCCTGATATTCAAAATTAGTTTTTAAATATGATTCAAGATTATCTGGACCGTATAAAGTAATCTCACTTTGATTACGAATAACATGTTTATAAAATAAAAAAGGAATCAATCCTCCCATATGATCAGGATGGAGATGAGTGATGAAAATGGAGTGTATTTTCCCCAAAGGGTATTTTCCTTTTATCAGATTGATAAAAGTGTTCTCGGCACAGTCCACAAGGACAAAAGATCCACCAATATCAATTACACATGAAGAAGTACTCGAATTGGTTGTTGGGACGCCTCCTGAATAGCCTAAAAATTGAATGGATTCAAGCATGAGGGATTTCCCTAAACAGATAAGAGCGCAAACCGAAATGATTCGCCAAATCAAATATTTCCTGCAAAAATTGAATTTGAACATCCCATGTCAAATCTGTGTTTTTGTAAACCGGTTTATGGGCGTAGAAAGTAACAATTTCGTTATTGTGTGCAATCCGGTCGAATATAAAATTGAAATCTTCAATCGATAATTTTTGCAAAGAATCGATACATAACGAATTAATAGTTTGTTCTCCCCTACCTTCAAAATAAATATCATCTACCGTTTGGATATTTTTTACGGGAACATGTCGTTGAGATTCACTCACTGCTCGAATATGCGTAAAATGTTCAGCAACAAGCTTATCCAATTTTTTATTTCTGATTCCATTAACATATGCAAAGCTCGATGTCTCTATTTCAACATGCTGAAGATATTCTTTCAACTTTATCAATTCATCATTTACATAATCTGCGGCGTTTTGATATTTTAACCTTTCAATCGAGTTTTCGTGAGACCATCCATGAACTCCAATTTCGTGTCCGTCTTTAATGAGTTCCTGTAGCATGGCAATTTCAGTTTTAGAAAAATTACCCTTCGAAGAAATAAAAAATGTTGCCTTGATATTATTATTTTTCAACAACGGTCGAATCTCATACCACTCCGATATGGTATCGTCATCAAATGTCAAAGCAAACCCTGGTTCAACCTGATTAGTGCCATTTGACGTTATCAACGGATTATGCCAGAATACAAGTGTCATAATTGAGGAAATGATTAAACTAATAGTTAAATACAATATATTGCTCTATTTTAGCAACATTATTTTTTTGATTTTGGATTTTCCCATATAGTTGATTCGAACAAGATACAATCCTGATGCGTATCTTTCCCCATTCCAGGAAATTGAATGCTCCCCCGGTTGCTGAATTCCATTGAATAACTCATCCACCTGTCTGCCTAGAATATCATAAATGCGAATGCTTAATTCTTCCCGTTCAGGGATGGAATAAACAATGGTGACAGTTGGATTGAATGGGTTTGGATAAGGTGGCTTTAAAGTCCACTTTTCAGGAGCCAGTACATCAATACAAAAACCATCCCGAGTACATCCGCGGCCACTTTCAATAAAATTATTTTGATGCATGGAAAGCTTTAGATTATTATCACAACTCGATTCTTCGCAGGCGGTTAAGTTTAGAGCGATAAATTCTGAACCGTTTTGAAATCCCATCCAATCCTTTGATAAAACCTCTATTTGATCGAATGAATCAGAATCCAAAACCAAATGATAGGCGATTATATCTCCATCCGGTTTAATGGTCACTTCATTCAGATCAATTAGTATTTTAACTATTCTTGGATATTGTATTTTCAATAAAGAAGGTCCAAGGATATAATCAACTACGGATACAACGTCAATGATATTAATCATCCCATCCACGTTCATATCTGCCTGAAAATGGTTTAAGGATCCGGGTTCAGACAATCCAAGGATATAAAAAACGATGATAACCACATCACCTACATCCGTTTGATTATCGCCATTAGCATCTCCTACCGGCACAAAGGTGTACTCAGGCAAGGAACTCATATCATAAATAGAAATACCATTAAGCGTAGAAAAAGCAGCATGATTTGTTTGTCCGTCAAAACTGACATCATATACCAGGTCTGATAAAATCCCGCTGTTTTGGATGTTGAATCCTGCTCCGTTCTCTAGTAAGCTGCTATCCCAAAGGATTCCAAAAACACCATGATGCCTTGTGGTTATCCATTTATTATTTTCAGCGTCAACCCGGATATGATCTCCAATATGAAACGGAATTTGTGTATATGCTGGCCAATCCAAAAGCTCTATTAGAACGATACCCTGATCGGTATTCTCCATCTCATATCCCTGAATGCCACCACTTGTGACCACCCACACATGGTTATTTAGATCGATATCAATTGACCAAACACTGCTGGATGGCAAGATATCTTCATTCACAACCGATATCCACACATCATCAGATTCATCGTCAAAAGTTTGCCCAAAATCTAAAACACGCAAACCTCCGTTGGAATATTCACTGATATTATTATTCATGGGTACATCATATTGAATGGCAAACCACGCTCTACCAAACCCATCGAATGCCACTTCCTGCGGAAGGTAAGATGTATCATCAGGTCCGGTCACATGTGCCCATCCAGATCCATCCGTTAGTTTAATCGCAGAGATATGATTGTACACCTCTGAATAAGGATTTACGACCCAGAGGCCCCCTTGGTGGTCTTTTTTGATCTGATTGATGGTAAGGTATCGATTGGTCCAATACGGATTATAAATGCCGTTTAATCCGTCTAACACTCCGTCTGAAGTATCATAAACTGCTATATCAAAGGTTACTGGATCAATCTCTATGACCCCACCTCTAAATCCGGGTTGACTTGGACTGATTCCACTATTACTAAACAAAAAATTCGCATCAGACGATTCCACAATACTCCATGGCAAATTAGACCCGGGTGAGTAGTTCATACTTATTGCCGAAAAAGTTGTCTCTTCCAATTGATCTAAAACGTATCCCGACGTTTGTGAAGATGCGATAAAATTGGTAATTATGTTTTCTGCGAAATGGAACATTCCTTTCCTGCTCACACCTGCGACTGACCCATCGGTGGCATAGGTAATCGCATTCATTTCATTACTGAAAAGCGTATTGGGGATGTACATAGTCGCAGACAAAGTTTCGCGGTTAATTACCCGAATGCCTCGTTTATTTATTCCGAGAATGTGATGATCAATATCAGAATAGTATGATGTAAAAGTTGCCTCGGATGGAGGTGATAGCGGGTATCCGGAAATTAGGCTGAAAGTATTATCAAATTCATAAAACCGTGTAGAGCTTAAGACGTAAAAATGACCGTCACTGGTCCATCCAGCATCTAATATCGTGCCCTGGAGATTGGTAATAATTGAATTCCATGAGCTATTTGTTTCTACCAGAATATCCGTCGTAGTAACCATAATTGGATTTTCGCCTGGGAAAAATAATTTCGGCTGCCAACCGTTAAATACTTGATCCCAGCTAACGCTAAATGAAAGCATACCTTCGCCAATCGAACCAGCGAAAACACCGGCCGATGTGGCAATATAAATGGTATCACCGTCGAAACTGATATGTGAAATGCTATTTGGTATCACTGGGAAACTCTGGTAAGTCGCTTGATAATATGGCAGGTCATTGTCATCCAAGCGGAATTCTATGATGCAAGGCTCGCCATCTATTTTTCCAATAGCGTATGCAGAATTGTCGTGATAATAAATTGATGATATCTCATCAAAATTAAGATTGTCAATAACCCGAAGGAGTCCCTCATTAGGATGATATATTTGCAATGTCCCTGGATACCCAGAGCCCAACCATAAATTGCCGTGACTATCTTTATTGACCGACAATAAATTGGAATATTTGAGTATTTCGCCTGGGAGGATATTCTCAAAAGTATTTGATGACAACGAAAGTTTCAACAATCCTCCCGTAGTTGCTGCATATTGATCACCATTGGAAAAACCGGTCAGGCCGTTGGGCGTCAATAGTGATGTGATCGATGTCCATAAAGTGGATTCGTTAACCTCCGGAAATTCGCAATTGGTAAAACAAACGGTTCGGCTGAAGACCGCCCGGTTGTTGGCATTGTCCCACGCTTCGATCTGTAAGATATGGGATCCAGAGAGGACATCTGATAATAACAAATTTATAACACCCTCAGCAATCGCATTTGAATTATACGTAAACTGATCTGTGATGTTTACTGGTGATGAACCATCAATCTGATATTGGATTTGATGGCCCGGGAGATTCATCAGATTTATCCCTGAGGTATCTTGGATTATCACTTCAAAAAGAAAGGGTGAGTTTATCACCTGGTTCTCCATCACTTCACTTCCTTCATATCGAAGAATTATAGAGGGAGGGAAAAAATCCGTAATGGTGCCAGGTGCAATGGCTGGAATCCCCGATATGGTCTCAATTTTATTGTTAAACGGTTGTTCGATGTTCTCACTAAATACCTTTAATTCAACTGGGCAGGATTCGCATAGAGGATAATCCAAAGGTAAGTAAAATTGTGCGTTTCCCACAAATTCACCGAAATAAATACGTTCCCCTGGTAACTGATAATCAAGATTAACCCATCCATCATAAACCTGGTGGATAAATCGAGGTGGTCCGTAAACCGTTAAATGTGAAAGATCATTTTGATAATTTTCAAGAACATGAACCGAATTCTGTGTAAGCACTTCCAAGGTATCAGGGTATGAATTTATGATATTCCCCTGCCTCGGTAGAATGATAGGCATCGCTGGATCGCCAAACAATTGAAACACATAATCTGAACTCCCGGTTTTGGACTCTCTCACCAAGTCACCCAGTCTAAAGTTCAATGCACCAATGGAGTAATTATAAACATTAGAGTACAATCTGTCAAGATAAGCACCAACCGGCTGCGAAAGGATTAGTCGTGTGGTGGTGATCACAGCAATGGCTCCATCGGGTTTGGAGATTAATGCTTCAGTTAGACATTCTGCATCGTCATAATGTCCAAGATCGCAAGAACCAACAACCCAAACGGGTAATTTTCCTTCTGGTGGCGACATGAAGGTGAGGTCCCTCTCCATATCTAATATCAATTCATCTGCCAAAGTGGTTTCGTTGCCGTGCCCAATATAGTTGATCCAGCCAACTCCTGAATTGATGGCATCTAAAATATCTGATGTCATTTCAGGAAGTGTTGGAATACCACCTCCATAAAAAAGCTGATATTCAGTACCATAAAGACAATTCACTTCAAGTACATCTTTAATCTGTTCGAAAATATTGTTTGAGTTACTGACATGGGATATCTCCACCATTATATCGCCACCTCCGGCTTTATGTGCGTCGTCAGCAATTAACAGAGCAGAACTTTTCCAATGTCCTGTTGGTGGATTAATTATATAATTCCTGATTTTATTAGCAATTTGGATAGCAACCTGCGGATCTGATATCGGTATTCGTCCAGTTGATAATTGCGATTGTGGAATCGTCAATTGTAGAGATGAATAAAAGTCATCAGAAGGAACCCCATAGATATCGTAGAAAGGAGGGACGACGGTTTCATCGCCAAGAATTAATAAGTATGAAAGACTGTCATTTTCGTCGATCATACCAATAACGAAATTTCGAATCGCCTCTGATTCAACTACTCCGGGGTATTGGTCGTAAATGATATCTGTGGTAATAACAATTGTATTGAGGTGAAATTCAGGTTCTGTTTCTTCTTCGTAGAGATCAGAAATTATACTCGCAGACGATAATAATTCAGGCGATGTCAGGATCAGATAATTGACATTATCCTGGGTAAATAGAAATCCGGTGAAGATTGCTAACAGACGGCAAATGTGGCGATGGAACATGAACTTACATAGAGATCATTTGAGCAAGGTTATGATTTGAGTGTCCCGGTAGTTTTTGCTTTCTAATTCGATCAAATATACCCCGCTAGGGAATTGTGAGCCATCAAATCGAATCGAATGCTGTCCAGTAGTTTGTACTGTATTGGACAATTCCTGAAGTAGTTCACCATTCAGATTGAATAGTCTAATAACAGTATTTCCCATCTCATTTAATTTGTACTGAATGTTTGTCGAAGGATTAAATGGGTTCGGATAAGCATCCAAGAGACCGAAGCCATTAGGAAGATAGAAATCATCAATATCAAGTGCATTCCCCGCTGATATGGTGATATCATCGAGAGCAATTTGATCTCGAGTGCTGCTTCCAATTCCATCATCTGTATCCCACCTTAAAAAATAAGATGAACCATTTGGAATATTCAATCCTTCAATCCAAATACCTTTTGAAGTTAACGCCCATGAAGGTACGTCATCTGCTGTAGTGGGAGTTGCAAAGTCTAAACTTGGTATTGAGATATAATCACCATTTACATTTGTATATGAATGAGAAAATGTCAATACAGTACTTCTGTTTTTGTCGTTGTAGGTCCAAATTTCATAACTCAAGGTAATATGAGTGACTGTTGCATTGTCAGGAAGATTGTTGATAATTTCCAAGGCAATAGATCCCGGACAGAACTTACTTGTACCAGGTTGAAGACCAAAAGCAAAATCACTAGTGCCAATATCAAATCCATATACACCGAGTCCCGAGACACCACCTTGATTCGTTCCCATATAATAAGTACTATCAGCTTCCAAGGTGACTGATCTTTTAATGGTCCAAGCGTCTGCATCTAAATCACCCGTTTGTGGATTTGGATATGGAAAAGTACCATCAAATTGTCCGTTGTTTACACTCGGAACTGTTGTATCAAAATCAATAACATATTGAGCGACACCATCAACATTGGTAATGGATAGTTGACACCACAGTGTTGTAAAAATAGTCAATGCAATTACTAATAAATTCTGTCTTTTCATTTAATTTCTCCTACATTTGTCATTACGTTTGTGGATGAATTCACGTTCAATTTCGGATCGTCGTATTGTATCGCAATCATATATAAGTAATAATAGAACCATAAAAACCGTGCACCTATTATATCGCTACTGACCATTTGGTTCAAAAACATAAATAGGGTTAAAACGATAAACACGGTCTGATATGTGTTTTTTTCCGCAATAAATCTGGTAAACATCGGATATAAGACGATCCCTAATAAAATAAATCCAATCACACCAGTTTCAGAAAGGACCTCCATCATCAAGTTATGCGGGTATAGCCATCCATTCCCCCATTCTGAAAAATTACCAAGTCCTATCCCCCAAATTGGATTATGAATGAAAGCATTCAGCGCGTGAATGGTATGTTCAATTCGGATCACATAACTCCCGTACCATATACTAACTGCCGGATCGATCGTTTGCCGGAATAAATCGATCAAAATACAAAGAAAAATCAACCCAACTGCTAATATGATGATTTTCTTTCGGGGAAGCCATGCGTGCTTAATCATCCTCCCCGTCATGAGTAATGTCAAAATGAGTCCAATCAATGGACCTTTGGTGAGAGTCAGCAGTAATGAAAATGAAAAAGCTCCGGTCATTACCCAAAATATCGGCTGGTACTTAAGCAAACCATCGAGCTGCTGGCGTTTCAATAACATGAGAATAATGAGCCCAACTCCAACCATCCGTCCTAATCCGATAGGTCCCCCACCCAAAACGGACAGACGGTAAATCCCAGGTGCCTGAATCCATTTGATGCATGCGAATACTGCCAGCGTTGAGGAAATAAATAAGAGCGATAATAGCACATTTTGAAGAATAATCGTTCCTTTCAGCTCAACACGGATTGCAATTAAAATGATTGAAAGAACCGAAAAGATCAGCAAACTGATGAGCTTTTCCAGTGCATAATCTGGAAAGTGTGACAAAAGCAGACTCGACACAATTAACCAGAGTATGAAAATCAGAAAGGGCATAAAATGGGGTATTTTTAATTGGCGGAAAGCGATTTTTCTACCAAACAGTATCAGGTGAAAAATCAGAATCAGCAAATTAATGTGATTCAGACTAAAGGGATAAATAATTGACAGTCTGGGTTCGTAAAATAATTTGCCAATACTCAATAATGCGACTACGTTAAATTCAGGAAATATGGCACAAAGAATAAAATAAAAGGGTGAGAATATTTGTGCCAAAGATTCAGACATGGTGATAAATATAAAATTAACCCCGCGAAAGCGGGGTTAATCTGAAACTCGGTTTGTCTATTTCAAGTATGTGATTTGCTTTTTGAATCTCTGGCTCCCCAGCGTCATCTGAACCATATAAATGCCAGAGGAGATATCTTTCGGTTTCCAGATGATTTGATGTTCACCCGGCATAGAAAAACCATTGATCAATGTTTCAACAAGCTGCCCACTGATGTCAAATACCTCAATGGTAATATCGGATGCAACTTCTAATCTGTACTGAATGGTCGTTTCAGGGTTGAACGGATTAGGGTAAATACTGGAAATATGAAAACCTGATGGTAAATCAATTGGGTTTACAATCGATAAAGAACCACCATTAATTGTTTTTGTATAATTTGCTCCACTATTATTATCGAAATACACAGTTGTTAAATCAATGTTAGAATTGTTTAAAGAAAAGGAGCTCTCGGTGGTCATACTATAAGACGTGACAGTTGAAGCATTGCCTGGTTTGCTAACAGTTATAAATGCATAATAATTAGACCCAGTAAAGCCGGTATTAGCTGTTCCCACAATATTTGCTGCTCCAAAAGATGTATAGCCATCTTCATTATCGGAATCAAAATAGTACCTTATATAAAACTTTTGATCAGCCGGGGGTTGTGTGGTACCGCAGTCAATTTTAAAATGTAGACTATCAGAGTCTTCAAAATCAAATGGAGTATTATCACCGCCAGAGCCAGTTTCATCAAAATGTGAAATCGATACAGGCGCACCATCGAATTCAAAAATATATCCTTCAGAATTCGTATCATCAGCAACATCTTTAATAACAAAGGTATAATACTTTCCATTAGTGGCAGAAAAAATACCATTCCCGCCATTAGGATTGTACCATTGTGTAAGTGACCCAATAGAAATTACGTCACCTCTAGACCAGTCATTTCCAACCCAACTAGTTTCATTATCAAACTTAAATTGAGAGGTACCATTATCACTTGAAGATTGTATTGAGGTCATCCATGAATCAGTACCCAAATCTCTCCACGACATTGCCGTTGAACCCCAACTATTTAAATCACCACGGTAGTACACGTTAGATTGAATTTGCCCAAACATGGATCCAAAAAGTCCAAATAGCAAAAATAATCCAAATGCATAATGTGTCTTTGAATTAATATCATTTCTCATTTCTTCTCCTTCGATATAAATCGATAATATTATCTTAAAGTTTGTTGATAAAAATTACTCCAAAAATTTAACGCCTTGCAAAATCAATTCACTGGTTAAATCAAATGTATATCATGTATCTAAATAAATACTATTAATCCTTTACCGCCATATAAAAATACCGACCGGGGATGTCAACTGTAGAATGAAGCGGGATATTAAAAATCTGAAATTCTGTTGTGGGCTGTAACCATATTCGCTCTTCATTTACGTTGATGTAAAGTGGCATGATAAACGAATTAGGAACGTCTGTCCATCGGTACTCAAGATTGGTATCTGTTATTTTGTATTCAAAGATCGGAGGTTTTCGGTCGTACAAGTACTGATCAAAAAAATAGGTATTATCTGTATGGGTCATTTCATTTACTAAATTGATAAAATCTTCTGTGCACACAATGCTTTTGGCAAATCGAGTTTGAAATTCATACAGAATACCATAAAAAGTATCATCATCATTGATTACACTTCGCAAGGTATGGAGCACCCAGGCACCTTTCCAGTAAACATCATCAAAGCCCCAGTAATTCACATCTCTCGGGCCCACCATCGGCAGCGAGTTTCGGATGTATCGACGTTTATTCATCAAATAGTCAACACTAACCAACTTGCCTAATTTTTCTTCCAGATAAATCACCTCGGAATAAGTGGCAAATGCCTCATGGAGCCAGATATCAGCGCCGTCACAGGCGGAAATATTGTTCCCCCACCATTCGTGTGCAGATTCGTGAAGGATGATGTAATCCACCAAATCGTAGATGTAATAGTTGTTATTGTTTTTATATTCGTTGCCATATGCCACAGCGGACTGATGCTCCATGCCTCGATAGGGTGTTTCTACCAATCTATAGCCGTCATTCCACCAGGGAAATTCACCGAAATACTTCTCAAATACATGTATCACATCTCTTGCCTGTTTGAAATGCGATTGTGCTACAGCTTGATTATATGACAGCACGTAGTGATCCATTTGATGGATACCACTCTGATTGATAAGTGTATCTGCCACCAAGACGTAATCACCGATGTTTAAGGTCACATTATAATTGTTTATGGGATTCCGAACCATCCATCTGTAAGCCATTTTTCCATCACTTGAGCTGCTTCTCACTTCTTCTAGCGTGCCATTTGCCACAGCAAAAAGATCAGAAGGGGCATGGATAGTAATTTGCATGCTGTCAGGCTCTTCTGTGGGATGATCCTTGTTTGGCCACCACAACAAAGCACCTTCTCCTTCGCAAGCCACTGCTACCCATGGATTATCGTTTTTATCTTCTGTCCATACGAATCCCCCATCCCAGGGCGCATTTTTAGCCTCCACCGGTTTCCCCTCATAAGTCACACGGAATACCATTTGACTGCCTTTTTCGGTTTGAGGAAACACTGCGAATACTGAATTCGACTTACGATAAAATGGGATATTGTTATTCATGAACGTAATCGAAACGATCTTGAGTTTGTCAGATAGATCAAATTGGAGAGTATCTAAAGTAGTCATAGTGTTGACATGAAAATCCACCCATCCGGAAATGCTCTTTTTATCAATATTTACATCTATATCCAGATCGTAAAAGGTTACATCATAGCAGGATTTAAACTTGGACAATTCCCCTCGCAAAAGATCAGATTCTCTTACTTTTGGATATTTCCCTAGTTTTTCGGGAATGTTGACCGTATTCCAGTTTGGGACATACCGATGTGAAATTCCGGAACAACTCCAAGCTAAAATGATGATAACTACTAATCCATGACGTTTATTAAACATAGGGTACCTATCGATTTATTATTAGATCTTTTCTATGACAGTCTATAGAGCAAGTATATTTGTGGGAGCCTATTTATTTTCCCAATCCGCGTCTCTTTTTTCAAGGAAGGCTTTAAGTCCCTCATCGCGATCTTCTGTTTCCACAAGAGCGCTAAAATGAGTTTGCTCAATTTGTAATCCTTCCGCAATCGAGACTTCCAATCCTGAATCGATGCAGTATTTCGCCGCTTTCAGAGCAATAGGTCCAGACGTGAGCAATTCAACGGCTAACTCAATTGCAGATTCCAGCACAGTGCCATCATCTACAAGGAAATCGGCTACTCCATCATCCAATGCTTCTTCAGACGAGAATATTTTACCGGAAAATATCCAGTATTTGGCTTTGGATGGTCCAATCAACCTGGGAAGTCTCTGGGTACCACCAGCTCCGGGAATGATCCCCAATTGTGCTTCCGGGAAGCCGATTGTTGCTGATTCATCGAGAATACGAAAATCGCAACTCAACGCTAATTCAGCACCACCACCCAATGCGGCTCCGCTAACACCACAAATGGTTGGGATGGATAGTTCTGAAAGCTGGGTGTATGTATCCCGCATTCGGTCAACATCGGCTACGGATTGCTCTTTAGAGATGTTTGACTGTTCTTTGAGGTCCAATCCCACACAAAAATGTTTTTCCGCCGACATGACGATCAGAGCCCTGATGTCTTTATCGGTAGTTATCCGATTGATAACTTCTGATAGCTGGGACACCATTTCACTGGAAAGTGTATTAACTGGCGGATTGGCTAAAGTTAAGAATCCAATTCCATCATCCTGACACGTAAATCTGATTAGTTTTGACATGTTACTCCTAAACATAAGCAGGGATATGTTTCCATACCCCTGCTTTTTTGTAATTAAATAATCATCTATTTAGAGAATGAAAAGCCATCAGGCAATTTTTCCACCGATGTTCCCAGTGGTACCCACGATAGATCGAGAATTGTGAAAGTCGGTTCTACTTTTCTAAAGATCGGTACAACCCTCATCCCTACTTTAGGTTCACCAACGGAAAGATAGCTCATCAGAATTGTATCAACACCCTCAAACTCAATATTGATAAATCGAATAGGCTTTTCCAGCGTGTTGAATGCGCCAGTTCTTTCGGTGACCATAAAAGTATGCACGGTTGCACTTTTAATGGCTGTGGCTGTCAAATTAACCGGTATTGCTTTTTTTAAACAATCAGGACAGTAGATTTTGTAAGGAAGATTTACTGTGCCAGTATGTTCACAATCGGGATTTTCACATTTTGTGCCCCATATCTCTCCATCCTTCAAAGAACTAAAAAATTGAGATTCACCTCCATATGCGTGTATGTGTGTGAGGTCTCTTGGATTGGTAACTCCCATGAGCTTCCCAGCTTCATCATAAATTGGAGTATTGGGATAGTTATAATGAAATGATCCATCGGGTCGGTATCGCCCATTGATCACTTTGACCGTTCCGCGTTTATTAGAATTACTCATGAGTTTCTTCCTTTTAATTGATGGTCAGGATGGACTAAAATAGTAGCAGTTACATGCGATCCGACGCCAGCATGGCTGATGGCCATTCCTCTTTTGGCGTTATCCACCTGAAGATTTTGCCAATCTTTGGGTTTGGTGCGTCCATATGCATCCCATTTTTTCTGATTTTCATGCATTTCTGCCCAACGTCCCCAGATGTGCTGCCCCACTTCGACAGCCTGCATGATTCCCGTTGCACCTACTGCATGCATGTTTCCAATCAAGCCACCGGATAAATTAGCAGGAAGTTTCCCTGGTTTGCCGGTATTTGGATTCGTGTGATAGCAATCGCCGGACTCCACGTAAGTTCGGCCTTCGCCATAGGGTCGAATTCCCACGTCTTCATATGTCTGGATATCACTAATCGTAAACGCATCATGCAATTCCACCAGATCCAGATCTTCTGTAGGATCGTAAATATTTGCCATCCCATATGCATAATAAGCCGCCATTCTTGCAGCAAGAAAACCGGTAAATCCTGGATATCTGTCACTACCCGGGAATCGCTCACCAAGGTCTTTGTATTGGTCTGCAGATTCGTTCGGTAATAGAGGAATTTCCATGTTTCGGCGGTCTGCTACACGAAGCGTATGACTTCCTGCAGTAACATAGACCAGTAATGGATTATCTGTTAGCTCGTATGCAGTTTTTTCATCACATAAGATGGCACACGCTGCGCCCACACTCATCAGACAACAGTCCAATGCCCTTAACGGATATGCGACCACTGGTGATTTCAAAACATCCTCAACAGTAATTTTCATTGGACCCTGCGCATGAGGGTTCATTCGAGCGTAACCACGGTTTTTAACTGCAATTTCAGCCATTGTTTTTCTGAAGGAATCTTCTGACTTCCCAAAGACTTGCCAATATTTTTGAGCCATCACGGCGTAATAGCCCGTATAGATGTGACCTAATGGCGTTTCCCAATCTTTATCGGCTGCACATGCGATGTAGTTATTCCCTTCGTCAGTTGGTACTTCGTCCATTCGTTCCCAACCCATTGCTAAAACGCAATCAGAATATCCAGACGCTACCGCCTTGAATGCTTCCCATAGAGTTGAGCCTCCGGTAGCACCTCCTGTTTTGATCCCCACATTACCCAATGGGTCAAGGCCTAAACGATCATGGATTAACGCCTCGCCAAGTAACTGATCTCCAAAGTGGTCTGCAAAATGACCATAATAGCAGGAGTGAATGTATTTCTTTAACTCTGCAGGGGATTTTTTGATAAATTCGGCTGCTTCTGTAAAGGCATCGACTACTAACTCTTCTGTCCTCATTTCGGGAATTGCTCTACCGAATTTTGACATTCCACCGGTAACCAGGTATACCGGTTTACTCATTTGAGGAATTTTGAGTTGTTTTTGACTAAATGTAATCATAGGATTTCCTTATGTTATAATTATTCCAATGTTTTTAACGATTATATTTCTAATAAAAATGGGATGAAAATTTACGTTTAAGTTGAAAACACTCCCAATGAGATACGGGTTCGCTCACTTCATAAATCAATAATGCTGTAAGTGAGGTAATCGGCATAAAAAAATATCTCCTTTAGAACTTTAATATTTTGAATGCGTTTAGGATTTAGATACAAAGTTAATTGATACGGTATTTGTTATTCTTTCCAACTCCCAATTCGCTCATATTTCACAAATCTTTGCCGGAGGAGCTCTTCTTTGTCCATGTTCAACAAATATTGGAATTCCTTAATGAGCGTCTCCTTTACAACTTTAGCTGCCCCATCAGAATCATAATGAGCGCCGTAGTTGGGTTCAGGAATAATTTTATCAGCAATTCCCATTTCCATGAGATCTGCAGCTGTAACTTTCATAGCATCAGCTGCTTCAAATGCTCTTGAAGAATCTCTGTACAGAATCGAAGCGCATCCTTCAGGTGATATAACCGAAAACCATGTGTTTTCCTGACAGAATAGCCTGTCACCTACTCCGATGCCTAGAGCGCCACCAGATGCTCCTTCACCGATAACCAAATTGATGATCGGGACTTCTAATAAAGGCATTTCAAATAGGTTCCGTGCAATCGCTTCTGCTTGTCCCCGTTCTTCAGCACCTAACCCGGGATACGCACCCATTGTATCAATAAGCGTGAGGATTGGCACATTAAATTTTTCAGCAAGTTTCATAATACGAAGCGCTTTTCGATATCCTTCCGGTCTGGACATCCCAAAATTCCGGTACAGATTCTCTTTGGTGGTTCTGCCTTTTTGCTGAGCGATCACCATATATGGTTTATCCTCCATTGTCATTAAACCGCAGACAACAGATGGATCTTCAGCAAAATAACGATCTCCGTGTAGTTCAAAAAAATCTTCCGAAATCATTCGAATGTAATCCAGAGAATGAGGTCTGTTTGGATGTCTGGCAAGCTGAACTCTGTCCCATCGTGACAATTTAGAGTATATGTCCGCTTTCTTTTGTTCAAGTTTAGCTTCCAATTTTTTGATATTAGATGAAACATTCTCACCCGTTTTTGTACCGGTTAAACGGAGCATATCAATTTTTTCATCAATCACTTTTAAAGGTGCTTCGAAATCTAGAATGTAATTAGACATCAGATCCTCAAAATAGATTTAAGTAAAATTTCTAAATCAAAAACCAAATTTTGATTTTGGATATAATATTGTTCAAAATGATTGTTTGCATCTTGAACGGAACCATTTTTTAATTGTGATAATCCAGTTATCCCTGGCTTAATGATGATCCCGGGATCAGGTTTAGAATAATCAACAACCTCGCTACCTACAAAACTGATTTTTCCCACAAATATCGAGTACAAATAAGGAAGTTTCTGAAGCAATGGGTTTGCTACATCAAATTCCAACAGTTGAATTCCGATATGATCTGGTGACCAAATTTTTACTTTTTTAGCTTTCATCAATATCCATAAGTAGATATGAATTGGTAGCGTCAACAAGATCATCAATAAAGAAAGAATCGTATCAAATATTCTTTTAGCAAACAAATGCAGTCGGTCAAATAACGGAAAATCTATACCAACAAGTGGAATTCCACCGATATTATCAACCACGCCCTTCCCGATCAGATAATGGTGTCCGTCCGGAACGAATTTGAAAACAATATTCATCCCTGAAAGTGCCTGAATCTGCTCAATAATATCGCTAACAGAATAGGATTCCTCCAAAATGATAATCTCATTGACCTGATATTGTTTGGCAATAGCACAAAGTTGTCTAACCGGTCCTAGGTACTTGATCTTTGGATCACTTTTGCCAACGAACTGATCGCAGATTACTCCCAGTACTTTGTAAAACAAGGAGGGCGATTGATCCAGTAACTTAGAGATATTGGCAGCAGCAGTAGGATTGCCCAATATGATCGCATTACGAGTAAAAAATGGCGGAACGTGTGATACTCTTATCCATTGCTGTCTATAAAATAAATGAACCATAATTCGCCACATCGCCTGTAAAAATGCAGAAATTAAGAATGTAAATAACAATACTACGCGGGAATATGCGAATACCGAAATGAAATACGTGACGGTGGATACACCGATAAATGAAATAGCGCTAACCACTAAAGGACGCCCGTATGAAAGATTGTTTTTTTTATAAAGCGAAAGCCAAATAGCAACTGCATGCCAGATGATTAGGTATGTTGTCCACAGCTTCCAATGTTCAGCGACATAACTAATAGACACAGGTATGCCAAAATGGTGCGGATACCAAAATGCCATAGATCCATAAAACGCCATTAGCACGAGTGAACTGTCCAAAAACCATGATATTATTGAAGATTTATGGGTAAATAAATGACTACCAACTTTTCGAAAGCCTATCGCAATCCACACAAAAAATCTGAATACATTCCACAAAGGGAATTCATGAGAATATTTTTTGAAAAATAAATAAGCGGATTGATGAAAGTTTTCCTCTGATACAGATCGAGCGAATTTTGTGCTTTCACCTTTATAATGGATGATTTGAGTATCTGGGTTATATACTACGCGATATCCACCCTTCTTGACACGGTAGCAGAAGTCTGTGTCTTCAAAATACAAAAAAAATCGTTCATCAAATTGCCCCACTGTGTCAACAGTTGTACGTGAGAACATCATACATGAACCACTAACAGCATCGGTATCCTGGATAACGGTATCATCGATATGCGTAAGGTTATATTTACCAAAGATGCGATTTTTAGGAAATATCCGATGTAGGCCAAATAATCTGGGTAATGTGACCACTAACTTGGGGAATGTTCGTCTAGATGCTAGTTGAAGACTTCCGTCAGAATTTAGAACTTTACATCCTACCACACCCACATCTGCGTTTTGAGTGAGATATTCTGATAAAACTGACAAAGTATCAGTTTTGATGACACAATCCGGATTTAAAAGACAGATAAAATCACCGTTTGCAATTTTAACTGCTTGATTGACCGCTTTTGAAAATCCCGTGTTTTCGGTATTACCGATTATTTTAACTTGTGGAAATTCTTGTTGAACCATTTTAACAGATGTATCAATGGAATTATTATCAATGACAATGACTTCATATTCAGCATTACCTGTACTTTTGGACACTGACTTCAGACATTGCCTTAAATAGGCGCATACGTTGTAACTGATGATAATAACGGAAATTTTCATATCATTCGGAACAACCGTTTTAATGCAAGCTTAGGAACCATCCAGACGGCTTCATAGATTATTTTCCTTGACATTTTTGATTTTCCCACTGTCCGATCTGCAAAGATGATGGGAATTTCACATATGGTATATTTTTTGATCCAGGCTAAATAATTCATCTCGATTTGGAAGGCATATCCTTGTGATTTAATCGATTCTAAATCTATGGCAGCCAATACCTTTGTATTAAAACATTTGAATCCGCCAGTAGAATCTGCAATTGGCAAACCGGTTAAAATACGCGCGTAAATATTCGCAAATTTGCTGAGTATGAGTCGACGGAGTGGCCAGTTCACAACATTTACACCATTGATGTATCTGCTACCGATAACCACATCGTAGCTTATGGATTTTTCTAACAATCTGGGAATATCTTCCGGATTGTGCGAGAGGTCTGCATCAATTTGGATAACTCTTTCGTAATCATGTTCCAATGCCCATTCAAATCCACGACAATATGCAGTACCTAAACCGAGTTTTCTCTCTCGAACAATAAGATTTATTTGTGGGTCTTTTTCTTGGATTCTTTTTATCAAGTCTGCTGTACCATCAGGAGAATTATCATCCACAAATAAAATATCGCAATCAGAAGCATGATGGTGGAATTTTCGGATCAACTCTTCGATATTATCTAATTCGTTATATGTAGGGGATATTATAAGAGATTTCAAAATAATTTTCCTGTATGAGATGACAATTTAATGACAACTGCAAAACCGGACAAACAATTTCCTTTACGAAGGGTTATTTGAAATGGTTCAATCAGATACACGTTCCCATAACCGTTTTATCTGGAGTAGGCACTGTTCTACCGTAAGGACTTCAACATCCAATTTGTTTTGAATTTTATCCGAAATCAGTCCGCTGTGCTTTGGTCTGGGTGCAGCCTGGTTTAAATCTGCAGTAATGATTGGTGCAATAAGTGATGAGTCTAAGTTGAAAATATTTGCAATGAGTTGTGCAAAATCAAATCTTGAAATGTAATCTGCGCTTCCGTAATGAAAGAGACCACACAGATCGGAGTCAATTGATCTCAAAAGGACTTCTGTAAATGGATGTACCCAGGTTGGGTTACTTGTTTGATCGGTGACTACTTTAATCTGTTTTTTATTTAATAGTGAAGTATAAACCCACGCGAAAAAACTCGCCTGATCATGTGTAGTTGTCTGGTATAAAACATTAGGCCTCAGGATCAAATACTTTCTTTCTGAATCCAATAACTTTTGTTCTCCCCATAATTTTGATTTACCATAATACGAGGTGGGATTCACTTCGTCTGACTCACGGTAAGGCCCATTCTCTCCATCAAATACATAATCGCTGGATATGTGAATGAATTTTGTATCAGAATCACTTGCACGAATTAAGTTTTCAATCCCCCCCACATTTACTGACCATGCAAGATCTTGATCAATTTCAGAGCGATCAACATTTGTAAAAGCGGCAGTATTGATGATGATATCCGGCTTAAATAGGTTTACTCCGGCTTCAACCTCTGTTCGATTGGTGATATCCATTTGAATCAATGGCATCCCTGGATTAGCAATAGGTTCGTTTTCAATTTTCGTACCCATTACCTGATACTTTCCTGACAGAGTATTCATCAAGGATCTACCTAGCTGACCATTGGCACCAGTGATTAGGATTTTCTTCATTTCAATGTGCAGCCAGATTCCTTGAAACGGTTCAGTTTTGTCGCCAGTTCATCATCGCTCAGAGCGAGTATTTCTGCTGAAAAAATAGCAGCATTTATAATTCCTGCCTTACCCACAGCAAATGTAGCAACAGGAACCCCTTTTGGCATTTGAACGGTTGATAAAAGTGCATCCATACCATCTAAAATACCACCTGACAAGGGTACACCAATAACCGGTAAAGTCGTGTGAGCTTTAATCGCGCCAGCAAGATGAGCAGCCATACCAGCAGCTCCAATAATGACAGCGTAACCATTTTCTCTGGCAGTTCTGGAAAATTCAGTAACTTCAGCAGGATTACGATGCGCAGATAAAACTTGTAGATCCCAGTTCAATCCAAAATATTCAAAATAGGGTGCAGCTACAAAAATGGTATCTCTATCTGATTCGCTTCCAATAAGAACGGCAATTTTTTTCATTGGTCACCCCTTTCTAAAAACTTTCCATCCAATATTAATGCTTCAAGCTGTTTAATCAGGAATATTTTAGAATGGCCAGGATAATTGACAAATCCACTGACGATCAAATATCTCGTGTCTGTTTCGTGAAACAGAATTGTAAAAAACGGTCCACCAGATTCGCTTTCACTATGGTAGTAATTCCCTCGTAAGATTGGGAGCAATCTACCGTCAATTGTAACCAACTCATTCGACCTGAAATCTTTCGTTACCTCAATGTTCTCCAATGTAGATTCGAGAAGTGCATCGATAACATTCCACGTTAGGTCAGGAGAGGAAATCTCTTCCAACTCGATTTCATGAAATGTCAACCACCGGTAGGGATATCCTCTGCCTATCCATAAAAAAGGCAACTGTAGATTTTCCTTAATCAACTTAAAATCCTTCTGGATAAATATGTCATATCCAAACCATTCTTGAATTTTTAAGGATAGCTCTTTGTTTTTCCCGGTATCGTATGCAGAATAGAGAACGGATTTACGTTGATTCTTGTTCAGATTATCCATAATAAATTCAGTGTTAAAATCCAACTGTTGTTGCAATTGCTGAACATCCATTGCAAAAATTCCAAACAACAATTGGATTTTATTGTACAAGTCGAATATTGCGACGAGCGAATCATCTGAAGAAAAGTTTTGGAACAACTTTTTGTAGAGCAAATCTCCACTCTCGTCAATTGGATTTTTGAGTGATGCTACCACAAGATTATGACGATTATTAAATGAAGAGAATTCTATGGGATCTTTCCATTGAAGTTCATAGAGTTTTTCAGGTTGTGGAAGATTAAGGGATTTAGAAAAATATTCATTGAAAACCGGTTGAACAAATACCAAATCTTCTTCAGAGCAAAAAATGGTTATCATATTTGCTTCACCGATTGCTACCTTCTTTGTATCACAACCGACAAATAATAGAAAAGAAATAATTAAGATTTTATAGTACATACAACCTCCATTGAAGATGAGAAATAATTTCCTTTGAAAAATATTTTTGCCCATGAACTCATCCACACATAAAGCGCTTTTAAAATTTGATCAACAGATCTGTCTGGTAAACTGTGCAAGATATTGTATGGAGTATCCTGATACAAGGGGAGTGATTGAATGATTTTGAAATTGTTCTTATCTAGCAACTGTTTAAGGGTTTCGGGAGAAAAATGGTAGAGATGTCTGGGAGCATCAAATGGTGCCCAAGTATCAGCATAATAACTTTGTTCATTTGCACGAATATTGGGAACAGCGATGATTAAATACCCATTTGGTTTCAAGTGTGTTCGGATATTTTCAAAGAGAGACTCTAAATCGTGAATATGCTCCAATGAATGCCACATTGTAATCAAATCATACTGAATATCATCCTGAATTTGGGAAAATGTACTGATTGTTGCTATTCCCAGTGTTTCTGCATTCCGTCTGGCATTTTCGCTTGTGTCCAGCATTGTAGCATCCCAATCCTTGTCTTTAAAATATCGACAGAAATCTCCACTCCCACCGCCAATATCAAGTAACCTTCCATTCTGAACATATTGATTAATTGTTTTGAATTTTAAAAACAGAGCTAATTTCATCACCATTTTATAAATTTGGCGATATAAACTAGCAGAATCGGAAGCATGGGGATCATATCCATCAGACTGGTAGAATTCACTCACTTCATCTTCATTGTACCTTGGATTCAGGAACATAAATCCACATTCGCATTTGGAAATATTGTACTTTTTATCTGGATCAGGATTTAATCTATCGGAAACCCTAATCCACGATGATTGAGATGGTTGTTGACACAACGGACAATTGATGGATTCCATGATCTCTAATCAGTTGATACAGTATCTTTACTGTGTTTGTTTATCATAAATATGCCAACACCGATTAGAATCAGAGATATCCACTGAGCTCCTGAAAAGATAATATATTTCGGATTTGTTCTGACGAATTCGATGACAAACCGTGCTATTCCTACCAGTACCATATACATAAAGATGATTTCACCTTCAAACTTTTTCTTCAGTCGATTTCTGTATAAGAATCCGAAAATTAAAAAATATGCAGCCATTTCATACAACTGAGTTGGATGTACAGGAAGAACCGTAGGAGGTACTCCATTTGGAAATGCTATTCCCCACGGTAATTTTGTAGCGATACCGTAATCATCTCCCACCAAAAAACACCCAATCCGGCCGATGCCATGACCCAATACAAGATAGGGTGCAATCCAATCTGCGACGGATTTCCAATTTAGTTTTTTCTTTTTAATCAATAATGAGACAGCCAGTAAACCGCCAATAAATCCACCGTAAAAAACCATCCCGGCACCGAAATTCTGAATACCCTCGGCAATGCGACTTAGACTAAATGTAAAAATACCTGCAAATATATCCCCCAGACCTTTCAGGTTTTCAAGGCCATCTCCAGAAGGTAGATTTTCGATGATGTAGTAAATTTTCGCACCTAAAATACCACCGATTGCTGCACGGAATGTAAGGTCATCTGCAAGAGTGGCGTCTTTGTGAATGATCATCATATCTCTTCGTAGAAGATAATTTCCCGTCAGGAAGGCTACCACCATCATCATTCCGAAGGATGATATTACAAAATCACCAAATCGCAGTAATTCAGGATACATCTTGTTTTCTCCCGCATCCGGTACAGAACTGATTTCCAGTTTCTATTTGCGCACCGCAACCGGTACAAAAACCTTTTGTTGAATCTGAAACTGGTATGGTGTTTGGTTTTAGATTTCCTCTAATAATTATTCCAAGGATTATAACTAGAAATACAACAATTGGTATTACATATAGTTTAACACTGCTAAATTGACCGGGTAAATTTGATGTGTCTTGGTTTGATGTGGGACTTTGTTCAGTGTCAGGGTGATCAGCCATACTGCTCTGCAAAACATCCTTTGTTGTTCGATGCGTAGGGTTCTCATAGCTAAACTGAATGTTTAAGGCATCCCCTTTTTTTAATTGTTCGAAATGCTGTCGATAAAATGTGAGTAGATAATCATTTTGAAATATCTCGGCATCTGTAAAATTCGTTGAGAAGTTTTCTGCGAGTTTGTGTTCCTGTATGAGTACATGAAAATGCCCGAGTTCTTTATCAGCTTTAAAATTGTAATCCAGTTTACGCAAATCCGATTCATCGAATGGATTAAAATAAAATTGTGCCAAATATTGAGTTTCAGTAATATGAATCGGCATTATAGCTTTTCCGTCAGCTTCAATAATTTCCTGTGTTATCATCTCTGTTTCACCCATCGAATTAATTTTTCTTTGGAGTGCCATTTTTGATCCTACGGGTAATTCCAGAGAGATGTCATAAGGCAGGTTTTCCTGCAAAATCTCTATTTGGATGCGTACCAAAACTCCAGGATGGTCAAATTCAGGCCAGAATCCGATCACAAAATTTTCAAATGGAGCTACCTGTCCAAAAGAGAAACCAGCAGTTATAAACACAACCAACATTTTTCGAATCATATCATATTTCCTTAATGTAACTTTATAATCCTGTAACTAAAATATCATAAAAAAAGTGAGAGTAAGCCGCAATTCCGAATCCTCTGGAAACAAAAATACTGCCTAGAAGCACTCCTGCAAACGTTCGAAAGAGAAAAGAGTTCATTGTGAAAGAATCACCCAATTCCCCCATATAATGAATGCCCGAGAAAGCAATACTTGAAAGTATAAGCGCTAATATCAACGACAATACCGGAGTAAATCCCAACACTTTAAACAGAGTCAGTTTACAAACTGACAATAGACAAAATCGAAATAGAAACTCTTCATAAACTCCTGCGCCAACCGAAAGATAAAATTGTTCCACCATCGAGAATCCGTTAGGAAAAGATAATAGGAACTCACCAGCAAAATGCAAACCTGAAAGTAATAAAAATGACCAGATTGCACCTTCAATAACAATACCCGTCAATACAGATGGGCTTAAAGATTTAGCAAACAGTTTTCTGTAATAAATAACAACACCAAAAATCATCATGTTTAGCGATAGGATGTATCCAACCTCTCCCCAACTACCCATGAAATAGAAGAACCTCCGGATTAATACATCAGCACCATTCCGTAATTCAAAAGTGTTACCCCAATTGATCCAAACCCCGAATAACGTATAAATAAGTACAAGCGGTATGACTGAAAGCATTCCATAATAATGAGAACGACTTACCTGAAAATAACCTTGAGAGTTTGAAAAATGCTTCGACAGAATGATTGACTAATCCTCTCCAATCTTTAGTACAGCCAGAAATGCTTCCTGTGGGAGTTCAACATTCCCGACTTGTTTCATTCTTTTTTTACCTTTTTTCTGCTTTTCCAGCAATTTCCGTTTCCGGGAGATATCTCCTCCATAGCATTTCGCTGTTACATTCTTACGATATGCTCTGATAGTTTCTCTGGCAATTATTTTACTACCCACAACTGCTTGTATTGGGATCTCAAATTGCTGTCGATGGATCACTTCTTTTAGTTTTCTGCACAGTAGCGAACCCTGACTGTAAGTGTTGTCTTTGTGTACAATTAGGCTAAGTGCATCCACCGGTTCGCCTGCAATTCGGATATCAAGTTTCTGCAATTCCCCTACACGGTCATCAATCAATTCATAATCAAAAGAAGCATACCCTCTACTGATTGATTTTAATTTTTCGAAAAACTCGTAGATTACCTCACCCAACGGAAGTTGAAAAACTATTTGTACCTTCGTCTGTGTGAGATAATGAGTAGAGACATAAATTCCCCTTTTCTCAATTCCCAATTTCATCACTGCCCCAATGTATTCCTGAGGAGTGATAATTTCACCTTTAATGTATGGTTCAAATATTTTATCAATGTTTCCAATTTCAGGCATATCGGCAGGATTATCCACGATTAATGTATCTCCGGATCGCAACAGTATTTTGTAGCGTACGTTTGGAGAAGTAGTGATCAGATTCATGTCGAACTCACGCTCAAGTCTTTCCTGTACAATTTCCATGTGCAGTGGACCGAGAAATCCGCATCTAAATCCAAAACCTAGAGCAGCAGAGGTATTAGGTTCAAAAGCTAATGCTGAATCATTTAATTCCAATTTTTGAAGGCTTAATCGAAGGTTCTCATAGTCATTTGTATCCACAGGATATAATCCGGCAAAAACCATCGGTTTGATAGGACGATAACCGGGTAATGGTGTTGTTGATCGTTTTTCTTTTACCGTTAAGGTGTCACCGACTTTTATCTGGCGGACATCCTTAATATTAGTAATGATATATCCAACATTGCCTGCTTGAAGTTCTTCACAAGGCTGTTTCTTCAGTTTGAGGACACCGACTTCAGTAATTTCATGTACTAAATGAGGATTCGCAAAATATCGGGCAGTCATTCCTTTTTTTAAAAATCCGTCAAATATTCGAACATAAGGAATTACACCTCGAAATTGATCAAAGGAAGAATCAAATATTAATGCACGGGTTTCATCTATTTGAGAGGGTCTAGGTGTGGGAATTCTGTCTATGATAGCATCGAAAACATCTTGAATCCCAATTCCCACCTTTGCACTGATCTTAAGGACGCTATCAGGATCACAACCCAATAATTCACTAATTTGCTGTACGGCACTTTCAATATCAGCAGCTTTTACATCGATTTTGTTAATAACTGGGATGACTTCAAGATTGGCATCTATGGCAAGATATGCATTACTTACAGTTTGAGCTTCAACTCCCTGAGCAGCATCAACCAACAAGAGGGCTCCTTCGCATGCAGCAAGACTTCTGGAAACCTCATAGGTAAAGTCCACATGCCCGGGTGTATCGATTAAATTTAGCAGATATGATTCACCATCATGATGAGTATATTCCATCTGAATTGGATGAGATTTTATAGTAATCCCTCGCTCACGCTCCAAGTCCATGTCGTCCAAAACCTGGTTTTTCATATCTTGAGAGTTGATGGTATGAGTTTGCTCCAACAGACGATCCGCCAAAGTGGATTTTCCATGGTCAATGTGAGCGATGATGCAAAAGTTACGAATTTTGTTAATATTCACTGGGGCGAATTTATTAATTCATTTCCATTCATTCATAAGTGAGACTGGTACTAAAAGAAGATAAAAGAACAATGTGAAGGATAATTTGGAAGATCCTTCGCTTTAACTTAATCTCAATTCAAATCCATAAGACCTGATAGATTGTAGAAAAAGTGATTGAGAAAAGAGTTCATCAATGTCATTATTTTTTAGGACATTTAAATGATCAGTTTGGTTGATGGACATTAACGAAATTCCATGTATAATTTCCAAGTCTGGATACTTCATTTTATTGTCTCCAAAAAGTTCTGCTGAATAAAACAGTAATCGTAAATATTTCCAATCGACCAAGTAACATGCAGAAGCTGGCAATCCATTTTGCTAATACCGGGAAATGACCCCAGTTTTCTGATGGTCCGATACTACCAAGGCCTGGTCCCATATTACCTAATGCAGATGCGCTTGCTGTGGTAGCCGATACCAGATCAATTCCCATCGATGAGAATAAAAATGATGTGACAACGAAGATAAAAATATAAAATAAATAAAAACCGAGCGTATTGTTCACTACATTGTCAGGCACAACATTTCCGCCGATTGTTAGCAAAAAAACACCTTTTGGATGAATCAGGCGTCTAATTTCCACTGCAAGAAATTTTAAAACCAACACTGTGCGGATAATTTTAAGCGCTCCGGTGGTAGAGCCTGCTGAACCTCCAATGAAAAGCATAAAAAAGACGATCGTCTTTGAAAGTGGTGGCCAAGTTTCAAAATCTTCTGTACCGAATCCAGTTGATGTTATCAAAGAAACCGTCGTGAAAGCTGCGTGGCGGAAGTTTTCTAATTTCCAACCATAAATATTTTGTGAGATATTTAATGTAATTATGATGGATAGGAATAGAATCAATCCGAAATAGAACTTGAATTCTGCATCTTTAAAATACCTTATTTTTCGATAGGACAATGCACTGAAATGGAGCGAAAAATTTGTGGCAGCGGCAAACATGAAAAATATGATCGTCCACTCAATCATGGGGGAATTGAAATAACCAATACTCGCAGTTTTGGTTGAAAACCCACCCGTTGCCATGGTTCCGAATGAATGGCACAGTGAGTCAAAAAGCGACATTCCTTCAAGTTTTAAAAACAAAGTTTCAACGAGGACAAAACCAACGTAAATACCCCAAAGATATTTGGCAGTCTGTTTAACTCGAGGAGTGAGTTTATCAGCGACGGGACCCGCGACTTCAGCTCTGAATAATTGTACGCCACCGAATCCTAGTAATGGCAATATTGCAATACTGAAAACAATAATACCCATACCTCCAATAAAATGGGTAAAACTTCTCCAAAATAGAATCCCATGTGGTAGGTTTTCGATGAGGTTTGTACTGGGATGTCCCAATATACTTGCTCCAGTCGTTGTCAGCCCTGACATCGCCTCAAAAAAGGAATCTGTATATGTTGGAATCGCACCCGATAGAAATCCCGGCAAGGCACTAAAAACTGCGGTTATAAACCATGCACTAGTTACGATGGCAAAACCATCCCTTGTGCTCAGTTCAATATGCTTTGATCTCGTAAAGACAAATAGAAGAACGCCCAAACTTACGGTTATTAAAATGGACTTTAATATTGGATAAAAATCGGGTTCTTGGTAGTATAGACTCCAAAAGAGGCTGAGGAACATGGATAGCCCAAGAAAGACCAGTATCGCTCCCAAAATATGTAGAATAGCACGATAATGCATTATTTTAAATAAACAACTCTTGTGCTTTTTCGATGAGGGCAGGTTTTGCAAACATAAGTAATTCATCCTGCGAATGAATAACCGTAAAGCGATTGGGTATTTCAATTCCTCCATCGGCTTTTAGAACTGCTCCAATCGCAATTTCTCCGGATATTTTTTCAATAGTGTACTTACGTCGAAGGAACTTACAG
The DNA here is from genome assembly GCA_013204025.1 of Fidelibacterota bacterium. Lineage (GTDB taxonomy): Bacteria > Fidelibacterota > Marinisomatia > SCGC-AAA003-L08 > JACNLC01 > JABMOW01. The sequence continues at coordinate 33,324 of JABMOW010000089.1, read as the reverse complement.
GTTGGGCTAACAGTTAATTGGATGGATTCAACATCAATATCTTCAAAGCGTTTTACGAACACGCTCTGTCCACTTCGAATAAATCTGATAACTTCATTTACTGCTGATATATTTTTACTAACTATCGCATCGACGCCTAACCGTCTGACTGCATGAAGATGGCTCGTAGTCGTAATATGAATAATTACTTGCTTAACACCAAGATGTTTGCAAATCAAGCCATTCATAATGTTTGTTTGTTCGTTTTCAGTGACAGCGATTGCAACATCCATTTTACCGACATTCTCTCCTTCAAGAAATTCAAGATCGGTAGCACTTCCAACAAGCATTAATGTTTCTGAAAGCTTGGTGCTGATCGGTTTTGCCTTTTCGCCATCATGATCGACAAGTCGCACATTGTAATCATTCTGTAGTGATTTTGCAAGTAATCGTCCAATTTTTCCGGCACCGAAAATGATGATGTTTTCAATTGGGATTCCAGGTTTCCCTGCCATCTGCTGAATATCGGATATTTCATTTTCTTTGCCCACAAAAAACACGATATCATCAGATTTGTATTTTGTATACTGATGGGGAATAAAACTGTGCTCATCACGAATAACTGTTACGAGTTTGTGATGAATGAAAGGGTTTGATATTTCGACATTCTGAACTGTTCTTCCAATTAATGGAGACGAGGATTCAAGCTGAATACCTATCATTTTTAATCGGTTATTGAAAAATTCTTGAATTTCAACTGATGAGGGCTGTCGGATGAGCATTTCAATTTCTTCCTGGGCTGCCTTCTCAGGATAAGTAACCATGTCAATGCCGAACTGTTCAGGTGTAATTACGGCATTGCGATGGCGATATTCTGTATTCCTCAAACGACAAATTACTCTCTTTGCCCCCATCTTTTTACCAATCCGGGATGCAACAAGATTAACTTCATCAATTCTGGTAAGGCAAAGCAAGAAATCGATATCATCCATACCAACATCTTGCAGTATTCTTTGAGAAGCGCCATCCCCCTCAATGACTCGGGCATCAATACTATTACTGATCCGCTTACATTTTTCGGGATTAATATCAATAACAGTGATATCATAGTCTTCTTTAGCAAGTGTGTGAGCCAGATTATATCCGACTTCCCCTGCACCAATAATTACAATTTTTAAGTCCATACTAATTAGAATTTTAAACCTATCAAAACTACTTACAGTTATTTAAGAAATACAATTGAAGAAAAACATACTCTATAAAAAAACGCCTCCAGACGGAGGCGTTTTTTTATTGGTTAGATGCGGGAATACTGTTATTTCAATAAAGTCATGGTTATTGAATCAGAATAATTCGAAGCTGTTATTTTCAAAATATAACGACCACTTGAAACTGACAGACCATCATTATTAAGACTATTCCATACGAAACTATAATTTCCTGCTTCTCTGTAGCCGCTTACCAGATTACGTACTTCAGCACCATTTATATCATAAATAACGGCTGCTACATATCCTGGTTCGGATAGTGAAAACGGAATATTCGTTGTAGGATTGAATGGATTTGGATAATTGTCGGATAAAGATGTCTTTTCAGGCACTAGACTGTTACCAAAAGAAACTTCATGACCGGAACTTGATACCAAAATCTCTTGTCCATGAGTTCCTGCAAGAATAACATTTTGGAATTCTACAAAGCTTGAACCAGAAAAGTTATTTTTAGGTTCAAACACAAGTTCAACCATGTTTGCAACACCATTGGCTTCTATTAATTTGGTGCCTTCTAGGCTGAAAAGCAGTCCTCTGACAACCCCATTATCTTTATCTTTATAGTGAAAAGAGAATCCATCTAACAAGGATTCACCATTAACAAACTGTAATTCACTGTCATTGAAAAGAATATCGAATTGAAGACCAAAAACATCTTCATCAGAACTGATAACGATGTTTACTGCTGAGTTATTATCACCCTTTTGCAAGGTTGATTTTACCATACCTACGCTTGCATTTCCTGTAAATGCGAAACTGATCATGGCGATGGATGCGATTATGCTGAGTAATTGTTTCATTTTATTTTCCCTCGATTTATGTGAAAAAATTAATACACTTCAATGATGATTTGCAATATGCTTTAAATAAATGATGTAACAAAACATTACATTATAATATTTAATTACTGATTCGGTTGATATCAGCACCAAGCTTTTGGAATTTTTTCTCAATATTTTCATATCCTCTGTCAATATGATAAACTCTTGAAATCTCACTTTCGCCATCAGCTGCCAGACATGCCAATATTAATGAAGCACTGGCACGGATATCAGTTGACATAACCGGAGCACCAATAAGTGTATCAATTCCAGTTACAGTTGCTACATTTCTCTCCAATTTTATATTTGCTCCCAACCTGGAGAGTTCGGCTACATGTGTGAACCTGTCAAAATAAACTTCATCAATGATTGTGACTGATGATGTACATTTTGTCATCAACGCCATCCATTGCGCTTGCAAGTCGGTTGGAAATTCTGGATAAGGTGCAGTTGTCATATCTACGGCTTTGATTTCTTTTGAAGCACACACTTTAATTTTATTTTCAAATATAATAACTTCAGTTCCGGATGCTTTTAATTTATTAATTACAGCCGATAAGTGATTTGGATTAACACCTGTCAACGTGATCTCACCTCCGATTAATGCCGCGGCAATCAAAAAAGTTCCTGCTTCAATTCTATCTGGAATAATTTCAAAGTCAAGATTATCGTCAAGGGCATTAACTCCTTCAATCATCAAGGTACTTGTGCTTTTGCCTGTAATTACAGCACCCAATAAATTTAAAAAATCAACCAGAGTGTCAATTTCAGGTTCCCTGGCTGCATTCCGGATGATTGTCTTTCCATTGGCCTTAACTGCTGCCATCAAAGCATTTTTTGTCGCTCCAACACTCGGGAATTTAAATTTAATTTCATTACCAGTTAATTTTCCTGAAGCAATAATATTTCCGTGATCTAAATTTAAATGCGCCCCTAATTTTTTGAGTGCATCAATATGGTAATTAACAGGCCTGGGACCCCATGCGCACCCACCTGGCATAGAAACTTCTGCATATCCAAAACGACTTATCAAAGCCCCTAATATATCGAATGAGGCTCTCATTGTTTTGACCAAGTCGTATGGCGCTACTGGATTATTACATGTCGTGGAATCAATCTCCATCTTGTGATTGTTATACTCCACTTTTGCACCAATTACCCGAAGTAGTTCTGCCATTGTACGGGTATCCCGCAAATTGGGAACATTTGTTAAATTATAATGACCGGGACTAATAACAGTTGCCGCCATGATAGGAAGAACAGCATTTTTTGCGCCACCGATATTTACTTCACCAAATAGTGGTTTGCCACCCCTGATAATTATTTTATCCATGAGATTCCTCTAATAGTTTTATGGCTTGCTGCTTTCCTGAGTCAGTTATTGTCTTACCGCTGATCAATCCGGCAATTTCAAGTATCCTCTCTTCAAAATTCAACGATTGTATTTTTGTCGAAGTAGTTCCTTTGCTATCGCCTTTATAAACTCTTAAATGATAATCACCTTTAGAAGCAATTTGTGGCAAATGAGTGATACAAATAATCTGTTGATGTGATGATAGCTGATAAATCATTTCCCCAATTTTTTCTGCAGTAGCCCCTGATATTCCTGTATCGACCTCATCAAAAATTAAAGAAGAGGTTTTGTCCTTTCCTTGTAAGGCTATTTTTATGGCAAGCATAATACGGGAAATTTCTCCACCAGAAACCACTTTGCTTAGAGGTTTTACATCTTCTCCAATGTTTGTGGAAATAAAAAACTGGCAACTATCAATGCCAAGTGCACTGAATTGATTTTCACTCAGAGGTATAAAATTGACTGTAAAAATTGTATTTTTCATGTCCATCATAGATAAAATGCGAATTATCTCACCTTCAAACAAAATGGCAGTCGTTTTTCGACTTTGCGAAATAAAGAGAGCTGCCTCCAAATATTGATGACGGGTTATTACTAATTTTTCTTCCAGTAATTTTATTTCATTTGTATAGTTATCTTTTTCCTGTAGCCATTCCCGAAGAAATTCTCTATGTTCTATTACTTTTTCAAAGCTACCACCATATTTTCTTTTGAGCATCTCTACATAACTAATTTTCTGGTTGATATCTTCCATTAGCTGTTCATTTGATGATAAGGAATTAACATATTGAGTCAATTCACTGACAATATCCTCAATTTCGATTATGAGTTGATCAATGCGGGTGGAGTAAGATTCTAAATTGCTATCAATTTTAATGGAGCGATTCAATATTTTTTCTATTTGTGAAAGTGAATCATGAATAGAATGGTCATTTTCATCAGCAAGTTGGAGGATAGTTGTCATCGCCTCCTGCAATGTATTGGCATTGGTTATTACTTTGAAAGTATCCTGTAACTTTAACTCATCTTCAATGGATAAATTGAATGAACTAATTTCCTGAAGTTGAAATTCGTATAATTCTTTTTTCTCATACGTCTTTTTCTCTTTTGCTTTCAGAGTTCGTATTTTTTTTATAATTGTTTCCATTGTGGAATACAATTGGCAAAGTTCAATAAGTTCTTGCTGGTAGGATCCCCATGAATCCAAGTAATCGATATGTTGGGCAGGGTCCAGTAATCGCTGTTGCTCATGTTGCCCATGAAGGTCAACCATAAATTTAGTGATATTTTTTACCTTTTCAAGAGAGGATGGTTCATCATTTAAAAAGGTTCGTGATGTGCCATTAGAAAGGAATACTCGACGTACGAAAAGATCTTTATCACCATTCTTAAATAACCCTTCTATGGTGGTTCTATCTTCACCTGTGCGGAATAATTCTTTTGAAAACTTCCCTCCCAAAAGGAGTTTTACAGCATTAACAATGATACTTTTTCCTGCACCCGTTTCACCGGTCACTAAATTCAAACCAGATTTAAAATCAATGTTGAGTTCATCTATTATTGCGAAGTTTTTAATAAACAGGTTTGACAGCATGTTATTTCCGGGATCGTATGAAAGCACCACATATTCCACCACAGATATCAGCTACACCATCCATATAATCAGGAAATCTTCCGGGAATTAATCTCTGTATATTTTCGTCAATAACGGGAATGATAATTAAAAATACAAATGTAATAAATAACCCTTTTGTATTTTGATATTCCGGTTTCAATGCATTATAAAACAAAAATCCGAGAATCAGATATTCACTGAAGTGGACAATTTTATCATGGAGTGCTAAAAATGTCAAGCGACTGAATGAACTACCCGGGATTGAAGTTAATCCAAATATTATCATGACATAAAATACCATGAGCCAGAACTGCAGAGAGTTAATTCTCATTCATAATCCAGGATATAGTTGTAGGTATCAAATCCACAATGTCAGTTGCAATCATTCCTTTTGTGCCTATTGCCTTTCTAAACTCAATTGAAGTTTGTGCGTGGATATATGTACCGAGGATGCTCGCTTCAAATGAAGGATATCCTTGTGCGATCAATCCGGTTATCATTCCAGCCAGTACATCACCAGTTCCAGCAGTTGCTAAAAGTGGAGAGCCATTCGAAATCATGTATAAATGTCCATTCCCCGTTGTAATAAAGGTTGGTGATCCCTTCAACACAAGAATTCTATCCCCTAACTCTGGTTTGATGGATTGTATCGCTGATATCGGATCATTTTTTACAGATTCGGAATCCAAATGGAATATTTTTGAAAATTCTCCAATATGAGGTGTAAGAATACAATTTTCAGGAAGATCCGCAATTGTAATTTTCCTTTTTATCAACGGTTCAAATCCGGTTGCATCAAGGATGAGTGAATTTGGCTTTTTATTGAGAATCTCTGTTATCAGTTTTATACTGTCATCATCGCAAGATAAACCCGGGCCAACAAGTATTGCATCTGCCCAATCTAATTGATTTTCAATGATTGAAATGTAGAATTTGGATAAGCATCCAGTAGACTCATCTTCAACAGGGATTGTGATTACTTCCGTCAATTCGGATTCAAAAATAGTATTTAAAGACGCAGGTATTATGGATTTAACCAATCCACACCCAATTTTATTCGCTCCCTTTGCAGCAAGTATACCTGCTCCCGTCATTCCTTTAGAACCCGCAATAATCAGCGCCTTCCCCCGTGAATATTTATGCGCATTATGCTCATAATCTCTGATTAACAAACGAATATCTTTTTTATCATACTCGATGATATTGAATTCGTCAATAGGAATGGGTTTAAAACCAATTTCCAGTACATGAATCTGTCCAGATTGGTTTTTTCCATTATTCAAATAGTGACCTAATTTTTTATATTCCATGGTAATTGTATGATTTGACTTTACGGATATCCCGGCTACAAGACCAGTATCCGTAAACACACCGGATGGAATATCTACTGATATCACATTCGGTACTTCGTTTATTTTGTTTATGATGGATTTGTAATCGTGAGTAATGTCTCGTGACAAACCAATTCCAAATAGAGCATCAATTATCCAGTTAAAGTCATTAAAGTGTATATCTGGACGATAAAAAACAATTTCGTTTTTCTTTATTTGGTAATCTGAAATAAGTTGCCTATCAAATTGGGATTTGTCCATGAGCATCAATAATGATTGAACTCCAAACAATTTTAAGTAGTGATGAGTGACGATACCATCTCCACCGTTATTTCCCTTGCCGGAAACGACGATGACTTTACATCTAAATGGATTTGGGATGTTTTCCAAAAACCAGATTGCGGTTTCTCGTCCTGCATTATGCATCAATTTTGGACCATCGCAAAAACCGGAATTGATAGTTATTTCATCAAGCCATTTTGCCTCATATTCAGAAATAACCGGTTTCATTAGATCTCCAGAATAGCTACCGCAGTTGCATGTGAAACCGAATGAGAAATTGAAACCTGAAGTGACTTATTTTGTATGCTGGCGTTGTGTTCAAAAACTACGTAAGGCGCTCCATTATCCTTATTCTTAATTGAAATGGAGTTTATCGGAAGGACGAGATCTGGAAATGCAGAAAGCAATGCTTTCTTTACTGCTTCTTTTGCAGCGAACCGTCCAGCAAAATGCGTGGATGGGGAAGTTTTAGATTGACAATACTGAATTTCGGTTTGAGTGAATACGTGTGCTAGCTCTTTGATTTTGTGATTCTGAATGAAGGTATTTATCCTTTCAATCTCAACAATATCATTACCGACGAATATCATGTATTATTTTCTGCCTGAATTATGTCCAGAAGTTCAGAAACATCATTAAGATCATAATCTGCACCCGAGTGTTGAGTCCCAAATGTATCACCATATTTTGCAAACGCAGTTTTCATTCCTACTTCCTTAGCTCCAATAACATCTCGCTCGGGCCAGTCGCCAACCATGATAGAATTTTCAGCAGGAATTTCTAATAATCGGGAGATCAATTTAAAAGGTTTAGAGGATGGTTTCCGTTCGTGGGTATCATCAAAAGTGACCACTGCATCAAAAACATGGTGCATTCGCAAAAAACAGATTCTCATCCATGCTTCTCTGCTTGGTGCATCAGAGACGACGCCTAATTTTAATCCCATTTTTGACAAGCTAATCAGAGTTCGGTTGACATTAGGATAAAGCACTAAAGATGCTTCGCGTGCTTTTCTGTATGAGACAATTGCAGATGCGAGGAATTTATAATTTATTTGCCCTAATTTCGTGGTGATAAAATCATCAAATACTTCCTGATATTCATACCCTTTAGAATCATAAATTTCGAATATTTCGGTGTAAGCTTTTTCTGGATTGAGTTTCATCCCTGCCTCAATCATGCCTCTAACAGCGGCATTGATGGAATAGTTCTTCATTTTGGTGAAGTCTAACAGGGTATTATCAATATCAAATATAACAGCGTTAATCATAAGGTAAAATTATATAAAAGGGCGAGTTAATCGCCCTTTTATTATTACTAATTTTGCAGAGTGGATATCTTATTCACATTTCTGGTCGATATACTTTAGTTCAAATTCAGCATTTTTGCGCCATGATTTATTCTTTGCAGCCTGCTCAAACGCATTTTTTGCTGCTGGCTTATTCCCCAAACATTTTTCAGCCATTCCTAATTCAAAATGGGCAGCAGCATATTTTTGATCGAGATTCAAGGATGATTTTGCTGCAGCACGCGCATTTTCATAATCTTTTTTAATATTATAAGCTGAGGCAAGACGGTAATAAACGGACTTTGTTTTTGAATTATTCAATATCGCAGATTGAAAACTTGAGATTGCTTCATCCAGTTTTTCAACACTCTGATAGACTGCACCGAGCGTTTCATGTCCCTTGCCATAGGTTGGATTAATTTCTACACATTGCGAAAGCGCTTCGATAGCTTTATCATTCTCACCGTTTGTGTGATACGTCTGTCCTAATGCGTAATATGCTCTATCATATTGGGTGTTAGCTTGTGTGGAATTAATGTAACTATTTATCGCATTCGAGACATCACCCATTTTATTGTAAGTGTCCCCCATCAACTTAAATGCTTTATATGAGGTAGGATCGATTTGAATATTTCTATCTAAATAATTGAGACAACTTTGATAATCTCCTAATTTATAATTAAGATAAGCAAGTTTAAATAAAGCCTCGGTGAATTGAGGATTAATTACCAATGCCTTTTCATATTTCTTTGCTGCTTCTTCAAAATCATTTCTGTCAAAATAATCATTACCTTCATTGTATAGAATAGCAACGACATTGCTTAAAGCAGCCTTATACTTATCTTCAAAAGGATTATGCTTAATTGCATCTTTAATGCTTTCTGCAGCCATATCATAATCCTTTTGCGTATAATAAACCATTCCTTTAAGATAGTAAGGCATCGCAAAATCAGGTATTTGATTGTTAATTCTTTCATATCCACTAATAGATTCATCGTAATAACCATTATCAAATGATTTCTTTGCATCACTTAGTGAATTCTTGATTGTAGTCAAACGTGTGGATTCTTCACGAAACTCTGTATTGTCCAAATCTAAATCAATGGCTTTTAATAGATGATCCCACGCTTCATCTAATTTATCTAACTTAAATGCAATTTTAGATGCCAGAAAGAAAAATTGAGCATTTTCTGGTTCAGCAGAGATTGCTACATTAATTCTAGATTGTGCATCTCCAAAACTTCCAGCATCAAATAACGATGAGGCTACAGTATAATCTTCATTTGCAATTGCCAACGCGAAAATTAAAAGAATTATTGGATAAATTCTATTCAAACTAAACTCCTTTTTTATTGGTGCTGAAGGCGGGACTCGAACCCGCACGAGAGTGATCCCACTGCCCCCTCAAGACAGCGTGTCTACCAGTTCCACCACTTCAGCAAATAATTAATTTTCTTCTTCAGAAGCTGGGGTCGCTTCAGGTTCCGGGATAATATCAAGAGCTGGGGCTGTTCCCTGCATATCAGAGTCTGCCTTTTGACTGATGATGCTTTCGGATCCTGCACTATTTTCTGATCCCGGTGTATCCAACCAGCTTAGCAGGAGCGCTAAAACCATGAATGTCACTGCAAATCCTGTTGTAATTCTTGTTAACAGCTTATCTGCACCTTGGCCCCCGAAAGCAGCTGTTACCGCCGCTCCACCCATAGCAGTGCCCATTCCACCAGTTTTACTGGACTGGATAAGGATTATCCCAATTAGCATTAAGCAAACAGTTACAAAAACAATTACTAGAAAAGTATATAACATAATTAATTCATTTCCTTATTAAAATTCTGGTAAATAGTAAAAAAATCTAAGACCTTTAATGATGCACCACCAATTAAAAATCCATCTACACCACGGACTTTGAGAAGCTCATCAGCATTTTTAGTATTAACGCTGCCCCCATACAATATGGATGTTCCATCACCGGAATACCCTTTCGATTTCAAGGCAGATCGTATAATTTGATGGGCTTCTTCTATCTGACTATTGTCAGCATTCAAACCTGTCCCAATTGCCCACACTGGCTCATAGGCAATCACAATTTTTTGAAAATCTGTAAATCTAATTTGATCAAGTCCCTGGTTAACTTGTGAAGTTAAAACTTCGTTTGTCAAATTTTGTTCACGATCTTCTAGGTTTTCGCCTACGCAAAAAATTGGAATCAGTCCTGCAGATAAAACGGTTTGAACTTTATTAATCAGCATTTTGTTCGATTCATTAAAGATATGTCGACGCTCGGAGTGCCCAATGATGACATACTTAACGCCTGCTTTTAATAGCATATCAGTTGAAATTTCGCCTGTGTAAGCACCGCTTTTTTCAAAGTATACATTCTGAGCGCCTAATTGTACATACTTGTTATGAATTTCATCTGCAACTTTCGCGAGGGAAACAAAGTCGGTACAAATTACAAGTTCTGCTTTATTATGCATTGGCAATTGTTGAAACTCTCTCACAAACGAAACCGCGGTTTCGATAGTCATATTCATTTTCCAATTCGCAACACAATATTTACGGTTAGACATGTTCATCCAATGCTTTAAATGCAGGAAGATATTTCCCACTTAATAGTTCTAAAGATGCACCACCCCCAGTGGATACATGCGAAAATCCGGACATCAGATTAAATGATTCAACGGCTGTTGCTGAATCTCCTCCGCCCACAATTGTAATTGTCCCGGAATGAGTTCTATCTGAAATTGAAGAAGCCACCGAATGTGTCCCTGTTGAAAAAGATGGACTCTCAAACACACCCATTGGACCATTCCACAAAATCGTTTCTGACTGCGCTATGATATCGTGAAAAAGTGCGGCTGATTCAGGTCCAATATCTACACCAAGTTCCATATCGGTCATATCATCAAAGTTTGATATCCGCCAATCGTCGTTTTCACAGATTTCTTTCGAAACGACTGAATCCAAAGGGAGAATAATTTTAATATTTTTTAATTTTGCTTCATTCAAAATATTTTCTGCAATTGTAATATTTTCTTCATCTACCAAAGAAGCACCAACGTTTTTCCCTTGAACCTTCAAAAACGTATATGCCATCGCCCCACCAATTATAAAAGTATCTGCAAATGACATTAAGTGAGAGATAAGTTCAATTTTGCCAGAAACCTTGCTTCCACCCAACACAACAACGAATGGATGATTTGGTGATTCAATAGCCGCTGATAGATATTTTCGTTCTTTTTCGAGGAGCAATCCGCTGGAACAAGTAGTAAAATGATTGACGACGCCCACATTAGAGGCATGGGCACGATGAGCAGTTCCAAAAGCATCATTGATGTACACATCTCCGTGTTGAGCAAGTTGTGCTGAAAACTTATCATTATTTCCCGTCTCGCCCTTGTGAAACCTTAGGTTTTCAAGTAAATGAATTTCGCCCGGATTTAATTTATTCGATGTAATGATGGATTTATGAGAAGTGCAATCATCAGAAAATAACACTTCTCTTCCCAAAAGTGTTTCCATCTCAAGTTGAACGGGCTTGAGAGAATACTCTGGATTTGCAATTCCTTTTGGACGACCTAAATGAGACATGAGCACGATCGAACAATTTTGTGAGAGACAATACTCAATAGTCGGAATCGCTTGAGTTATTCTGAAATTATTGACGACTTTGCCCTCAGATACAGGGACATTATAATCTACCCTGATCAGAACACGTTTTCCTTCAATATTGATATTTTTTAATAAATTCATTTATTTCTGATAAAATATTAGCATGTAATTTCCATTTGATTCAAAATCGATTACAAGCTATTAATCTTGATTTTCTAACCTCATTTTGGGTGTTGCAAGAGATATCGCACCAACAAATTCCGCTCCTCCTTGTTTTAAAATCCGAGCGCACTCACTTGTGGTTGAACCCGTTGTCAGCACATCATCAATAATGGCAACTCGTTTAAATGGTAATTCACCTTTGAGTTGGAACGCATGTTTGATGTTCTCATTGCGTTCATGAGTATTTAATTTTGTTTGTGAATTTGTCCATTTCGATCGTTTTAGTGTTTTAGTATCCACTGGAATTTTGAGGAATTGCGAAAAGCCGAATGCGATTATATCAGATTGATTATAACCCCTCTCCCTTCGTTTTACATGATGAAGTGGTACGGGTATCAGCGCTTCAATGTGATATGTGGCCAGTAAGGGATACAGAATATCTTTAGTACTTAGAGCGATACTCTTTAACAATCGTTTAGAGTGATTATACTTCGCACGATGAATGCACTGATTTAATAGTTCATCAAACCAAAAAGGGGAAAAAGCAAAATCTAGCTGATCATTGCAGGTTAACTCATTCACCCAATTCCCTAACCCCGACTTACTGAATTGTTTAATACACACAGGACAAATAAAAATATCATTATCAGAGATATTTACTGAACACTTTACGCAGTATTGTGGGAAGAGAAGATTCTCTACAGAAATATAAAACTGTCTTAACATCTCAAAGTAAATAGCAGCGCTCTAGTAATTATTGCCATATTTTCTTCAGAAACTACAAAATATCGCGTCACTAATTTGCTTTCTATGCGACTGCTGCAGTGTCATGATCGTCTTTGAATTTCACGGATACTACTTTAGAGACACCTTCTTCTTCTTGTGTGATGCCATATAAAAAATCGGATGCTTCCATAGTCAGTTTATTATGCGTGACGACAATAAATTGTGTTTTATCAGAAAATTCACTTAACACATCTGTGAACTTTTTAATATTGATATCATCTAAGGGCGCATCAACTTCATCCAATATACAAAATGGACTAGGTTTTACTAAATAAATAGCAAATAGCAAGGCAATGGCAGTCAAAGATTTCTCACCTGCAGACAACATTCGTAGTGTTTGCGTCCGTTTTCCTGGTGGTTTGGCGATAATTGAAATATCGGATTCAAGAGGGTCATCATCGCCTATTAGCCGGATATCCGCTTCGCCCCCGCTGAAAAACTTTGTGTAGGTGATTTTAAAATTCTTACGAATTTCTTCGAACGTTTGCATGAATTGATTGCGAGCTTCGCCGTCAATTCGATTAATTGTATCACGAAGCGTATGTTCAGAATCAATGAGGTCTTTAAGTTGTTGCTGTAAAAAAGTTAATCGATTTGATTCATTCTCATACTCATTCTTTACTTCCATATTAATAGGACCAATTTTTTGTATCGAACGATTAACAGAATCGATTGAAGAACTAATATCGCTTGGATCTACATCTGAAAGGTCTAAAAGTTCGTTTGGTACTTCACAATCATAGATGTCATTAATTCTACGTTGAATAATTTCAATTTCTTTTGTGCTTTCAACAATTTGTATCTCATAATTTTGAATTTCCAACATATTCTTTTCTTTGACTTTTTGTTGATCTCTGACGGTACGTTGTACCTCCTGCAACTCTTCGAGTGATTGATTATATTCGATCTCAATTTTGTTTTTTTCTTTTAATTGGTCTTCCTGGAGGAGGGTTAGATTCTGTTTATTTTCTTGTGCTTTACTCAGTTCATTTGAAAGTTTATTTATGAATTCTGTTGATTTAACCTGTTCTAAAGAAATGAAGTTTTTCCTGGCTTCCAATTCAGAGATTTGGTCTGATCCCGATTTAAATCGGAATTCCAATCCTTCGATTTCCTTTTTAATTTCTATCATTTTTACCCGCGCATCTTGTACTTCTTGTTGGATTTTGCTATATGATATTCTTAACTCGTTGATCTCCGATTCGGATAGTTTGTGTTTATGAGTATTTTCTTTAATAACGACTTTGCTATTTTCAATTTTCGATCTAATATCTTCATGCTCAGATGAAAGCTCAAGAATTTTATTCTTTGTATCTGATATTTCTTTATCCAAGTTAACCAAAACTGATTGTGCATGCTTTTGCTGGAAAATAATTTCTGACCGTTTTGATTCCAGTGCTTGTAGTGATTTAATACCTGAATCAAGATCAAGGCTCTTATGCTTTATAATCTCGCGAAGCTGGTTTGCTGATTTTTCCTTTTCTGATGTATCTGATAGTAAATGCTTTTCAGCGTCTGTGAGTGTGGAAATTTTCTTTTTTATATCTTCAATTTGCTTTCGTCTGCCAATTGAAGCAATGTTCTTCTTTGAATTGACTTTAATTAGACTGTCTTTACGATATTGATCACCATTTAAAGTTATTATATCGTACTTATCACTTAATTCTTTTCTGATGTCTCCAAGCGATTCAACAATCAATTTCTCTCTTAAAAGAAATTTAAACAGATTCTTGAATTTACTTTCACAATTGATGACCGTATCGGCAAAAAGTCCACTTGGAAATTTCTCATTGTGGTCATCTGTCACAGGAATTCGATCTAATGGAATTAGATAAATTGACAAATCCTGCGTTTTACGAATTGTTTCTATAATACTAATTGCATTTTTATAAGTGTCGACAATTAAATAATTTGTTGACTCACCAAGCCCGGATTCTATCGCTCTACGATACTTTTCTTCAGTATCCACTAAATCAATTACTGGCCCAAGCACACCTTTAAAAACAGAGGGGTTTGAAAGGATATATTTTGCTCCATCAGTCTGGCCTTCAAATTTTTGAAGAATATCTGTATAAAATTGAAATCGAGATTGCTCGCTTTTTAGTTGAGACTGAACTGATAACTTTTTCTCCCTTAAAGATAATAATTCATCTTCAACAGCTAATCTCTTTTCCCTCATCTCTTCAAATTCAAAAGAAATTGTATTATTCTTTTTTTCTTGCCCTGATATTTGAGATGTTTTTTCATTAATATCAAAATCAAAATTACCCACTTTGTCTAGCATAGCAGATTTTTGAGTCAGTATTTTATCTATCGAAACGTTTTTTTCTTCAACGGATTTTTTTATTTGGGAAAATCTTGCTTCATTTTTATAAAGCAACTTTGAAGCATTATCTATGTTGGCTCTTATTCTTTGGAATTCTGTACTCTTATTTCGGAGTTGGTCATTAACTTGAGTGAGTTGAGAATTTTTCTCGACGTAATTTGATTCGTAAGTGGTTATTTGTGGTTGAATGTCTTGAATTTTTGAATCAATTTCATTTATTTGTTCGGTAAGTGTCTGAATTCGTCCCTCGGCGATTTTCATTTCATCTCCATATTGGAGAAGACGGGATTCGCTGGATTTTACTTTTTCTGTCGAGATTAAAATATTATCGTTTGTTTCACGAAGGTTCTTTTCAATTTCTGAAGACCTTTGATTTACTTCAACGAATAATGATTTCTGCAATTCGAACTTTTTCTGAACGTTACCTATCAAGGCCTCGTCAAAAGAGAGTTGTCCTGCAATTGAAGAGTAACTTGATTTCAGTGCCTGAAGTCTACTTGCTACCGGATTATTTTTTTCTCGCAATATTTGAATTTGAATCTGAGATAAATAGATCTCGGAATTCTTCAAGTTTTCAACGAGAGATTTATGCCTCTCAAACCGTTTTAATTGTAGTCTTAAATGATTTACTTTATCTTCAACTTCACTAATGATATCATTAACTCTATCCAAGTCCATGAGTGTCGAGTCTAACTGCCGATAAGTTGACCCTCGTTGTTGCTTATAGTGATTAACTCCGGCTGCCTCTTCAAACATCTTTCGTCGGTCTTCAGGATTATATGATAAAATCGAATCAATCATATTAAGTTCAATCACAGAGTAAGCATGGGCTCCCATACCAGTGTCGACAAATAGTTCGTAAATATCCTTTAATCTGCAAGGTACTTTATTTAGTAAATATTCACTTTCACCACTCCGGAATAACCGACGGGTGACTTCCACATCTGTATATTCTACTGGGAGCACACCTCTGTTATTGTGAATAGACAATGATACTTCACAAAATCCAAGTGGTTTTCTTGTCTTTGTTCCGTTGAAAATCACATCTTCCATCCGTGTGGATCTAAGTAATGAATTTTTATGTTCACCCAATATCCATCGAATCGCATCCACGATATTGGTTTTCCCGCACCCGTTTGGACCCACAACTGTTGTAATACCTTCCCCAAATTTGAGGTCTGTCTTAGTCATGAAGGATTTAAATCCGTTAATGTGTAAATTGGATATGTACATTTAATTAGTTATTCATATTTTGCATAGTCTGATTTTTCAATAATGAGTAATCACAACAGTCTATCCTGGAGGCCAGGACATCTGTCTCCCCCCAAGAAGATGTAAATGTATATGATAAACTGCCTGCCCACCATATTTATTTGTGTTTACCACCCAACGGTACCCTTCCTGAAGTTCAAAATCTTTAGAGATTTCATTAGCCATTTTCCCCATTTCTGACAGGACTTGGTAATTATTTTCATTCAAGTCGAGTGTTGTTGGAATATGCTCTTTTGGAATAATAAGTACATGAACAGGCGCTTGGGGATTAATATCGTTAAATGCCAACACATTTTCATTTTCGGCGATAATATTTGTAGGGATTTCTTGATTAACGATTTTGCAAAATAAACAATCACTCATATCAAATCCTTAATATTAATTGTAGAAACGAATTGGTTTCTCATTTCCAATAAAAAGTGAAATCCAGTAGAACATTTCCATTCAGTTTTTCTGACTGATAATATCTGAGTGTCACTTGAAATTTCTGCTGATCATGTGAAAATTCTGCCCCCAATCCAACTGCTCCAAAAAGATGAGATTCATACTTATGTGTGAATGTATCTTTGATTTTGCCAAGTCCTGTTGAAGATCCCAGTTCAACACAAAGCAGTGGCAAGAAGCTATTTTCCATCGAATCTCTGAACAGCGTGTAATTTAATTCTGCAGAAATAGGTATGTATGTGATTTGTTTGAGTGGAACTTCAACAAGGTCATAGTTATTGGAGTCAAAAGTAAATCCTGAACCTGAATTTTCGATATGAAACCCCGTTCTAAAAATATATTTAATATCATGTTTAACCAATGCTGATAAGGAATAATTAATAGCTGTACCCTTATTCGTTCTTCGAAATGATATTCCATGATGATATTGAGCAAAACTGAATTGCAAAATAATGATGATAAATAAGAGTAGATATTTTTTCATTTTCGATTTTCCCAATCATCGGGTTTGATTAAAAGCCGTTGAACAATTTGATTCTGTTGGATAGATTGTTTAAAAATTTCTTCAGCATCTTCAGTTTTGACATTTCCATACCAAATATTTTGAGGATAAATCACGACGACAGGTCCTAATTCACATGCATCAAGGCAACCACATTTATTGGCTCTAACCTTACCTCTAACACCATATTCATGTATTAGTCTCGCCAATTCAACTCTGATTTGGTTCCCTTCACTTCCACAACTATCTCGGTTGGCGAAGGGATCGCGCTCATTATTGCAAATAAATATATGTTTTTCAAACATTATAAGTCAAATCTTGTGCGTTGGAAGATAACACGATTTTCCCAAATTGTTCTCTTCTTTCCATCCTCTGATGCGCCTGTATAACTTGGGAAAACGGAAAGATTTTATCAACAAATGGAAAAAAATGCCCTACATGGATTAAATCAAGGACTTCTCTAAAAGTATTAAGGTCGCTCATTGTTGAGCCTAAAATACTCTGCTGTTTTGAAAACAGATGACGTAGGTCAATTTCCACCTTAGGACCTGTTGTGGCTCCGCATGTCACGAGCCTGCCACCCTTGGCGAGCAATCTCATGCTATATGCCCATGTAGCCGGTCCAATGTGCTCGAATATTACATTAATTTCTTTACCTTTAAGTAATTTATACCAGTCCTCTTGATGATGATTAATAACCAAATCTGCGCCCATTTTTTCAGCATGCTTTACCTTTTTATTGTCGCCCACAGTTGCAATTACATTTGCATGCAGGAATTTTCCGATTTGTATAGCTGCGGAACCCACACCGGATGTTGCTCCATAAACAAGCATCGTCTCACCTGATTGCAGTTGAGCTCGTTTTACGATCATCTGATAGGCTGTTAGAAATACTAGAGGCATAGACGCAGCCTCTTCAAAAGTAAGATGATGGGGTTTTGAATAAATATTGATCGGATCTAAAATAACTTCTGATGCTTGAACACCATTTTCAGTTTCTCCAAGAATTCCATACTGTTGACAATAGTTCTCCTGTCCTCTGACACAAGCGTCACATTGTCCGCAAAACCGATTTGGTTGTACAACAATTTCGTCACCTGGTTTAAAATCATTGATTTGGGAACCCACTTCGGTAATGATGCCTGCCCCATCAGAACCCATGATTAACGGTAATGGCAATGAAAATCCGGGTAATCCATTACGAATCCAAATGTCCAAATGATTCAATGCAGCTGCTTTGATTTTTACTCTAATTTTATTTTGAGGGCATTCAATTTTCTGGATTTCTTCCCATCGAAGAACGTCTGTGCTACCGTGTTCATGGATTCTAACCGCTTTCATTCTATTTCCTCGTATTCAGCGTCTTTAATATCTAGTCCTTTCTTTTTGCCATTTTCTGGTTTTTTTTGATCTTCTACACCAGATTTCTTATCCTTATTTCGTGATTTACGAATGAAATAGGAATAAATGATCCAACCTATGATTAGGTATAATATTAGTTTCGAAATAGGCATTTACATACTTTTTAATGGATTATAAAATTTTGTGCCCATAACCGGTTTACGGATAAACTCCAGGATTTCTTTCAAATCCTCATCTTTATGAACAAAATCGATATCATTTGTATTGATAATCAATAGCGGACTTTTATCATATCTGAAAAAATATTCATTGTATATCTGATTCAATGCATCAATGTAGTTCCAGTCTATTGACATCTCGTATTCTCTACCTCTTTTTTTAATATTATCCATTAACCTAGACGTGTCAGACTGAAGGAAAATAACTAAATCCGGATTGATGACATTTTTCTCAAGAAGATTAGCGACAGAATTATAAAGCGACATTTCTTTATCATTCAGATTCAGAGATGCAAATAAACGATCTTTAGCGAACATATAATCTGACACAATCCTTTTTGTAAAAAGCTCTACTTGCTGAAGGTCAAGCTGTTGACGATATCGAGATAGAAGAAAAAACAACTGGGTTTGAAACGAGTACCCTTCAGGTTCACGATAAAAATCACTAAGGAAAGGATTCTCTTCGAATTCTTCTTTAATCAATCTGGCATCAAGTCTTTCGGCCAGGACTCTAGCCAGACTGGTTTTTCCCACTCCAATCGTGCCTTCAATAGCAATGTGATACGTCGTTTTCATAAAAGAACCTTTTCTGGTTGGATATAGGGAGTAACTTCTGATTGATCGTGGATATTCAAAAGCATCTCTGCCACAGTCAGATTATATCCCGGAGGGATGAAATCAGGTGCAATATCTGACCATGGGATTAATACAAATTTTCGCTCCGCTATGCCAGTATGAGGCACCGTGAGCATTTCTGAAGAGCACATGGTATTTTCATAAGATAAAATGTCAATGTCCAAAACCCGTGGACCATATCGAAGACCTTCAAGATTTCTGCCAAGCAAAATTTCAATATTTTTTATCAAATCCAGTAATTCAGAAGGAGAATATGGCGTTTGGATCTGGATAACCTGATTTAAGAATAGATTCTGATCTGCGTAGTACATCGGGGTTGTTTCATAGATTACAGATACTTGTTCGACAACTATGCAATCGAAAGCATTTATATCCGCAATCCCCTTTTTGAGATGGTTTTCTCTTACACCGATATTCGAACCAAGACCAAGGAATGCTGTTTCAAAAATCATTGTTTATTCGTCACCTCAACTTCAATGTCGCTGAAATGTGAATCAATTGGTGCATGCGGTTTCCTTACTCTGACAGTGACTTCACAAATATTCGGTACGGTCAACAAAGAGTTAGAGATTTCGTTCGCTAGTGTTTCGATAAGATTGTATTTCTTCCTTTTGAACTCGTGTTCAATCAATTGGAATAATTTTGTATAATCAGCAACCTGACTGACATCATCTGATTGAAGAACTTCGTTGTTAGTCGACAATGCTTCTACATCAATTTCAAATCGCTGTCCCATTTTTCTTTCTTCTGGATAACAGCCATGGTATCCAAAAAGTACAATATTATTTAGTTTTATTTTGTACAAATCAAACTTTCTGTAATTCTGTTAATACTTCATTCCCAACTCTAGGTTGAATCGTTAATGGAGAATATTGTTTAGACTTCAATAAGAATTTTTCTTCAAATAATGAGATTGTTTGTGCTAAATCAACTCCAAATGGTGTGCCATCATCAGAAAGTGGCTTATTAATTGGGAAAAATAACGCCATTAGGATCCCACCAGGTTTTAGAATCCGACAAACAACATCGCGATACTCTTTCCTTCTACCGGGATTGATTGCGCAAAAACAGGTGTATTCTATTACAATGTCAAAGCACTCATTGTACTCTTCTGGTAGATCAAACAAATCTGACAGGATGGGATGCACAGATCTTTTATGGATTCGAGCATAGTTTTTCATATTTGAAATAGCTATTTCTGAAAAATCAACAGCGTACACTTGATGTCCATGTTTTGAAATTTCCACAGCATCATATCCGTTTCCTGCTCCTAATAGACAGATCTTTTTTTCAGAAGTAAATTGATCAATCCAGTTTGAAATTGCCGGAGTAGGTCCATTTAAGTCCCAACTGGTTTCACCTGATCGGTATTTTTGGTCCCAGAAATGGGCTTTGGATACTTTATCTTCTATTTGATCAACCATTTAATTTATAAGGATTTTGTCCGTTTTTATCCTCTAAAAATAGGAAATTCCCCGGTGCAATTGGAAATGAATTACACACGGGAAAATTCCGAAGATTACGATTGACGGATTTTTAATTTTGGATGATATACGGGATTCCAATAATAGTTGAGTGATATTCACCTTCGGGATTTAATAATGTTTCGTAGTCAATGGTATCAAAATACATTTTATAAGCAATTCCATTTTGACTATTTTGAGACCTCCGCACCTTGAATATGCGAGTAAACTCGTTATCATTTTCTGTCTCATCAAAAGAATAGTGCCCATTATAGCTGATAATCCCGCCATCGTCAAACATGGGATGCCTGCCTTTAAAATGGTGGAACCTACCATAATGCAAAAATACACCTTCTCCGGAACCAGGATATTCACCCATATTCGGATTAGTATTATCAATCAATGCTAATGCTTTGATAAATTCATGATTAAACAAGCGTGGTATGTTTTGAATTGTTAAAAAAGGATCAACTGTACTATCCGAAGGTGAATATGAAAATATCGGTTCAAACTCAAATACTGCCGTCTGTCGATTGAGAGAAATGGATGAAATTCCAACAGTCGATGCAACAGAATTGATGACCACCGGAGTTTTACCCCTGATTCTCCACCCATGAAATGGATCTTCATTTCCGAACATTCTGACGAATCTTACTCTCCTTGTCGAAAACATTTCAAATGGCTTTGAGGTTGTATCTATTGGTGTGAAAACAAAACCTGAATCAGTTGTAGAAGTATCTCCACTTACGACAACGAGGTTACCAATGATCACTCTTTCAATCGAAGCATATATGGTATCGGTTTCAAGGTCATACGGATCAAACACGATGTTGCCTTCGATAGATTGAATAAACCTCCCCCACTTTATTGGAAATTCGTAATTCTCAACGAGTTCATATCTGCCTAATTCATCGGCGTCACCATCTATAAATAGTTCATTTGCAACTTCCTCATCGGATAATGCATCAAGGCTTAAATCGCCATCAGAAACAACCAAGTCGGTGAGGAGTTCTTCTAAATTATGATTTGCTTCAGATGATTGAGTGTTATCACAGTTTACTAATAATAGTGGGAGTAAAATCGAAAGTAAGCTAATTATTTTTTGCATGATATTTATCTTTCTCAAAATCTATTTTTTGATCTTTTCGGAGGATCATTTTTTCGTTTGTTAATATTTTCCTTCATCTGGATTCTAAATTTGTGCTCAAAAATAGAGTATCTTGCGATTTGAGTTGGAGTGAGAATGTCTTTCATATTTGAAATGTGTTCATGTTTTAGTTGCAATTCTTTTTGTTCCAAATCTCTGTATTTCTCTAGTACTTCATTCAGTTCTGATAATTCGATGTCATTTCCTCTATCCAGATCATTCTCAATGTCTTCATACAGACGTCGCCTTTCCTTACGGATATCTTCCATTGTATTTTCAAATTTTTCAATTCTAGGAAAGAATCTGATGGATTGATCTTCGGAAAGTTCAAGATATTCTACCAGTTTCCATTTTTTTAACATCTGTGCATCATTTCCATCAGGTCGAGCAGGTTGAGCCCATCCAAAAGTGGAAATAAATAACAGTATTATGATACTTAAATATTTCATTGTTTATCCCTCTAGTTTAATTGATTTTAACCAAGTAGCTGCATCGTATTCTTCATCGATGAACTCTACTAATTCATCCAGTTCCATTGCATCAATCAGATATTCCAGTGATTCCATTTCACCAATTTCTTCAATATTTTCCCATTCATATGTCATGCTAAATGATGGGATAGACATCCATAATTCATCCAATTTTGTTTCATAAATCATCTTTGTAGACTGTACTGAAATGGTTGTGGCAAGTAGAACTAATAGTACAGATGTTCGTCCGAATCTCATTTTTTTCTTTTTCTTGATTTTAAGATGTAATCCCTTAAGAAAATAATTTGTATCATTTATATCCATTTATTAGTCCTTTCAAATTCTGTTTTGCTTTGTAAAACGAAACCTTTGCTGAGTTTTCTGAAATTGATAATACTTCTGATACCTCTTTAAAAGTCATATCTTGAAATACTCTGAGCAGGACAACATTTCTTTGCATTTTTGCCAACAGTTTAACACTTTGAATCAGTCTATTTCGGTCTTTACTACTATTCGGTTCATCACTGGCATGATCGATTTGATCTTCATAATCATGTTGAAACCAAGAAAGCAATTTCTGCTTTTTGAAATAACTATTCATCTGATTTACGACTATTTTGTACAGCCATGTATTGAATTTCGCATCACCCCGAAATTTTCTAATATTGAAATAAACTTTGACAAAAACTTCCTGCGCTAAATCTTGTGCGTCTTCTTTGTTATAAGACAACTGTAGAACGAAATTGAGAACCCAGTCTTTATGATTCAGTACTAATTCGTTAAAAGCAGATTCATCGCCCTGTTTAAATCGCTCTATCAATTTTAGATCATCTACCATTCAACGTTTTGACAAACTCGATTTAAATAAGTTAACTTTAGAAATAAAAAAAGGAGGGCACCCCTCCTTTTTAATACTCAATATATTTTGATTTTTCTGCAGATTAGGATTTGGAAACATTTTTAGCTTCTGGGCCTTTTTGTCCTTCTTGAACATCAAATTTTACCTGATCTCCCTCATGTATTTGTTGTCCTTTTCTAATCTGGTTTTTATGGAAAAAATAATCGAAACCCTCCTCATCTTCGATAAATCCCCAGCCATCAAACTCTTTCCAGATTTTCACAAATCCATTTTTCATATTCATTATCTCTTTTTTTCGGGTATCTCAAATCCTATGCTTTTTTCAAACTCACTTGGAAAATCATATCCTTTCCGATCAGGATAATGCATGATTGTAAGAATATTATCCCAGGTAATTAAAAAATTAGCAGCTATCACTTCTTTTTGAATTTTATCCGGTGGGATAGGTTTGCTATCCGCTGCATCCGTGGTGACAATAACGAGACCGGGATGTGAGACCCAAATTCCAAATTCATCAAATCCTTTTATAAGGAAATGACCTTTATTTTCAGCCATCCCGATAGATGAGTATCTTTCACCTTCTCGAAATGCGATAAAAACTACATCGCCTATAATTTCATCTAATTTCATCATAATTATTCTCCCTGAATATTATTTCTTTTATTCGGATTTCTGATCTCGTATTCCCGGTTAATTTACGAATATTATTATTTTCATAGAGATCATTCTAATAGGTAAATACCGAGTTTGATTTGCATAAATATTTTGAATAAATTTAAAATAACTAAATATTTTAGCAAGATATCAATAGTTAAAACAATAAAAAAGGGAAGCTGTCAGGGCTTCCCTTTTATAAAACTGCATCATCAAACTTTAGTCTTTTTCTGGCTGTTGTTCAATTAATGTATTTTGAATTGCTGTGATATCATCTTTCATGGTTGTCACATCATTCATCAAATCCATCACACTTCTTTGATTAGATCGTTTATAGCTATCAAAAGTATCCGATAGATCTGTAATATCGCTTTTAACACTAATTATATCCCTATTCAATTTTTCTTCTAATTGGTCTATTGTGTATTTAACATCCCCAAACACACCATTTATAGAATCAATTTTTGCAAGATAATCCCGATAGTGTTTTTTAAATTCGTCCTGTATGTCCTTCAAATGTTGACCATGTCCAATGTATTTTAACTCGAGTCGTCTTTCCTGCTCATCGATAACATTAATTCTTTGGCTTTGATCATCGATATTAGTAATAATATCCTTTACTTGAAGAACTTCGTTTTCATGTACAAAAAGCCAGAAATAGGCTCCGGCAAGTATGATGAAAAATGTAACAATCCAAATAGCTCTTTGCATGGTTTTCCTTATTATTTAATTGTTGTTCAATCTGTATTCCCACTCCGGAATATCATCGGAAGAAGAATCATCCGAAATATGCTTTTCCTGAATATTTACAATCTCGGATATCCTGGGAATTTCAGTGTATGAATTATCGATTTCTGTTCTGATAGAACCCATCTCATCTTGAAAAAGTGAGATGGTTAGTTCAATACGGTTTATTAGCTCTTCAAAAAGTATGTCACCATATTTTTTATTTACTTCTAATAAAACGGATTTCAATCCGTTATCGAAATCCTGTCCGTATAATTTTAATTTTTCAATATCGCCAAGTGCTTTCACTATCAACTACTTAATATTACCTAAAATTTGAGACGGTAATTTTTTGATTTATTTAGGAAAGTTCCAATGATAAATTATCATATTATTTTATAATATCCCGACACTTTTGAATAATACTACAAAACTTCATCGTAACGTATATCGATTTAAGAAAATCATTAGTATTGTAAATAGTATTCCAAAAATCGGAAATCCCAACCCGATAAGCATTCCAGCAACAATTGCTGCTACTGCTTTAATAATGGGTATATCAACCTTATAAACAATAGCAGAAAGCATTACGAGACTTCCAAAAGCCAATCCGCTTTGTAGATGATCAGGAGTAAGAATAATTCCTCCAAATATTGCTGCGGAAATCACACATAAAATGGCAGTTTTAATGACTGAAGTATCCTGATGAGCAATCGATGGAGAATATGTCATTGATCCGCCAAGGATGGCAGAAAAAAGTAGTTTAAAGATATAAGAAATAATGTTAATCATTTATGACTCCATCATTATGATACAAACCTGAGCCTGAATTTAAATTTCATTAAATTAACAACAGAAAATAAAGGAGTACCTAAAATCTGGTGATCTGGAACGAATCCCCAGAACCTGGAGTCCGAACTGTTATCCCGATTATCTCCCATGAAAAAGTAAAAGTTATGTTTGAGCGTATATCTTTTTAGCTCACTCAGTGAAACATCGTTTATCTTAAGATGGCTCATTACCAGATCATGATCTGATTCCCTGAATCTAATCTCCCACGGATTGTAAATATTATTGCTATGATTTTCTTGGATCACTTTTGACATGTAATTTCGTTGAGCCGTAAGTTGATCAGATCTGATTTTATTTTTAGAGCTGGGTTTTAGGATCTCAAGCAGTTTGTATTTTAAAAACCCTACCATTCTTGCCAATTCTGAAGGATCGATAAGTGTAAAACTTCTATCACCAAGTGCGACTTCGTTCCCATCTTGAAGCAATAATGTTATCGTGGACACCCAGTCTGTAACTTCTGAAAATTCAATATTCATTCCTTGATAAGGTACTGTGAACGGCTGAATATTATCCTGATTTCCTGTAAAGTATGGGAAAATTGTCTGATCTTTATCAGGAGGAAAGAATTGACCTTTGGTGAATTTTCCTTCTACAGGAAATTCCATTTTTTGGTCATTAATAATAATATCTCCCTGTTTAATTTCCACCTTGTCATTCGGAGTGCCGATGCATCTCTTAACATACTTCTGGAATGGATCTCTGGGAAATTCAAAGATGACTACATCACCAGTTTCTACTTCTTTAAATATGGGCAGTCTAACCCAAGGAATACTAAATCCCATTCTTGTCCAGATTAGGCTGATCTGTTTTGGAGTACGCAAACCGTAGATGAATTTATTCCCTACCAGCATATCCCCGGTAAGTATTGTATCTTCCATCGATCCGGTTGGTACAACATATATTTCAACGATGGTAGCTTTTATAGTCAGAGCGATGATGATGAGTGTTAGCAGTATTCGAAATTCTCGCCAAAAATTTCT
The DNA here is from genome assembly GCA_013204025.1 of Fidelibacterota bacterium. Lineage (GTDB taxonomy): Bacteria > Fidelibacterota > Marinisomatia > SCGC-AAA003-L08 > JACNLC01 > JABMOW01. The sequence continues at coordinate 6,912 of JABMOW010000089.1, read as the reverse complement.
GGATAAACCCAATATTTTCTTATTTTTCAAATGTGATTCCGTAATATTTTGCATTGTTAATGAATAGGATGGGTAACTGTTCCATAAGATTTAATATGCTAACGCAGAAGCACCACGTCTGCTATCTCCGGCCGCATGTATCAGGCCTGATGTTGGGTCAACCATTATACAATTTGCCTCCCCCATGACACCGCTGAGTGCAAAGTGATATCCATTGACTTCCATTTTTTCAATCGTTTCAATGGAATATCCATTAGGTTCGACAAAAATCACATCAGGAAGCCATTGATGATGATATCGTGGCTCTTCCACTGCATCTTCGATGTTCATTTCGAAATCGATGACATTTGAAATTACCTGCATGGTTGTGGTGATTATTTTTGATCCCCCGGGTGAACCAGTTACTAAAAATAGATTACCATCAGCATTTTCGACAATTGAAGGTGTCATTGAACTGAGCATTCTTTTTCCTGGGGCAATTTCATTGGCTCGTGATCCAACCAACCCGTATGCATTTGGTACGCCTGGTTTGGAAGAAAAATCATCCATCTCATTGTTTAGTAAAAATCCTGCGCCATCAACAGTGATCCCGTTACCAAACCATCCATTGATCGTTGTGGTCACACTGACTGCATTTCCCCATTTATCAACTACCGAAAAGTGAGTTGTCTCTCCTGATTCATTATACTCCACCTGCTCTTTTGGATGGATATCGGTGCTGGGTGTAGCTAATACCGAATCGATGGATGACCATTTTTCATTTGCATAATCTTGTGAGATCAGCTCCTCGATAGGGACGGGTACAAAATCCATATCCCCTAGCATTGTTGATCTGTCTGCGTAAACTCTTCTTTCAGCTTCTGTCATATAATGAATATGTTCTGCGCTGTGATATGATATTTCTGATAAATTTATGTTTTCAAGTTGATTGAGAATTCCAGCAAGGGCGATCCCGCCAGATGAGGGTGGAGGCATTGAATAAACAGAATATCCGCGGTACTCAAATTTTATAGGTTCTCGTTCGATTGCATGATAATTGTTTAGATCATCCTTTGTAATTAGACCATTGGTTCGGTCCATGCACTGTAAAATCATGTCTGCTGTCTTACCGTTGTAAAATTCGTCTGGTCCATTTTTTGAAATTCGGTTAAGCGTTTGTCCTAAATCAGACTGTACAAACAGATCTCCCACCGATATTTGTTCTTTGAATAAAAAGGTGGCATCTGACATCGGATCGGCACCGAGGAATTGACGATAGCCTTCAAATGATTTAGAGCTCTGGTAATCGAGTCTAAACCCTTTTTTTGCTAATTGGATAGACGGTTTTAATAGTTTTTTCCAGGACATGGATCCATACTTCTCATGAACCAATCCATAACCAGAAACACTACCGGGGACACCTGCTGCCCATGAGGTATTCCAACTTTTTCCGGGAATGACGTCACCATTTTCATCAAGAAACATATCTCTGGTTGCAGTAGCAGGCGCTGTTTCACGAAAATCAATGGATGTTACCGTACCATCTGCAAACCGAATGAGCATAAATCCACCACCACCGATATTTCCAGCGGCAGGATGAACAACTGCAAGTGCAAATCCTGTAGCAATTGCTGCATCAATGGCATTCCCACCATTTTTTAAAACTTCAAGTCCGATTCGGGAAGCATATTCATTGGATGATGTCACTGCTCCGTATTTGCCGGTCGCATCAGGTACTCTGGCAAAAGAAATGGAAATGATCAGAATTCCCAGCCACTGTTTAGTCAAAAGATAAACCTCCTTTAATTCGTTTAATTTTGGGTTTCCCCCCGGAAAATTGCACGGAAATTACGTCGAACCGAGGATGACCCGAAAAACCAATTTTATCAAGATATTTACCGGCTGTTGTTAAAATACGATCCCGTTTTTTATGATCGATTCTTGAAAGCGGATTATCATCTTGGAAGGAATATCCAGTCTTAACTTCCGAAAAAACAATTTCATCCTTCTCTTTATGGATAACGTCAATTTCACCAACCCCTTGAACTGAATATTTGATAGCAAGAATTTTGTATCCTAATTTCACTAACGCGCTTGCTGCATACTGCTCTCCGAGATTCCCCAGCCATTGACGGTTTTGATAATGCTCTGATCCAGGGATAAACTTTTTAACCGGGGCAAATGATCTCCTGTGTATAGGTGTCGCCCAAAAATTCTTCAGAGCTAATAGATGCTGTTTTGTGCCATATCCCTTATGAGAATCAAATCCATATTCAGGATATACTTTGCTGTAATTAATCATCATTCTGTCTCGATAGACCTTTGCTATGATGGATGCACAGGCTATGGACTGTGAAAGCGAATCTCCTCTGATAATATTTTTTATATCTGGATGTGTTAACGGTACGGGGCGGCCATCTACTAAAATTATATCAGGTTTGAATTTCATATTATCGATTGCGGCTGCCATCGCTTTATATGTGGCATTAAGAATGTTTAGGTCATCAATTTCACGTTCATGGACTACTCCGATGCCGATTGAGATTGAATTATCAGTAATAGCGTGATATAATTGTTCTCGTTTTTTGGGAGTCAATTTTTTTGAGTCGTCTACACCTTCGATGATTGTATCAGAATTTAGAATAACTGCAGCAGCAACCACGGGTCCCGCCAGAGGCCCTCTGCCTGCTTCGTCCACACCACAAAGAAGTGTTTTATTGTTTTTTCTGAACTTTCTGTCAAATTGGTCCATATTGAAATTCTTAAATATTTAATTTCTAGATAAATTATTATTGGATTATCATTAATAATCCTTGAAGTATAAAATAACGGATTATAACCGTATCTTCTAACTGAATAAAAATGATGCTATCATTGAGAAAAATCAATTTTCAAATATTATTTACCAAAGTATCTGAATCGTTTTCCGCTGATACATAGCTCGGATAATTAATAATTTGGGGTTATTCTCAATTATTTTTAATACATGAATGTGTAATCAAACTCGGTGAAAATTGTTGTAATTTTTATACAGACTCGGGAGATTAAAATATAACAAAATGAGAACAGTTTTAAATGAAATTAAATCAATATAGTTATGTGCAAATCCGAATATTAATATGTCTAAATATGCGACTCCACATCCACCCTCTTCAGATAAATATTCAAACGCCCAACTGCTTACTCTACATATGACATCACTCAACAAGATGAAATTGCTTTTTTAATTGTTCCTTGCTTACTGCTTATAATAATATTTTATTAAAAAGATAAGACATGAATAAAGAACAGACACTCGAAACCATTTTTAATACTACGCACATGGCTTTAGCGTATATGGATAAAGACTTTAATTTTATTCGTGTAAACAAAGCTTATGCCGAGGGAGCAGGTCACGCTGATTCCTATTTCATTGGAAAAAACCACTTCAAATTATATCCGCATGAAGAAAACGAGACTATTTTTAAAAATGTAGTAGAAACCGGTGAAATTTTCACCATAGCTGCTAAATCATTTGAATTTCCTGATCATCCTGAATGGGGAGTCACATATTGGGATTGGTCTCTTTACCCCATAAAATCTGAAGATGCTAAAGTCGAAGCAGTTCTGCTTTCGTTGTTGGATGTTACAGTCTCAAAAAAAACTGAACTCGAACTTCTGGAAATTAAAAAGTCTTTGGAGGAACAGGTTGAAATACGAACTGCTGACCTGGGAGCGTTTTCATACTCGGTATCTCACGACCTGCGAGCACCTTTAAGAGCGATTACAGGTTTTTCAAAAATATTACTCGATGAGCATAAAGAATCACTGAATAGCGAAGGTCTAAATTTTTTGAATATTATTAATGAAGCATGTGTCAATATGGATAAACTCATTAACGATCTTCTTGAACATGCAAAGCTAATGAATAAAGTAGTTCGCATGAAACCTATCGATGTTACTGCCTTAATTGATTCTTTACGCCAAATATTTCGAGAGCGGATGTCAGAGCAACAATGTGAATTATTTACGCATACTCCACTTCACCAAGTGCTTGCAGATGCCACCCTGCTTCAACAAATATTAATGAATATAATCGAAAATGCGATGATTTTCAGAAAGAACGATGTTGATCCAAAAATTGAAATTTCATCAGAAACAAAAGAGAACTGGGTTATCCTGAAGATCACGGACAATGGGATTGGAATTGAGCCAGAAAACCTCGCACTTATTTTCAATCCATTCCAGCGTTTATACAATGGTAAAAAATATGAAGGCACTGGGATCGGATTGGCGAATGTAAAAAAAATGGTTGAACTCATAAAAGGTGAAGTCTGGGTAGAATCCGAATACGGAGTAGGAAGCAGCTTTTTCATAAAATTGCAATCTGAAAATTAAATTTTTAAAATGAAGTGTAAATCATTTCTTTACATTGATGATCTTATCCGGATCCAAGATAAAATATCTTTCTGTTTCGGAAAAAACAATCAATAGATACATCTGGGAGACAAAATGGACAATACATTGAACATACTTTATATTGATGACAATCCACACGATATTGAACTAATTAGACATGCCCTGAAAAAAAATGGCATGAACTTTAACCTCGAAATTGCTAATTCTAAATATGAGTTTTTATCCCATCTGGAAAAGCTTAACTACGATCTCGTCCTGACTGATTTTAATATTTTGGGATACACGGGATTGGATGTAATAAAGGAAGTTAAAGAGAGAGATTCCAAAATACCTGTTATCGTGGTTACCGGTACAGGCACTGAGGAAATTGCGATACAAGCTATGAAAATGGGCGTATCGGATTATGTGATCAAAACACATGGGCATATTAGCAAATTGCCTCAAACTATATTTTCCGCCATTGAAAAACAGAAATTGAAAAATGATAAAGAAAGATTGATTGCCGAATTAAAAGACAGCGAAGAACTTTATCGGGAGATTTTTGAGTCGTTTCCTGATATTTATTATCGCACAGATAAAAACATGATTATGACGACTATAAATCCACTAATCAGAAATTTTGGATACGAACCCGAAGAAGTCATCGGCACAAAAGCATCAAACTATTATTATAATTCGGGTGAACAGGGAAGATTTCTCGCAGAATTAAAGAAAACCGGTTCCACCAAAGATTATACAATGGAGTTAATTAAAAAGAGCGGTGAGCTTATTTTTGTTTCTGCCAACTCAAATTTTTTATATGATGAAAATGGTGAAATGTGTGGTATTCAAGGGGTTCTCCGTGATATTTCAGAACGAGTTACGCATGAAAAACTACAAAAAATAAACGAGATTCTTGCTCTCTCATTGGCTAAAATATCTCGCAATATGGTTCGTACAGATTCCTATAATGAGCTATTGGATTCTATCGGAAATGAAATCAAAGAGATCACAGGATATAACAGTTGCTGGTTTTATATATTCGATGAAAAACGAGAATATGCCAGGTTGATTGCAGCAACCGGTAAAGCTAGACAAAGCATTATGACTCAAATTCCATTAATTCCAATGAAAGGTGATCCTTATATGGAAGAGGTTGCATCTTTAACTGACATTGCTATTATTGAAGATGCACAAACCGATCCCCGTACGAATAAGGAGATTGTGAACCAAATTGGGAATCGTACGATTATTAATGTTCCTGTCAAACTATCTGATCAATTACTGGGCTCCCTTGGCATTGGTTCATTTGGTGATGAAGGCGTGCAATTACCGACAAAACAGCAGGAACAATATTTTATTTCTATCGCCTCTACATTAGCGTTTACTGTGGATCGGATTCGATTGCAAGTCGAAAGACAAAACATTATTGACGATTTAAATAAAAAAAACTACGAGCTTTCAAATTTTAATTCATTGATGATGAACCGTGAACATAAAATGGTTGAATTAAAACAGGAAATCAACTCTCTCCTTGAGAAACTGGAATTACCAAAAAAATACACAAGCCCTTTTGACACTATTGAACCCACCAAAAATGATGACTAATCACAAAATAGAGGAGCTTACTTCTAAAACATCTGGCCAAGCTGCCCTACCTCTATATTCGTTTCAATGGTTGAGCATCTCCATCATTTTAATCCTGTGCTACCTTGCTTTTGCTTTTATCGGTCTATATGCAGCAGGAATTCACTACGGCGTTATACTACTTTGGCCTCCTTCCGGTATTGCGATGGCATTGTGCATCGCATACGGAAGAAATCTTTTGCCAGCGGTATTTGTGGGCTCTACTCTGGTTGGATACAGCATGGGGTTTCCCCTCCCGGTTATTCTGGGAAATGCTGCCTCACAGGTTTTAGAAGTGGTTGTTGGAACCGGTATATTTTATTATATCACCGATAATAAAAGATTAATTTCCACCTTAAAGGAAATAAATGGATTGGTAGCGGCTGCCATTTTTGGTCCCTCCGCTGGAGGTATTCTTGGAATACTAACCTTTGTGCTGTTTAGAGATCTATCACTAAATGATGCAGTTTCGGAATATTATTATTGGGTCCTTCGAAATAGTCTGGGAATAGTGACCTTTTCTTCATTTATACTGGTGTGGCGCGTATTCCCCGGGGCGCAAATGATCAGAAAGAAATTCGAAGATATTTTATTGGCGATCCTTCTTTTCGCGTTAATTATAACCGGGATCATTCTATTTATCAACTCCAGCGCAACGCTGGGAATAATAATTTATAGTATTTTACTGCCTTACATTCTCTTTATCAGTTCAAGATTTGATCTATACAAACTTACAGTGGTCAATTTCTTTCTTGCATTCGTTATCATTTTTTCCGGAGGGTTAGTATTTAATGTCATTTCAGACTTATTATCTCCTGATAAAATAGGTAATATTCTTAAATTAGAAATATTACTTACATTTGAACTGTTCGTAACCAGCCTTTATTTAGGCGGTGTTTTTTCAGATCGCAGAAATGCAATCAGGAGATT
>JABMOW010000088.1 GCA_013204025.1 Fidelibacterota bacterium | reverse complement strand
GATTTGACTCTAATCTAAAAAAGTCCTTTTCTCATTAAAGATTTGAACTTCTAAGAAGGACTATCCTTTCCAGAGTTCTGTTCGAAAATAATTTCGATTATCGGTCCATTCACCGGAGTTAAGGTCTTCCTTAATCGATCTCTCCATCATTTCGATTTTTCCATCCATCTCATCAATGTAATGAACAAGTAATGCTTCTGGAAATTTTGGAGTAATGGGTGATCCTTTTGAAGATGTTCCCTGATGTGATAATATGATGTGGAGTAGTTTTAACTTATCTTTTTCAGGGAATTTTTCCATATTTCCCACTTCTTCCGCAATGATGTCTCTTCCCAGAATGATGTGACCTTCAAAATGTCCCTCATCAGTGGAAATAAAATTGAGGTCATCTTTTGTCCCATTCACTTTACCAATGTCATGAAGAAGGACACCACAAATAACAAGATCACCATCCATATCTGTAAAATGAGCACTTAAAGCCTGTGCGATTTCTCCACATGATACCATATGTTTTAGTAATCCGCCTCTTAACGGATGATGATATGAAACCGATCCCGGGAGAATGGAAATTATGGATTTATATTTCTTGAAAATCGTTTTAAGCAGTTGACGATAATGTGTCGTTTTTACGGATTTAATGATGACACTTAATCTCTTCTGTAACTCCTCAACAGATTCATTAATTGAGGGGACCAAATTTAGAGGATCAAATCCGTATTTGCCATATCGGGCAGAATCCGCTACGCTGATATGAGAAATGGTTAGTTGCAGTTCATCTTGATAAGTAGAAGGAATTCCTTTTACGGCTACCGGATCACCCTTAAAAAAGAGATCGAGGTACTTATCGGTCATATCCCACAGTTTTGCATTTATCCGTCCAGTTGAATCTTGCAAAATCAAATCGAGATATAGATCACCTGATTTTGTGGTACGCAGATGTTTTTCGAGACAGAGAAAGAAACCTTGGATTTTCTTGCCAGAAGTAAAATCAGTTATTTTCGTAATTTTCATCATAGTTGAAAATACAACCGTTACAATTATCTATACTATGATTTTTATAATGATGTCAGTTCCTGCTCTTTCGGGTATTCCTTACTCTACAGATTAGTGATTGGGAATCTTTCTACTCGTTAAATTTTTGCATAAGGGATGTAATAGGGTCTATACATTTTTTTCTGAACAAATGAAAATAAATCTGCTGGACGTGTGATATTTGCAATTCCTTCATCGAATGCGACTTCACAAACAGCAGTTGCAATTTTTGCGGATATATCTCTGATGTCAGATAGTTTTGGGAATACGTTAGATTGACTTAACGCATGATCAGAAACCATTTCTGCCAGTGTTTTTGCAGCTGCGTAGAACATAGAATTGGTGACTTTAGACGCTTTGCAAACGCATGCCCCTAATCCAACTCCTGGGAAAATGTACATATTATTACCCTGTCCCGGGACTAATGTTTTCCCCTTATACTCTATGGGATCGAATGGACTTCCACTTGCAAATATAGCTTTCCCGTCTGACCAATGATATGCCTGTCCTGCAGTGCATTCCGCCTTTGAAGTTGGATTTGACAATGCAAAAATAATCGGACGTTCCGAATATCGGTTCATGCTCTCAACAACTTCCTGTGTAAATGCTCCTGTTTGCCCACTTAGGCCCATAAGGATTGTAGGTTGCACCTTGTTCAGCACTTCCATCAGAGAAGTTAATGGAGGTTCATCTCTGGCATATGCCACCTTATGTTGAGCGAGCGTATCGCCCCGCAAATTAGAAACGAGACCCTTTGAATCGACAAACCAAAATTGCTCACGGGCTTGTTCCAAAGAATACCCTTCTTCAGCCATACCCGCAGTGATCATATCAGCGATACCGATTGCAGCTGAACCAGCGCCCAAAAATACGATTTTCTGATCAGTTAATTTTTGTCCGGTAATTTTTAACGCTCCAAGAATACCTGCTAACGCTACGGCTCCTGTCCCTTGAATATCGTCATTAAAGCACAGAACTTTATCTCTATATTTTTCAAGTAAAGGAAACGCATGATTGTTGGTAAAATCTTCAAATTGGATCAATGCCATTGGCCATCTTTCATGAGCCGCCTGAATAAATTCATCCACCATTTCATAATACTCATCGCCAGTCAGCCGATGGTGTCCTTCTCCTAAATATAAAGGATCATTGAGTAGGGCTTCATTATTCGTACCCGCATCGAGCATAACAGGCAAAGTCTTGCTGGGATATATCCCTGCACAAGCCACATACAATGCTAATTTTCCAACGGGGATACCCATTCCATTTGTTCCAAGATCGCCCAGACCAAGAATCCGACTACCGTCTGTCACTACTATAATATCGATCTCATCACGTTTCCAGTTTTTCACCATTTTTTTGAATTTACCGCGATTGCCCGAAGACAGGTACATTCCTCTTGCACGGCGATAGATATGGCCATAATGCTGACAAGCTTGTCCAACCACTGGCGTGTAAACAATTGGCGTAAGTTTTTCCAAATTATCTATTAACACACGATAAAATAATGTTTCATTTCGGTCGTGTAATGCTTCTAAAAAAATGTATTTTTCCAACTCACCGGGGAGACGATTATAATTTTCCTCAACTCTGCTGATCTGGTCATCAATACTTACTACTCTGGGCGGGACCAGTCCAACCAAGTCAAATTCATCTCTTTCACTAGCTGAAAAACCGGTGCCTTTATTCAAAATCGGATCGTGGATCAAATCGGTTCCGGTTTTATTGACGTACATCAAAGGATGATCTAAATCATCAACTTCATATCGATGCATTGGCTTTACAAAGTGTGTCTTCTCTGTCATTTTAGCTCCTGGCTGTTAAAATTTGTTTTTTCCATACACCAAAATTTACAATGGTTGATTCTTACCTTATTTTAATTACCGGATAAATTATTTAATATCGGATAAAATAGTCTTATTTTATTATTTAACATGAATTTGGGATAAATCTGTGGTTTTACCAGAGCGATATGACTGATTAACATAAAAAAGAAATAGCTTTGATATGGAATAAAATTCTAAATTTAGACCTGCGATTCTGATAAAATTACTATTCTACATATAATTTTTGCATATAACTTATTGGAGGATTAAAAATGGCTGCTAAACTTATCCTTGATGATCAAAGTATTGATCTTAATGTAATCGAAGGATCCGAACAAGAACGTGCGATAGACATTACCGCACTTAGAAATACAACCAAGCATATTACACTTGATCCCGGTTATGGCAACACGGGCTCCTGCAAAAGCTCAATAACGTTCATTGATGGTGAAAAAGGAATTCTTCGTTATCGTGGATATCCCATCGAAGAGCTTGCTGATAATGCTACTTTTCCGGAGGTCATGTACTTATTGATATACGGAAAACTGCCAAATAAAGAAGAGCTTGGTAATTTTAATCATGATATGACTTATCATAGCATGATCCATGAGGATATGAAACGATTTTTCGACGGATATCCGAGAGATGCACATCCAATGGGTGTGTTGGCGTCCATGGTTGCTGCGCTCTCCACATTCTATCCTGAAAATACACCTGAAGATGTTGACAAAAATGTCATCAGGCTACTTGCTAAGATGAAAACATTGGCTGCTTTTGCTTACAAAAAAACAATGGGTCAACCTGTTATTTACCCACAAAATCATATGACATTCGAAGAGAATTTCCTGAATATGATGTTCGCTGTACCTTGTGAACCATATGTTATTGATCCTGTAATTACAGATGCACTCCGTCTGTTACTCATTCTTCACGCAGATCATGAACAGAACTGCTCCACATCTACCGTTAGAATGGTTGGTAGTAGTCAAGCTAATCTGTTCATTTCCATATCAGCAGGGATTGCTGCTCTATGGGGTCCGCTTCACGGTGGTGCGAATCAGCGTGTAATCGAGATGTTAACCAAAATTGACGCTGATGGCGGTAACTTTAAGAAGTACGTGGCTATGGCCAAGGATAAATCATCTGGATTTAAACTGATGGGCTTTGGACACAGAGTCTATAAAAATTTCGACCCCAGAGCAAAAATCCTCAAAGCTGCATCTGACAAATTGCTGAACAAATTGGGTGTTTCTGATCCGCTGTTGCAAATCGCCAAAGAACTGGAAGATATTGCACTAAAAGACTCCTTCTTTGTTGATCGAAAACTTTATCCGAATGTGGATTTCTACTCCGGCATCATCTATCGTGCATTAAATATCCCTACCAGGATGTTCACGGTCATGTTTGCTCTGGGCAGACTACCCGGTTGGATAGCTCAATGGATGGAACTTCGAAATGAACCCGGTGGCCGGATTTCAAGACCACGGCAGGTTTATACGGGTGAAAATGTCAGAAAATTCGTTCCCATCGCTGAACGTTAACTTTATTGGAGATAAAAAATGGCAAGAAGTAAAATTACCTTAATTGGCGGTGGACAGATCGGTGGAAACCTGGCTCTGCTTGCTGCTCAAAAAGAACTGGGTGATGTGGTGATTTTCGACATTCCTCAGGCTGAAGGGATGACAAAAGGAAAAGCGCTTGATATTTCCCAATTGCTCCCACACGACGGCTATGATACTACTATTACCGGAACAAGCAATTACGAAGATATCAAAGGTTCGGACGTCGTTATTATCACCGCAGGTATTCCCCGTAAACCAGGGATGAATCGTGAAGATCTTTTGGATATTAACCTGAAGATCATTACTGATGTTGCAAATAACGTTAAGAAATATGCTCCAGGTGCATTTGTCATCGTGGTATCTAATCCATTAGATGCAATTGTGTATGCATTTTATAAGGTATCCGGATTTTCAAAAAGCAAAGTTGCAGGGATGGCCGGTGCTTTGGATTCCAGCAGATTTCGCTCATTCATAGCTACCGAATTGAATGTATCCGTTCAGGATGTTCAATGCATGGTGATGGGTGGTCACGGCGATACGATGGTGCCTATTATCCGATCAGCCACCGTCGGTGGTGTCCCAGTCACAGACCTGATTTCAGCCGAACGTTTAGAAGAAATCCTAAACCGAACGCGTTTTGCTGGTGGAGAGATCGTGAAACTTTTCGGTAATGGATCAGCTTATTATGCCCCGGCTCAATCAGCAATCGAAATGGCAGAATCCTACCTTAAAGATAAAAAGAGAGTGATCCCCTGCGCTTCACTATGTGAAGGAGAATTTGGTATCGACGGATTTTTCATTGGTGTTCCATCTGTGATTGGTTCCAATGGTATTGAAAAGATCATCGAATTTCCTTTGACAGATGAAGAAAATCAAAATCTGCTAAAAACACTTGAAGCAGTTAAAAAGACTGTGGCCGAGACAAAACTGTAAATAATATCTTTATGATACTAAAAGGGCTGGTTTTCCAGCCCTTTTTTGTTTCCGGGTGAATTCGGAATGGTGTGGAATTTTAAAGAGATATTAAATTTCATCATTCACTACAACAATCATTATTGTTTTTAACAAAGGAAGTAAATGAATAGAATCCGAAATATTTTAAAGATCATTGGTCCCGGAATATTATTTGCCGGTGCTGCTATTGGAGTATCTCACCTGGTGCAATCGACTCGCGCCGGAGCCAGTTACGGTTTTACTCTGGTATGGTTGGTTATTCTTACAAACTTCTTGAAATACCCATTTTTCGAGTATTCACACCGATATACATCTGCCACCGGTGAAAGTCTGTTAACCGGATATAAAAGAATGGGCAACTGGGCAATTATTTCCTTTACGATACTGTCGCTTATCTCTTCGTTTATCACCATTTCAGCCATTGCATTAGTGACTACAGGATTAACAGAAAATTTGTTTAATACCGGTCTTTCAGTCATCCAGCTTTGTACAATACTATTGGTGGTCATTGTGGCAATCCTGTTGATCGGGAAGTACCATCTTCTTGAAAACATGATGAAAGTGATGATCGTTGTGTTAAGCGTAACGACGATCGTTGCATTGATCGCAGCCATTCAACATGGTTCAAATGTAAAACCTAATTTTATTCCCCCTGATCTATTCTCCACTGTTGGTCTCGGCTTCATGCTGGCGTTGATGGGTTGGATGCCCGCCCCCATTGAAGTATCTGTCTGGCCGTCATTATGGGCATTGGAACGACAGAAGAACACCCACCATACCGCCACACTAAAAGAATCGCTGACGGATTTTTACATCGGTTATGCAAGTGCTTCCGTTTTGGCTTTGGTATTTTTATCTCTGGGTGCACTGGTTATGTACGGAACCGGAGAAACGTTCTCACATAGCGGAACGGTTTTCGCATCGCAATTGGTCCAACTTTATACACAATCTCTGGGAAAATGGAGTTTTATATTTATATCCGTGGCTGCGTTGATCACCATGTTCAGTACGTTGATCACCGTCATTGATGCCTACCCGCGTGTCATGAGCGGCTCATTTTCTCTCATTTTCAAACATCCATTTTTCAAGAAAATCGATCGTGCATACTGGATGTGGGTCGTCCTGTTCACCATCGGCACCATCACTATTATTATGTTTTTCACCAGTAGCATGAAAAATCTGGTAGACATTGCCACCATATTGGCTTTCTTAACCGCACCTCTGTTCGCCTGGTTGAATCTAAAGACTGTCACCGGGAAGAACGTCCCCAAAGAATTTCAACCACCCACATGGTTAAAGGGTATCAGTTATGTGGGACTGGTTTACTTATTGGGTTTCGGATTCTACTATCTGTACATTCGGTTGATGTAGTTACAAATAACGATTAAACAAAAAGGGGTAGTTGAGCTACCCCTTTTTGTTATCATATTAATTTTATATAATTAACCGTTCCGAATGGATTAATCTACTCCCCCAACCTCACTATCTAAAATGATAGTGATAAAACAGACAATGTCATTTACGTCGATATTACCATCAGACATGCAATCCCAGAGACATAAATTCTGATCATTAATAAGGTTTATTTGCAGAATATGCGATACAAGTACTACAATATCAACTACATTGACCGAACCATCTCCGGTCATATTTTCATCAAATAGACAACCCAGACATTCAAGTGCATTCTGATAATCTTCAACCAATAATGGCGGTTCTTCTGTCCAAATATCTACGGGAAAGTTCCAATTATTCCATATTCCACTTGTGGGACACATATACCGCACTCGACACTTACCATAACCCGATCCACCACCTTCTTGCACGCTCAAGTTCGCACCTTCAAATTCCCAAACATAAATCGTATGCCAGGGCACAGGACCTGTCAGCGTCACTATTGCAGTATAGGTACCGTCACCATTATCAGACGCTACCGTTGAAGACAAATCGCCAAAGCCTTGGAGGTAATTTGTCCACTTGTCCTTTAAAACTAATCTTACTTCATCCCCGGGTACAAAACCGGACGTACCAGCGTCACTCATATCAATAGTGTAAGTGGTGATAATCTGATGTCCGGCGGGGATCGTTCCGCTTTGTGGGAGGTCGTAATAACTCGCTAGCGGCAATGTGTAGATGTCCTCTTCTGTATCATCGAGCGTAAATGACCGAGGTAATCCTCCGAATTGAAGTGGTTCTTCCATACCCATATTAGTGTACATTGGACCATATTCAGATTCAAGTTGCGACACTGATTCTGCACTATGCTTTATAAAATATTTGTATTCCATGGTCAGCTCAGGGAAATTAGTGATTGATACCGGCAGGCTAAAAATATTGGTTCCCGGTTGGCGAACCATCACGCTGGTAGTGGGATCATTATCACTCCAACCATTGAAACCGCCTCTAACTTCCAAAGTGTCGTTCCGGGCAATGCTAAAGACCGACATCCCTATAGCGCCGTCTTCATCCAGCCACGCTGCCATATCAACTTGAAAAATAATCGTTTTCTCCACAGGTCCACAGCATGAGGGGGGCTGATTGTCCCAAAAAACAAATGCAAGTGTAGTATCCTGTGTGATATCTGCGGTCCGATTCTCAATACCTTCCCACCCACCGATTCCATGCTGAAAATTGTATTCCACCTGCGTAGGGACATCGAAACTGTAAGATAATCCCCAGAAATCGCCGGCGCCTTCATCAGTCATTAAAGTGCCCAACCAGCCTTCAAAGGAACCGACAGTATACATATTATCATCATCATAACCTGCAATACCCAGAGTACAAACTCTGAAATACGCATCCAGTCCGTCGGTTTCAATATAGGGTGGTCCGTCAGCGTTGAAATATTCCATCTGTCTAACAAGTTCTTCTTCATCACCGGTAATTTCCAAAACCCGGTTATCGATTGATTCCCAATATTCATTCCACAAGTTAGTATTTATGTATTTGTATTCATAGTTTGCGGGGTATAATGGAATCGGTGAGGTGAACGTCCAGTAATCTCCTCCCACATTCACCATTTGCCAGTCATTACCGCCCCAGCTGTTGAAACTACCCCGAATTACAATAGTTTTGGTGGAATCGGTCCAACCGGGCATTATTGAGGTGTTCAGATGAAACGTTACAGTTACAGGTGAACCATTGATACCACCCTGATTATTATAATATACCGGGTAAAGGATAGTGTCAGTATCCGGGACAGTGATATTCCGTAGAACGGTCTCATCCAAACCCCACATATCCCCGTTTACGTATAAATACTCATAGTAATCACCAGGAACCATCTCAAACGTAGCTGCATAAATCGCATCGCTCACCAGCGTACACTCATGGGTAGTAGGGTTCCAATACTGAAATCCGCCTGCAATATGAACACCATTCGGAGAAACGTCTTGATATTGCATGTCCACTTGAAAGGTGACCTGGACTGCAAACGAAAACGTCCACATTACGATCATGAGAATAACAGTTATTTGCTTTAAATGTGTTGATGCCGTCATATAATTCCTCCCGATTTAATTACTTGAGTTCAGAATGATGTCAACCATGATCACGATATCCAGAATATCAAGACTACCACTGCCATCCAAATCAGCCTGACAAACCAAGTCTCCTGTAATGAAGCAATCAATTATCAATAAACTACATATAAGTTCAACAATGTCCGAAACATCAACGGTACCGTCACCGTTTACATCTCCGTCAGCAATGCAGGCTCCCAGACACTCAAGTGCGCCCTGGAAATCCTCAACCAACAACGGTGGATCTTCTGTCCAGATATCAACAGGGTATTCCCAGTCGCCCCAAACACCATCTGATGGACACATATACCGCACTCGATACTTACCGTAATCGAATCCGCCACCTTCTTGCACGCTCAAGTTCGCACCTTCAAACTCCCAGACATAGAGAGTATGCCAAGGCGCTGGACCTGTCAGCGTCACTATTGCAGTATAGGTACCGTCACCATTATCTGATGCAACCGTCGAAGACACATAACTAAACCCTTGAAGATAATTTGTCCACTTGTCCTTTAAAACTAATCTCACTTCATCCCCGGGTACAAAACCGGACGTACCAGCGTCACTCATATCAATAGTGTAAGTGGTGATAATCTGCTGTCCGGTGGGGATCGTTCCGCCTACTGGAAGATCATAATATCCTGCCAAAGGCAACTGATAGATATCATCATCTGTATCACCCAAGCTGAATGTTCTGTTGGAACCACCATACTGTGGTGAGTCTCCCCAACCCATGTCAGGATACAACGGGCCATATTCAGATTCAAGTTGCGACACTGATTCTGCACTGTGTTTGATGAAGTACCTGTACTCATTCGTAAGACTGGAATAATTGGTGATGGATACCGGCAGACTAAAAATATTGGTTCCCGGTTGACGTACCATAACGCTGATAGCGGGATCATTGTCATTCCAGCCATTGAATCCGCCTCGGACTTCAATAGTATCATTACGTGAAAAACTGAATACTGGCATTCCTGTTGAACCTTCCTCATCCAACCATTCTGTCATATCAACTTGGAAGATCACCATCTTTGTTACAACAAGTGGAGGGGGGTCCCATGGAGCATA
Source organism: Fidelibacterota bacterium (assembly GCA_013204025.1). Taxonomy (GTDB): domain Bacteria; phylum Fidelibacterota; class Marinisomatia; order SCGC-AAA003-L08; family JACNLC01; genus JABMOW01. The sequence goes on along the minus strand of JABMOW010000088.1, from coordinate 54,582 downwards.
CCACCAGACAAATGCCAAAGTTGTATCCTGTGTGATATCTGCAATCCGATTGTCTATACCTTCCCACCCACCGATTCCATACTGAAATTTGTATTCCACATGAGTAGGGACGTCGAAACTGTAAGATAATCCCCAGAACTCACCAGTTCCTTCATCTGTCATTAATATCCCAGTCCAACCTTCAAAGGACCCGGCAAGAAACATATCCTCGCCAGCATAGTCACAAATACTCAACGTGGATACCCTGAAGTAAACATCAAGACCATCCGTCTCAACATATGGAGGACCCTCTGCATTGAAGTAGTCGATTGGTTGATGCTGATCGCCATCTAAACCGGTGACTATCAGGTATCGATTATCAGTTGATTCCCACTCGTCCCCGGTTATGGCAAGATTTACATATTTATATTCATAATTACCCGGATCAAGTGGTGTGACTGTCGTATAGGACCAATAATCACCACCCACATTCATCAATTCCCAATTGTTACCGCCCCAACCGTTGAGATTGCCACGGATAACAATAGAGTGGGTAGAATCAGTCCAACCGGGCATCGTGGACGTGTTCAGATGAAAAGTGACGTTTACCGGTTCAGATCCTTCCACAACTTCATAATCATTAAAAAAGACCGGATCGAGAATGGTATTTTCCGCAGGAACGGTAATATTACGTTGAACGTTTTCATCGGTGCCCCAGGCATTCCCATTGACGAACTTGTATTCGTGGTAATCGCCCGGATTTAACTCAAATGTGGCGGCATAAATCGCATCGCTCACCAGCGTGCACTCACTGGCTTCAGGATTCCACCCCTGGAACGTACCAGCAATGTGTACACCATCCGGGGAGACGTCCTGAAATTGCATATCCACTTGGAAGGTGATCTGGACAGCAAACGAAAACGTGCTCATCACGATCATGAGAATAACGGTCATTTGTTTTAGATGCGTTGATACCGTCATATAAATACCTCTGATTTAATAACTTAAGCCCAAAATAAAGTCAACCATGATCACAATATCAATAATGTTAATGCTCTCGTTCGTATCCATATCCCCATGACAAATCATGTCATCCAGTAAAGGTTCGATATCCAGAATATGATAGACCATCGCCACAATATCAAGAATATTTAGGGTACCGTCACCAGTCACATCTCCATCCGTCAAACAAGCGCCAAGGCACTCAAAAGCGGATTGATAATCTTCCACAAAAAGCGGGGGTTCTTCTGTCCAGATATCAATGGGGTAATCCCAATCGCTCCAAACACCTTCTGATGGACACATGTATCGCACTCGATACTTGCCGTAGCCCAATCCCCCACCTTCTTGCATGGTCGTATCTGCATTTACAAATTCCCAAACATAGAGAGTATGCCAAGGCGCTGGACCTGTCAGCGTCACTATTGCAGTATAGGTACCGTCACCATTATCAGATGCTATTGTTGGAGCCTCATCACCAAACCCTTGAAGATAATTTGTCCACTTGTCCTTCAGTATCAGTCTCACTTCATCACCAGGTACAAACCCGGACGTGTCCGCATCACTCATATCAATGGTATAAGTGGTGATAATCTGCTGTCCTGCGGGGATCGTACCCTCTGCCGGAAGATCATAATATCCTGCCATAGGCAAATGATAGATATCATTTTCTGAATAACCAAGATTGAACGTGCGGTTGGATCCACCATTTTGTGGAGATTCCTCCCAACCCATGTCAGGATACATAAGCCCGTATTCTGATTCAAATAAAAATATGGATTCAGGACTGTGTTTGATGAAGTACTTGTACTCATACTCGTGCTCTATTAGATAGCCCAAGCACCATGCGGATTCCAGCGACAAATAGAAATTAGTTGTCCCCGGCTGACGGGTCATCACACTATGGGCGACATCAGTATCATTCCAATCATTGAAATTGCCCAAAACTTCTAAAGTATCACCACGAGAGGAGCTAAACATCGGTATACCGGCTTCACTTTGTTCATCCAACCAACCAGTCAAATCAACCTGAAAGGTAATATTATATTCGGGCGGACTATCATAATAATAATAGTTATTAAAATACACTAATGCAAGTGTGGTATCCCGAGTAATGTTTGCAAATCGCTCAATGCCAGAAGATTCCCATCCATCAATCCCATGCCGATACCGATAATCGATTTCTGTTGGGGTTTCAAAGCTATACGACAATCCCCAAATATCTCCTGATCCTTCGTTGGTCATTAATATCCCCGTCCAACCTTCAAAAGACCCAGCTACAAACAGATCTTCACTTTCGTAACATAGAATACTCATCGCGGATACTCTGAAGTAAACATCAAGACCATCAGTTTCAATATATGGAGGTCCTAAAGCACTAAAATAGTCTATTGGCAATTCCTGATCACCATCAATTCCAGTAACTACCAGGTAACGGTTATTTGTAGATTCCCATTCATCTCCTGCAAGTCCCAAGTTTACATACTTGTATTCATAGTTACCCGGTTCAAGAGGTGCGACTGTCGTATAAGACCAATAGTCACCACCTATATTTATTAGCTCCCAATCGTTTCCAGACCAACCGTTGAGATTGCCACGGATAACAATGGTGTTGGTGGAATCTGAATAACCGGGCATTGTTGATGTGTTCAGATGAAAAGTGACGTTTACCGGTTCAGATCCTTCCACAATTTCATAATCATTAAAAAAAACTGGATCGAGAATGGTATCTTCAGCCGGAACGGTGATGTTACGTTGAACACCTTCAGCGGTATCCCAGTAGTTCCCATTGATGTACTTAAAATCGTGGTAATCACCCGGATTTAACTCAAATGTGGCGGCATAAATCGCATCGTTCACCAGCGTACACTCACTGGCAGCAGAATCCCACCCTTGGAATCCACCAGCGATATGAACACCATCCGGGGAGACGTCCTGATATTGCATATCGACTTGGAAGGTGACCTGGACTGCAAACGAAAACGTGCTCATCACGATCGTGAGAACGACTGCAAGTTGCTTTGGGTATATTGATGCGGTCATATAACCACTCCTTCGTGAATTATGGTGGTGACCTTGATTGCGCTCCATGAAATTGTCATAGAAATTGAAAAACAAGAATTCTCAAATCGAATATGAGGAAACAAAAAATGAATATTCTTTATAAACACAATGAATGAAAATACGATATTTAGGGAAATCCTTGAAATATTAATTCAGGGTTTCGGTGATGATGCCATGTGACATTGATTCTGCTATTTCTTTTCTTCGGTGGTGTAGAGCCTCTTTAGTCCCCCATTCTCTCCCGGTATATCTTTCAGTTTAATCAACCAGCTTTTTGGGTACTACACTTTTCGCCCGTTAACCTCGATCAGATAAGCCTTTGGTGTTTCTGCCAGTACTTTTACCTGTACGTCGATGATCTCTTTTGATTTATTGAAAAACCACATCATAGTGGTAATTTATAGCTACCAGACAATCTAACAAATCACTAATACAATATTTATAATTGTCTTAGTGGTTAAAATAATTATTCATTTATTGGAGGGTTAAACTTCATGGGAGAAAAAATGGAATATCTTAAAGCATATAGAATTTTTAATAGTCAGATAAAAGAACTCTTGAATTTTCTAAATTCTACAAATTTTGCCTTTAATAAAATTGTAGCATTAAGAAATTTCGTTGAAGATAAAGAGCATAGGCAATATCTTGAAAATAATGAATTTGACACAAGATCAAGTGAATTTGATAGTTTTAAAAAACGTAGATTCTATCTTCTTGAAGAAACACTAAATCAACAAACCTTGGTTCGTGCAATTTCTGCATTAGAAGTTTTTCTTATTGATATTTTTAGAGACATATTCATAATTACTAAAAATCCTTTTAAGGATAACTCTAAAATCCATAATTACACGCAGTCTCAACTTTTATCAATTAAGAGTAAATCAGATTTATTTAACCAAATCATTAATAAAGAATGCAGGAAATTATCTTCTGGAGGTTTTAAAGAAATTATCAAAGCTTATAAGATTATGTTAAAAATTGATATTATAAGCATACCGCCTGGCAAACTCAAAATGACAGAATATCATGATATTAGACACATGATCGTGCATAAACTTGGAAGAACTGACTTTCAATTTCGAAAAAAATATAATATAACAAATAAGGGTGGTATCTCCATAGATAGTGAATATCTAACGGATTGCATTATTGACATCAAAGCCTTTGCAAACCTGACTCATGAATTGGTGTCAAATAGGCTTAGAGAATTAACAACTTCTAGTATTGCACAATCTTCTATTGATAGACATCTAAAATGTCATATAGAAATATTAGAATCTGATTTGGATCTTGATTTTTTGAATAATGAGTTTGAATTTTGGGTTAACGATGAATTTGAAGTTTTAAAAAACATACTTTCTAGTAAAACAGTGTTGTCTGAAAATGAATTTGAATTAATACTTGATGGAACATGTAGACAAATAAGAGCATATTATTCTAAACTGAAATTTTTTCAACAAAAGAAGATAATAAAAATACGAATAATTGAGAATGTTGACATAAATGAATCGATCAATAGGGCTGAAAGAAAACGAAAATCTTACATAGATGAGGACACTTTAGAATTAATATTACAACAACTTCCAGAGCAACCTTGGGTATCAGGAATTCATAAAAAGGTTGCTGAAAAGCTTAAGTTGAAAAACAAAGTTGTTTCGACTGCTATACAAGTATTTATCAATAGAGGTGTTTTCAAACAACAAGTATATGGAAAAATAGTAGAAAATGGAACCACTACATCTAACGGTCTGAAAAGTTGATGGAGACCTTTAATATAATTATATTTTCGAATCTCGTTACCGATCCAGGACAAATAACTGTTACAATAGATGGGATAGAAGGTATAACTGATATAATCAGTAGTATTAAGGGGAAATAAAATATAATTTGGAGCTCTGATGATAACAAAAAAAACAGTTTTTATTTTGGGAGCGGGCTCAAGCGTGCCTTATGGCTTTCCCACTGGATTAGGATTAAGACATTTAATCATTAAAGATTTTTTTCAAATACAGCAAGAGATGTGTATTCGTCTCGGCATCGTAGGATCTGACAGGGATGATATACTAAATGCCGTGAGAAAGTTTGATAATACCTTTAGGCATTCTTATAATAATTCGATTGATCGCTTTTTATCACGAAATCCAGATCATGTTGAAATTGGAAAAACTGCTATAATTAAAATTATAAAACGCCTTGAGTATGAAAGTAAGATTCAAACAGATCCGAAACTTCGAGATGACGATTGGTATTCGCATTTATTTGATATAATGTGTGAAGATTTTCGTGAGCCAGACAAATATAATATATCTGATAACAATATTTCTTTTATCACTTTTAATTATGATAGATCGTTAGAATATTTCTTTCATCAGTGTTTAACCAATTCATTCTCAAGCATTGATGCACATAGTATTAATAAAGAATTTAGTAAAATTAATTTTCTTCATGTCTATGGTAAAATTTGCAAATTAGATTCAGATCCAATTGATAGTACACCTAGACATTTATATAATATGAAACTTCAAGATTTGGATTATCGAGATTGTTTGGATAATATTCATATAATTAGTGAGGAGAGAAAATCTGAAGAAGATAGTGAAATTAAGTCACTCATTAGTGAGGCAGAAAAAATTTACTTTTTGGGATTCGACTATGCAATCGAGAATTTAGAAACTTTAGGTTTCGGTGAGATTCACCTAGATAAAGATCTAATTGTATTTGGCACTGCATATGATAAAAAACCTGAAGAAATAAAAAGAATTTCTAGATGGTTCAAAAATCAGTATGATGGGATGGAACAATTCTATTTTAGGAATTTGAAATCATTGGAATTATTAAGGACCTTTCCCCTAGAATAACAATTTACTTATTTCAAAACAATCCTATCTGACTTTCATCATCACAGCCACTTTTTGTATCGTAGATAAGCAATTGCCGCCACAAGCCAGATTGTCGAGAAACTTCCGGCATAGTATATTGTGTCTGGTGGTTGACTGGACACATATGAAAGAATGACTCCATCCACTGCGAGAACCACAACAAGCGCACACACACCGAATTGATGTCAAAACTGCCATAGTGATATCTGTTTTTCCAGTTGCCCGTACTTTCGAGTGATTTGATGGTGTGACCGATCATAGTTCAGATGACAAAATTGACACCACGCACGTAAATTGTTGAACCGATTATTTGTAATGGCGTGATCCAAGTGTGCGATGGTAAGTATGATTTTTAAATGCTGACGTTTATAGTTATCCGGTTCATAGTGAAACTTACCGGCATCATCTCGCCGGCCCAGTGCGTAGTTTTCGACGCCGCACTCCTCACACTGATTACCTGCCCGTTTTAAGATCACCTATCAGATTAGAAAAGTAAATAGCAGCCACCCAATTCGTTACCTAAACGATGAAATAAACCATCCACAGTAATACTTGAAATATTCTGCCATAATTCAACGGACGAAACCAGTAAATTTAATCCAATGATATTCCTAAATTACCCATAGTACTCATGAAGACAAAAATTGAAAAATATCGCAAATGATTAAACTGCTGGACAGATATATTATAAACCAGTTTGTTTCGAAGTTTATTGGATCGATGATCGCATTTTTGACCATATTTATTATCGTTGACGTCATTGATCATTTGGATAAATTCATTGATACTGATATTACGAGAAATGAAATTTTTAAATACTATTTTCATACTTTACCATGGTACATCAGTATCGGTATGCCCATGGCGCTTCTACTGTCCACCGTGTTCAGTCTTGGATTATTGCAAAAACGAAATGAGCTCACCGCCATTAAAGCCTCCGGCATTAGTCTAAAACGAGTCACTATTTCATTAATCCTTATTGGATTTCTATCAATCGTTTTTAGTTTTTATTTTGAAAACCTGGTTGTGGCTCCCTCCATGCATAAACGAGCAGAAATTGAACTAGAATATTTCCAAAGTGCCAGATCAAAACGCGCTGTTAAAAGCCGCGAAATTTATCGACAAGTTGAAAAGAATAAAATCCTGTACACAAAAAGGTTCAATTTTAAAACCAACACCGCCCACAACATTTCGCTTCAAACTTTTGAAAACAATAATATCCTAAGTCGTTTAGACGCACCCACCATGTCATGGGATGAATCGACGGAAAAATGGAGACTACCTGTCTCGAGAGTCAGAACTGATCTGGCCGATGATAATCGAAAATTTCAGCTATTTGAAAGCGATTCCTTACTGACACTGGACTTCACACCGGTTGACCTGACTGCACAATCTGTAAAACCAGAAGAAATGAATTATTGGGAATTGGACGCTTTCGTGGATAGGCTGAATATAAACGGGATAAAAGATCCCAGATGGGTTGTCAATCTGCATTTTAAACCTGCATTTGCGTTCAGCAGTTTTATCATGATCCTGTTCGGGTTATCCTTATCCGTCCAAAGACCAAGATCAAGTATGGCTGTGGGACTCGGGGTCAGTATCTTTGTGATTTTTCTTTATTATGGGGCAATCAAGTTTGGACAATCCATGGGATATAAAGGCATGATCGAACCGTGGCTATCAGTATGGTTGGGGAATTTTATTTTCTTACTTATCGGTGGTTATATGTTCATGAAGACCAAATCGTAGTTTAGATTCCAGCAATCTCAAGACTACGTATCTATTTTCCTTCCACTATCAGTAATTCCAGATACCACTTCATTATAATTAACAATTCTATTTGATATCGTTGAATTGGAGACTTTACTCCCGGATAATAAAATGACATTATTCAAAGTTGAATCCGTGACTTCACATCGATCTTCAATTGTACAACTGCTAATATTGGAATTTGTGACGACCGCTGTTGATGAGACTACATTTTGATCATCAGTGAGTAGTCTTTTATTCGTGGATAACATCGTCTCGTATAAACCGCAATCCAGCCAATCTGTGATGTGGAAATAGGAAAATATTGAACCTGTTTCCAACATCCTGGCCATGGCATCAGTTAATTGGTATTCGTTATTTGTAGTTATCTTATTTTCAATAAGAAAATCAAGAGAGGATACAAGTTCCTTTTGAGAGGCGAAATAGTAAATACCGGATATTGCGAGATTCGTTGGAGGGACTTCAGGTTTTTCTAGAAATTTTATAATCCTATCGTGGTGAACATCGATGACCCCGAATCGTCTGGGATCTTCAACTTCCTGAACACCAATTCGATTATGAGGATTGTTGATGAATTCCTGATAATCCAATTTAAAAATTGAATCACCCAGAATGACCAGCACAGGGTTTTCATCATCAGTCAAACCCAATTTTATGGCATGTCCAAGCCCCAGTCTTTTTTCCTGTTTACAAAACCGAAATTTTACACCAGGATACCTTTTCGTAAACTGTTCAACCTGTTCACTGAAGTGACCCGTAATCAGGGTGATCTCATCAATTCCGATGTCAATGAGTGGTTCAATGATATGAGAGAGAATGGGTTTACCCGCTACAGGTAGCAGGCATTTTTGAATACGCTCAGTAAACGGGAGCAGCCTTGTGCCACTCCCGGCTACCGGTATGATTGCTTTCAAATCTTATAATTCAGGTTGAAATTTAATGGTGTCAGATTTTAATTTTACGTTTGCTTTCCCGCTATGTTTTTTCATTTGGGTGATTATTTTATCTACGGCGACAGTCAATGACTTCTCAAAAAGATCAGAATTTTCCTGTGCAAAATATTCATGCCCTTTTGAGTGCGCTTTTATTTCGACAACTTCGCCGGTGTTATCCTTTTCAAGGATGACGAAACAATTCGTTAAACTGGAATATCTTTCTATCTTGCTAACTCGCTCATTTACGAGTTTCTGCAATTTTTCGGAGGGTGAGAAATGCCGTGAGGTAATTTCAATAGTCATGTAATCTCCTTTTATTTTGATAGTTTAGGACCAGCAGTTTCCAGATGCTTGACTGCTAATCCATATTTCTTAAAATTCTCCGTTATTAATTTTGCCAGATGCGATAACATCTTATCGTATTCTTCAGGATCGTCCCATGCTTTTCGTGGATTCAATATTTCAGACTTTACACCTTTCAAAGTCAGAGGGACACTTAAGTTGAGAAGAGGTAAGGTTTCAAATTCAGCATTTTCAATTGAGCCATCAAGGATCGCCGTAATCATGGCACGGGTATTTTGGATACTAATTCTTTTCGCGCCTTCCGTTGCGGATCCACCTATCCAGCCAGTATTCACCAAGTACACTTTTGAGTCGTGTTTTATTATTTTTTCCTTGAGTAAATCAGCATATTTTAATGGATGAAGTGTGAGAAATGGACCGCCAAAACAAGGCGAAAATGTGGCTTGCGGTTCTGTAATTCCTCGTTCTGTACCCGCCACTTTTGCCGTATATCCGCTGATAAAATAATACATAGCCTGGTCATTCGTCAGTTTTGAAATAGGAGGAAGTACGCCATAAGCATCACAAGCCAAAAATATGATGGTTTTGGGATGTCCTGTCATACTACTTAAGCCTTGAGCGCATAATGAATTTTCAATAAATTCCAGAGGATATGAGACTCGTGTATTTTCAGTCTTTGAACTATCAGTAAAATCAACTACTCTGGTTCTTTCATCGAAAACGACGTTCTCAAGCAAGGCACCATGCCTGATGGCATTATAAATATCCGGTTCAGCTTCCTGGTCAAGATTGATGACTTTTGCATAACAACCGCCTTCAAAATTAAATATCCCGTTATCGGACCACCCATGTTCATCATCACCAATCAACGGTCGGTTAGGATCAGTTGAAAGTGTGGTCTTCCCAGTGCCGCTTAATCCGAAAAATAGTGCAGGATTCTCTCCGTTCAAATCTACATTCGATGAACAATGCATTGATAGAACACCACGTAGTGGAAGCATGTAGTTCAGTACGGAAAATATCCCTTTTTTGATCTCACCACCGTATTCGGTTCCACCGATAATACATACTCTCTTTTCAAGATTGAAGCAAATGAATGTGTCGGAATTCATTTTATGTTTTTCATATCGTTCATTTGAAACTTCAGAGGCATTGATGATCGTAAAATCTGGTGTAAAATCTTTTAACTCTTCAGCAGTGGGTCGAATGAACATGTTTTGGGCAAAAAGTACCTGCCAGGCTTTTTTAGCGATAATTCGAACGGATATCCGGTAATCAGGATCTGCTCCGGCGAAACCATCAAATATGTATGTATTTGAGTCATCGGCGTGATTATAATAACTAATAACGTTTTTGTAGAGATAATCAAATGTTTCTGTGTCAATCTTTTGATTAACACTTCCCCACCAGATATTATCCTTAGACGTATTTTCTGAAACAAAGTATTTATCTTTTGGGGAACGGCCGGTATATCGACCAGTATCGACCATCACTGCTCCGTTCATTCCCATCTTTGTTTCTTTTTTTAAGATCGAATCTTCAATTAAACTTTCTACCGGTAGATTTCTCAAAATCCGGTCGATGTTAGACATTCCTAATTCCTGAAGTCCAAGTTCACGCCAGGTAATCATACTTCTCCTTTATTTTTTTGCATGTGGATGAGATTTATTATATTCATTTTTTAGTTTTTCTATTTGAACATGGGTATAGATTTGTGTGGACGATAAACTGCTGTGTCCCAGCAGTTCTTTAACCGCGACTAAATCTGCTCCATTATTTAATAGATGGGTTGCGAAAGTGTGCCGTATTGAATGCGGACTTAATTTTTCATTATTGGAAATCTGTCGTAAATATTTTTTCACTATGTTGTATACTGTTTTTTGACAGATGTGATTGCTTGAATTATTACTTTTGGATTTTCTGATGGAAGGAAATAAATATTCCTGGGATTGAATATCATTATGTTTTACAATTTCGATCATGTACTGTTTATAGGCCTCAGCTACGTAACTGCTGAAAATAACCAATCGCTCCTTGTTTCCTTTGCCTAATATACGAATAATCCGGTTTTCAACTTGAATGTCTTTCAATTTGATATTGATCAATTCTGAAATTCTTACCCCCGTTGAATAGAAGAGTTCAAGTATAAGTCTGTCTCTCTTTCCTTCTATTGTGGAGAGGTCTGGAAGTTCCATTAATGATTTTGCTTCTGATGTTTTTAGAAAATCAGGAAGGTGTTTTGGAAGTTTAGGCGTCTTTACAGTTGCAGCAATATTTTTCTGGGTGACTTGATTAAGAAATAAATATTTGTAAAACGATTTTAAGGTTGCCAATTTTCGAGCTACAGTTCGGGCAGTTAAACCCTTTTCGCTGAGCTTCTGAAGAAAAAATTGGATGGATGATTTTTCGGTTTTAGTAACCTTCACCGATGTATCATAAGATTGTAAAAAGGCTAAATATTCTTCCAAATCATTCTTGTATGATCGAATGGTATGGGAAGAATACATTCTCTCAAAGGAAATGTATTCAATGAACTGGTCTAAATAATCATTGTTCGTCATTTTCCAAAATCTCAAGTGCGGATTTTATATCAACTGGTATTTCTGCAGTGAAGGTCATTCGTTTCTTTTGTCTTGGATGTTCTATCTCAATTGAATATGCATGGAGTGCGGCGCGCGATATCACCTTAAAAACGGATTTGATTAACCGTGTGTGCTTCTCATGAAATGATTTCATCTTGCCAAAATCACCTCCGTAAAGGTGATCCTGGATAATCGGATGGCTGATCTCTTTCATATGAACTCTCAATTGATGAGTTCGTCCGGTTTCAGGGTATAGAGAAATCCAGCTCAGCGGAGGATAAACTTTGATCGGCTCATATCGAGTAACTGCGGTTCGACCATTCGTAATAACAGAAGAAAATAATTGTCTGCTTCTTGGATTTCTCCCCAATTTACTTTCAATTCTGTCTGCGTCCTTCACAATCCCCCACACCAATGCTTTATATTCTTTACGAATTTCTCTCTTCTGGAACTGCTGACTTAAATAATGGTGCGCATAATCGGTTTTTGCAATGATGATGACACCTGAAGTATCCTTGTCCAGACGATGAACAATTCCCGGTCGATCAGAGTCTGAATTGGATAAATTTTTGAAATGATAAAGGAGTCCGTTCACCAACGTATTATCCCAGTTTCCACTCCCGGGATGGACAACCAATCCAGCTTGTTTGTTCACAACCACCATGTCATCATCTTCATACAAGATTTCAAGGTCAATTTTTTGTGGGATAACATCTTCATCAATAGTGGATTGAAAGTCACATGTGATGTGTTCGCCACCTGACAACATCAGATTGGGTTTGGCGGATATTCCGTTGACTTTCAAGGCATCTGATTTAATAACGGTTTGTAATTTTGAGCGGGAAATATCCGGAAAAACTGAAACCAAATATTGGTCCAGTCGAACACGTGACTTGTCACACTGGATATTAAACCGAAGTTCCAACGGATTTGTTATTGTTTATTTTCTTCTAGAAATAATGAATATAAAAGGACAAGGGTGATTCCTATGGTAACGCTTGCGTCGGCCACATTGAAAATATACCATCGATGCTGATTGATACCAATATCGATAAAATCTACAACCCCGGTGTACTTACCCGGAATGATGAACATGAGTACCCTATCTATCATGTTTCCAATAGCACCTCCCAAGATCAATGCCAAACCGAGCCTTAACTCTAATCTTTTATCTCGTTCAATGTATAAATAATAAGAAACCAGGCCGATCGCAAAAAATGAAAGGACAGTGATAATAGGAAGATACCTCCCAACGCTGATGCCAAAAGCGACGCCGGGATTTTCGACAAATGTAATTCTAAAAAAATCACCAATTATGTCATGAGGAGTGCCCATGAGATAATTTGTTTTTATCCAAAATTTTGTTATTTGATCAAGAAAAACGACCAATAACGTTGATATTAATATTCTCAAACTATTTTACTTTTGTTTTGCAGTCGTAGCAAGTACTAGTATGAGGAACTTCAATTATTCTGGCTTCGGGGATCTTTTCACCACATTCTTTACATACCCCAAATGAACCATCATCAATCATATCCAATGCTCGGTCCAGATATTGCAGATAATCCATTTCCCTTTTTAACCAATAAAACGCCTTTTCTCTTTCCTGATGATCACTCCCAGCATCTGCCATATGAGAAGAATATATCGCATTAACTGATCCACCTTCTAAAATATTATCAGTAAGTTTTCTGGCTTTTTCGATTGAATCCAAAGTCGAATTTCGTTTTTCCAAGATCAATTTTTTAAACTTGTTGAGATCACGTTTCATCCATTTATTTTTGCCCGTCATACTACACTCCTGAATTGTTTGCTTTCGTGATACCAATTGTAACAGGTATCCCATTAATTTTTATTTTTAAAATGTGTTCAGATTTACTAGAATTCTTTAACAAATTTACACCAAGTACTTCATTTAACAAATACGTTCCATAAGAATCAAGTGCAGAATTAATTGTCTCATCAGCTTCTATCGAGACTTGAATCCGATCTTCTACTTTCAATCCTACTTCTTTACGTAGATTTTGAATTTGCCGGACTAAATCCCGGATGATCCCTTCTCTGATAAGTTCTTCCGTTAATCGTATATCAATTCCAATAGTCACAAGATTATCAGAATTAGTGGAAAATCCTTCAGCAGGGATTTCACTGATAATAAGGTCGTCCGGTGCAATATCAAATTTTTCCCCAAGAAGAACACTCTGCCCGGATTGAATTTTTAGCAAGATCTCATCAATGGATGTTGAATTGATCAGAGTAAGTACCTCTTTTAACTCAGCTCCGAACTTTCCTCTTAAGGATTGAAAATTGGGTTTCACCTCAAAAGTGACGATTTCTTCGATATTATCGGTAATCTTTACAGATTTGATATTCAACTCTTCCGTGATCTGATCTGAATTTCGATCAACATAATTTTTCATACTGTCGCTTTTGGAAAATATCACCAGCTGGGATAGTGGCTGCCGGATTTTGATATTGGCTTTATTTCTAGCTGACCTACCGATATTAACGATTTGTTTAATGGCATCGATCTCCAGAATGAGATCATCATTTTTATACTCGCTTTTATATTCCGGGAATGTTGTCAGATGAATACTTTCAGGTGCATCACTGTCAACACTGCAAACCAGATTTTGGTAAATATCTTCAGATATAAAGGGAATGATCGGTGACATGATTCTTACAAAAGTCAACAAGGTTTCATGTAAAGTCTGGTAGGCTGCCGTTTTATCAGAATCGCTATCACTTTTCCAAAATCGACGGCGGTTTCTTCGAACATACCAATTCGAGAGGTCATCTAAAAACTCAGTGGCGGACTGTAACAATTTAAATACCTTGAATTCTTCGTAATAGTTATCGGCTATACGAACAAGCTCATTGACCTTTGCCAATATCCATTTATCTAACTGTGTGAAGGATTCAGGATTTGCCTTTTTAACCAGCGGATCAAATTTATCCAGATTAGCATACGTCACGAAAAACGAGTAAGTATTCCAAAGCGTAATAATTTGTTTACGTGTTTCATCTGCATGTTTATATCCAAACAGCATATTGTGTTCGGGATTTTGTGCAGCGTACATCCACCGCATAACATCCACGCCCATTTTTTCGGCAGCTTCTTCAAACCAGATCGCATTTCCCCACGATTTATGCATTTCCCGTCCTGTATCGTCTTTGACAAGAGCATGACCCAATAACGTTTTAAAGGGGGCAGTATTTTCCATGACAGTTGACATCGCCAATAATGAATAAAACCAATTGCGGAACTGTCCCGGGAAACACTCTAGCACAAGATCTGCAGGAAACCACTGCTTCCAGTATTCTCGATCTTCATTGTATTTCAATGTGGAATAAGGCACAATACCTGCATCAAGCCAGGGATTTCCAACATCCGGTATCCGGGTCCCTATGAGACCTGTTTCAGGATGTCTGATTTTCACCTTATCAATCCACGGCCGGTGAGGCGTTTTCCCCTCAAAATCGTCCCAGCCTTCTACTGCTAGTTCTTTTAATTCTTCTTTAGAACCGACAACATAAAAGGATTCATCTTCAAATGTCCAGATTGGTAACGCTAATCCCCAGAATCTTTTTTTCGAGATCATCCAGTCACCCATATTGGTAAGCCATTCAATCTCGCGGTCGGAGCCCCAATCTGGTATCCATTGAATATCCTTTACAATATTCTTAATTTCATCACGCCAATCCATGTTGATATACCATTCAGTAACCATTCTGAATACCAGCTCATCGCCCGATCTCCAACAATGCGGATAAACATGAGGGTATTTTTCAACATACACCAGAAACTGCGTTTCTTTTAACTTGTCAATAATTTCAATTGTGGTTTGTGGATCTGTGACGCGTTTGCCAGAAAGCCATCCAAAGTTGTCTAGATAATGGGATTGATCGTCTAAAGGGGCAATATTAACAAGTTTATGCTTTGCACCGATCTTATTATCGATATCACCGCAGCCTGGAGCAATATGGACAATTCCGGTTCCTTCACCTGCTACGACATTATCACTTCCAATAGAATCTTTCCCACCATCGATCACAGCATGACATGAGATACCATTAATATGATTTTCGGCTAATTCTTCATTAACAAACGGATACCCTCCAAAAACAGACTGTGCCGGAAGGTCATCAAATGGACCACGATATTTCCAACCGATCATTTCAGCCCCCAGGATGGTTCCTTCCAGGGTATATCCTCCGCGTTCCTTAAATATTTGAGCGATGGTTTTTAATTTGGGGACGTTTTCAACCCACTGTTTTTTCTCCAGATATTGTTTCTCAAGACGTTTATTCTCAAGATTATCCGCAGCAAAATAATAGATTGAACCATCAACCGAGCGTAACCGTTGGTAGGATAGATTTATATTTATTGCAGCAGCCACGTTCGATGTAAGCGTCCAGGGTGTTGTCGTCCATACTAACAGATATTCATTTTCTCTGTCGATCAAAGGAAAACGGACAAATACCGCTTTATGCGCAACCAGTTTTCTGCCCTCGATGATTTCCATCTGAGAGTACGATGTACCAGATTTTCCGGACCACGGTACGACGTCAAATCCTTTTCTTATTTTTCCTCTGTTAAATAACTTTTTAAGATAAAGCCAGATTGTGTAGTTATTTTCTTCGGACATTGTATAGTAAGAGTTATCCCAATCCATCCAGTATCCAAGTCGCTTTGATTGTTCGGTTTGGATTTTAGAATATTTTTCAACACGCTCTTTGCAGAGATTAACAAATTTTTCAATGCCGAATTCTTCGATATCTTTTTTAGATTTGAACCCTAGTTCTTTTTCGACTTCTACTTCGACCCAAAGTCCCTGACAGTCAAATCCATTTTGATACCGTTGATCGAATCCTTTAAGCGCATGAAATCTTTGGAATATGTCTTTTAATGTTCTTCCCCATGCATGGTGTACACCCATGGGATTGTTTGCAGTGATAGGTCCATCAAGGAAAGACCACTTCGGATTACCCTTGTTCTTTTGAACAAGTTTTTCGAATGTTTGCTCTTTTTCCCATTGTTCAAGAATTTTATGTTCTAACTGGATAAAATCCACATTATTATTTACAGGAGTGAATCGCATATTATTAACTTAATCTTTCAAAATTATAGACGTGAAATTTAGTCTTACCAATAAATCTTAAACAATCTAGAAGGCGGAAATTTGAATGTCATTTTTTTGGTTCACAATAATGTTAAGAAGAATGAAAAAGGAAACACATTTTCTTCGACTGTTTCAGTTTCCATTGCTTGATTCAAGTTTATTATTTATGTGCATCTATTATTTTATTAAATAGTTATTCCGACCTTTAAATATTATTTATACTGTAATCATTGTGAATCAGATACTGTCTCAATTCATTCCAATTTCTTTCATTCATATCGATCAATAGTCTTAATAATTAAGGTGATAAAAGAATTTTGATGTACATATCCGATTAGCGATAATTTACAGTACGTTTTTTTAATGAATTAGATGTGGAAAGTATGGTAATTTTTTAGCGATTATGCAATCGTTGTTAATTTAAAGAATTGAAATAGGAGCAAAAGTATTGAAAAATCCTGATCGAAAAAAATTCCTGGATATAATGTTAGGCGCCGGTGCAACCGCGTGGTTGGCTTCGATATTATATCCAATTAGTAAATATCTGATCCCGCCAAGCGTTCCTGATTCGAATGTAACAAATGTGGATGTGGGCTCAATTACCGAATTTCCACCAAATAGCTCTAAGATCATCAGGTTCGGAAGAAAGCCAGTTATTGTGATTCGTACAAAAGAAGGAGATTTCAAAGCATTATCCGCCACCTGTACCCATTTGGACTGTAACGTGCAGTATAAAACGGATACCGAACAAATCTGGTGTGCTTGTCATAATGGTTTTTACAATCTTGAGGGAACAAACTTATCAGGACCTCCTCCGAAACCATTAGCACAATATAATGTCCGAATAGCAAATGAAAAGGTAATCATTAGCAGTGAGGATATGTCATAATGAAATTATATGATTGGATAAATGAACGTATTGACTTGGATTCTGCAGTCAAGTTTGCAACGAAAAAACAAGTTCCCGTATTTTACGGAACGGTTTGGTATTATCTTGGTGGTGTATCCTTATTTCTTTTTATCGTTCAGGTTTTCACTGGTATACTACTGATTTTATACTATCAACCTGGTGCGACAACTGCCTTTGAAAGTGTCAAATTTATTGTGAGCAAGGTCAGCTTCGGATGGCTAATACGGGAAATCCACAGTTGGTCTGCGAACCTGTTCATATTATTTATCTTTTTGCACATGTTCACAGTTTATTTCGCCAAGGCTTACCGCAAACCTCGCGAAATCACCTGGTACTCCGGTTTCATTCTATTGTTACTAGCGATGTTTTTTGGATTTTCAGGGTATTTACTCCCTTGGAACGAACTCGCATTTTTTGCTACAAAAGTTGGCTCCGATATTGCCGGTGCAGTACCTATTGTTGGAGATTTCTTATTAAAACTGCTGCGATCTGGAGATGAAGTAAGCGGAGCAACACTTACCCGATTCTATGGAATTCATGTTGCTGTTCTACCTCTTGTCTTCACACTATTGCTGGGATTGCACCTGATGTTTGTTCAATTGCAAGGGATGAGTGTTCCTCCCGAACAAGAAAATCTCCCTCATGATAAGAGAAAATACATGCCGTTTTTCCCGAACTTTGCTACCCGGGATTTATTGCTTTGGTTGATCGTTTTGAACGTTATCGCACTTCTAGCTGTATTCTTCCCTTGGGAACTCGGCCAAAAAGCTGATGCATTGGCTTCAGCTCCTGCGGGTATTAAACCAGAATGGTATTTCATGTTCATGTTTCAGACCTTAAAGCTGATACCTGCGCACGTCTGGTTTATAGAAGGAGAGCTGTTTGGAATTATGATGTTCGCCATTGCCGGATTAATTTGGTTTTTGGTTCCATTTCTTGACAAAAAAGCTAACCAAGGCAAAAGATCATTATTTTGGAAATTTGTAGGAATATTTGCAATTGTTTTCATAGCTGGCATGACTATTTGGGGGTATTCTGTATGAAACATTTAATTCAACTACTATTCTTTATTTGTTTATCTGTTAGCTGGGTAATCACCGCTTCTTCAGATGATTCCGACGGATGCATTGCTTGCCACCAGATTATTGATGAAGATCGTGATGATGATGAAAAGATCATGACTCATATAATGGAAGATGTCCACTTTCAAAAAGGGTTGAGTTGTTCGGATTGTCATGGTGGGAATCCAAATGCTGGTGATGATGAAGATGAAGCCATGTGGGATGTAGATGATTTTGTCGGTGCAGTTGATAAAAAGGATCAACCCAGATTTTGTGGTAAATGTCACAGCGATCCGGAATATATGAGACAATATTCGGCTCATATAAAAACTGACCAAGAATCACAATACTGGACCAGTCACCATGGCCAGAAACTAACAGAAAACGATGAACATGTGGCCGTTTGTACAGATTGTCACGGTGTACACGGTATTTATCCAATCAAAGACCCACGATCTTTAGTGTACCACATGAATGTTCCTACTACATGTAAACGTTGCCATAGTGATAAAGACATAATGGCTAATTCAGGATTACCAACTGATCAGTTTGATAAATACAAATCCTCTGTTCATGGTACAGCACTGTTCGACAAAAAAGATATCGGTGCTCCTGCATGTAATGACTGTCATGGTAACCACGGCGCAATGCCACCTACTATCCTTAGTATTTCTGATATTTGTGGAACCTGTCATGCAAACAATGCTGAACTATTTAAAGGAAGTCATCTTCGTGAAATTTTCATAAAAGAAAACATCAAACTTTGTGAAGGATGCCACAATCATCATGATATTTTGAAACCAACTGATGAGGCGCTTAACTGGTCGGAGAATGAAACCTGTTCACATTGCCACTCTGATGGTCAAGATAAAGCGAATAGGCTTGCAGGGACTCTTTTTAATATTATAGACAGTCTGAATAATAAAATTGAAGAAGCAATTGAAACGGTTGATTTAGCAGAGAATAAAGGAATGGAAGTAAGTGAGCTATTCTTTTCTTTAGAAGATGCTCATAAGAACCTGATCCAGACAAGAACGAGCATTCATAGTTTTAACGAGGAGTTCGTTAGAAAAACTTCTGAAGACGGATATAAGGCCGCAGATGCAGCGATTATTGGTGCTGAACAGGCACTAACCGAATTCGGGTTTAGAAAAAAAGGATTAATTGTTTTTTCACTTATTCTTACTTTTTTTGTTATCGTTTTATATTTAAAATTAAAATCAATGGAGAATAAATAATCATGAAAATACTAATATTTGTATTTAGCATCGTTATAGGCGGTTTTACACAAGCAAGTGACTTCGAATACGTCGGGTCTAATAAGTGTAAAACATGTCATAAGAAAGAAGCGAAGGGTGCTCAATATGTTAAATGGAATGAATCACGCCATGGAAATGCATTTGCCACACTTATGTCGGAAGCGGCAGTTGAAATCGCAAATAAAATGGAGCTAAAAACTGCTCCACATGAATCTCCAGAATGTGTCGGTTGCCATACAACCGGATATGCAAAAGGTGGATTCGAGATTAAGGATGCGGCTTTTTATGCTCCGGCAGAAGACGATAAAGCAGGGGAAAAAGTTGCAAAACGCATGGAAAACCTGAAGAACGTTGGTTGTGAAAATTGCCATGGTCCCGGCAGTGAATATAAAAGCAAAAAAGTGATGCAGGCCATTTATGATGGTACTGAAAAAGGCGATGGTTATGGAATGCTGACGGTTTCAAAGGAAACATGTCTTCAATGCCATAATGAAAAAAGTCCTACTTTTGATAAAGAAAAACCATTCAATTTTGAGGAAAATATGGCGAAGATCGCTCATAAAATACCCATCGAAGCTCCAACAAAATAAAATAATGTCAATAAAAAGAGCCCGGTGTTCTCCGGGCTTTTTTTATATCTGATAAAATCAAACTCCAATGAGTCGATAGTCTTCCGGTGTTATATCCCTCCACTCGCCCGGTTTTAAATCCCCCAGACCCAACGATCCGATTGTAGAACGGTGGAGCTTAACAACCTCATTATTAAAGTGATAAAACATCTTCTTAACCTGGTGGTATCTCCCTTCATATAACTTCAATCGTCCTGTATTCTTTGTTAGAATTTCTAAATCTGCTGGTTTGCAGGGTTTATCTTCATCTGCCAATTGTAATGTCCCACTTTTAAAGATCTCTGGTTCCTGCCCCGAGAAAGGGTCAGCCACTTCAATCTCATACGTTTTAGGAATGTGATATCGCGGTGAAATGATCCTATGCACAAGATCACCGTCATCAGTAATGATGAGTATACCGGTTGTATCTTTGTCAAGTCTACCAGCTGAGTTTACCAGTGGTCGTCTTTTATTCCACACAGAGGGGAAATACTGAAAAATGGTATCATCACCAAGGCGAGTACAAACGACACCTTCAGGTTTGTAAAAAATGGTAGCTATTCTGTCCGGATGGTCTAAAACTTCACCATTAAATTTGATCTCTGATGGATCAACCCGTTCTTGTGCGGATTTTACCGACCTTTCCTCTATCGTGATTTTTCCAGCTCTAACCAATTTTAAAACTTCTCTTCTGGAACAGATGCCCAATCTTGAAAATAACTTATCAACTCTTTCAGTCACTTTAAATTCCTATTGATAATAGTTTTTGTGTGAAATAGAATTTGCCTGGTAAATCAGGATATAAACTTGTTGTGAACCCTGAACAAAACCGGTAGGGCCACAATCGAAATAATAAAACATGTACCCACACCGATAAACAGAGCAATTCCCATACTACCAAGCCCGCGGTAGGTAGCAAACCATAGCGATCCAAATCCCAGCATAGTTGTCATTGAAGTCAGAAATATTGCTTTCCCTGTGGATCGAAAAACAGTTCGAATATCTTTTTCTATGCGGTATCTGTGAAGGACATGGACTCCATCGTCAATCCCAATACCAATAATGAGGGGAATTGCCATGATATTCATCATTGTCAGTTGTAAACCGGTTATTTTCATAATACCAACCATCCAGATTGTACCAAAAATCAAGGGAACCATCGCAAATAGCGTATAAAAGATATTTCGAAAATCCAGTGTGAGCAACAGAAATACGGCAACTATTGCAAACATGGTTGCATTTTTCCCATCAATGGCCATCAGTCTCAGCAGCTCAACATAAATTGGAGGAAGTCCGGTAGCTTTCGAACTGATTGATTCAACATCCTTGGTGAACTGAAATAAAAATTTTGCATCTTCCCAGATATTTTTTTTGGGGTAAATGGAAATCAACATGGTTTCACCACTATTTCCCACAAATCGTTTTCGTATATCATCAGGTAATAAACTGATATCTAACGGATCTGCGTTGGTCATTTCGATAACTGACTCTCGGAAATGAGGTGTGAACTGATTAGTGAAATATGTGAGTTCTGATTTAATATCACGATTGTCAATTGATTCTATTAGGCCAGATATTTTGCCTGTCAGTGTTGTATCATCTACAACTCCTACTAATAACGCCGCCTTTTCATAAATTCTATCTTGCCCGCCCATATAAGCAAGTGATTGCAGTTCTATAATATTATATTCAAGTCGTTTCATCTCTGACAGGAATTGTTGAACATCCATCTCTGAAATGGACGTTTGTACGGGGGTTGAGAGCAAAGTACGTCTTATATCACGAATCATTCTGAATCTGAGTGCTGAATCTTTATCGTCTGGAATATAATCAGATATGCTTTCAGTATGCCCGACAGAACTTAGCTCACCGCTCTTTTCCGTAAGCAAACGGACTTCATCTAAATCCGTTGATGTGAATACTACAAAATCCGTTGAGAGATCAAACGCATCTACCAATTTATCCTGCAATTTAATGGATTCGAGGCCCACAGGCTCCATATTCAAGTAATTGTAGTCAATTTTGATTTGATAAGCTTCAAATAGCATTATTCCGGTAATGATGATCAACGAAAAACCATAGATCAGACTATGATTATAAATGTGAAAAGCGATGTCAGCCAAAAACTTAAACGAAATATCTTTGGGTACAGAAGTCCGCTTGAATTTATTTAATAGACGTTCCCTAAGTGCTAATAACACAGGTAATACAATCAAGGATGCAATCATGGTAGCCACAATTCCAAAACCGGCCACCAACCCAAATTCCCGCATGCCACGGTTTTCAGATATGATCATTGTTAGAAAAGCCAAAGCGGTGGTCAGTCCTCCCGTTATAATACCCGGTCCTGACTTGACAAGTGCTGATATCATTGAGGTCAGAGCATCCGTACCTGCATTTCTGAATTCAGTGTATCCTGATATGATGTGTATACTAAAATCGATACCCAAACCCACCAGAATTACTCCCATCATTGCCGTTGTCATATTGAGGTTTTCAACAAGGATACTGGTGATCCCCATCGCCCATATCACACCAAATATCACAGCCGTAATCGCCAATAACGGACTCACCCAGATTCTGAATGAGGCAACAAACAAAATAAATATTCCTGCCAGAGCAAGAGTGGTAATCCGCCATGAATCGCTCTCAACTGCCACCATTTCATCACGCGCAAGGACAAGGGTTCCGGTGAGACCTGCTTCTACTTCATATTTTAGTGCAATGTCCTTGATAACTTTTTCTATCCCATCTACAGCATCAGTCACAATTTGGAAATCATCAACCATATTAAAAACAGGCTCAATCATAATTAATATTAATTTGTGATCCGGTGACATGAAGTAGGTTTCACCAATCAGGATTGCATCAGTTGCCACTTTTCCGGGATTTATGGGAGGTGTACCATCAAATACCAATTTTTGGACTTCAACGAATTTTTCTAATCCATCCAAAAAACGGACTGCATCTAATTCCTTTCTTTTGGTGGATAACGCTTCATCCCCTTGGTATTCCTTTTCGAAGCTATCGTTCAGATTTACCAAAAATGGTATTAAACTTGGATTTTCATAGATCGAACTGAAGTTTTTTAATTCATTTGATTTAAGAAGTTTGAGGCCATGCTGTTGGTAAAATTCAACTGGAATATTTATATCAACACGATCCACCCAATGAGATAAATCTTCAAGCCTTGGTTTAAGCTCCAACGCAAAATCTTTTAAGCTGTGCTCTTCACCTTCCGCGAGCAGTATTATATTTGAAGCATTGTTAAATTCATCAAGTATAAATTCAAATTCTTCTGCTTTCGCATTACCAGTAGGCATCATTTCGGTAAAACTGGTACTGACTTGAAGTCTACTAGCCATCGCTCCCAAAATAAGTGTCATTATAATAATAACAAATGACATCAGATAGGTATTATTGACGGCGTTTTCACCAATAAAGATCAATAACCTTTTTCTCATTTTCAACCTGCTACTGAATTAAAGATTAAAAAAATACATTAAGCCTTGCTCTTATCCAGGATTCCTGAATACCAAATTCTGTTTTTCCACTACCAAGAAATGAGAATATGGAGACATCAACCGCAATATCCTGTAACGGAGATCCGATTATTTGTAAGGAGAATATCTCACTTTTATCGTTCATGTTTCGGAGTGTCCACGCACCAATACTCCACCATTGGTTCAACGGATAACGGGACATTAACATTATATAATCCTCACACAGCGTTCGAGTTTTGCCATCTAAATAGTCTAACACCTGATTCAGCGGATAGTACTGACCCGGAGTGTATCCCGCACCTGCATCGTTATGATAAGTTTCTAAAAGCAGGTACAAGGATTGCGGTGTGGTGTAATCAATACCAAATGCCCACTCCCGGTTATCAGGATAATGATCACCACGAACAACCAAATTTGACTCAAACCACACACCGGCAGTAAGGATTTCTCCAACTACGGAAAACCCGATACTTGTATCTTTGTAATATTGGTAGGGTTGAGCATAGTTATATTCATAATTGCGATTAATAACCGAAATCGTATAATCAAAATGCTGAAGATTCCCTTTTAATCCAAGATACATATTCGCATCATTACCATTTTGTATCGGTTGGATTATCCCGTCTAACTCAAATGATCGAATCGGATATAACCAACGTAATACGGTAACTCCCTGTAGTTCATAAGTAGGATCAAAATTATCTTTAGGAGAAAAAATATCAGTGGGATTCCAAACATATGCTGATCCAAGTGAAATGGGTTGCCTTCCAATAATCACTTCACCGAGTGATTCAGTTCGCCAGACCAAAAACAGATCGTCGATGTATAAAGTATCATTCATTGTAAAACTTAAGAATTCGTAATCAGGATTAATTGGAAAATAGTCCTGTATTAAAAACTCATTTTGTCCCCAGTACTGTTTTGCAAGGATAGAGCAATTCACTTCAATTTGTTGATTGATCTCTTTTTCCAAATCAAATCGGAGCTTATAATAACCATAATATGTAAAGGCGTTTGAGGGAGTAATATCGGCTTCCATTTCAACATATCCGCCTGTATTCCATTGTCCGATTAAAAAGGACTGGATAAATATAATTATCCCTATCGTGTAAGTTGGAAAAGTGGTTCTCATTCTCGAAGATATCTTTCTGTAAAATAATCATCAGGATATGAAATATTATACGTCGAATTAACAATTTCCATTCGGGTTTTGGTGTCTTCGAGATGATTGACCATCGTCATTTTCATCGCAGTTGGATACCCTTCAATATTGCGGATATCCTCCATAGTAAGTGTCTTTTCATGGACAATATTTTTGTCAAAATATCTGATGATATCAGGATAGAAATCTGATTTTCTGATGACAACGATCATTTTCCCATAGCTGGTGGACACATCTGGTTTTGGGGCGAGTTCCAGGACGTACTTATCATCTTCATCGAGAAGTCGCTTATTATCATAATCTTCTTTCCACGTATCTCCACTTGAAAAATCCTCATATGAAAAATCACTTCCTTCTACTTTTTGATTTTTACTGCTGGATGCGAGTTTCCTGACACGTCGAGTTCTTTGAAAATAAATCCAGATATCATCGGAATGATTTTTCATCAAAATGGCATTTCCCTTTACAACATTGGGTTTTGTATAACGGAGCAGTACATTTTCACCTTTTGATCCGGAGAACATTTCGTATTCGAATTCTCGTTCATTTCCCCGGCTTGTCGTGATGATCTGTCTGATAGTAGATTTGACATTTTCAGGCGTCATAACCCGATTCATCGAGTCAAGGATTGCACTGGCTGTGAGATCCTGACAAAATATAAATTGAGTTATAAAAAGAGAAAGAATTAGTGATTTCATTTTTGCTCTTCTTGAATGAGATTATGAATTATGAAGTTTTTTACATCATCCAATGGGTAGTCCTCATCAATGATCATATGAAATCCAATACCATCCAATAGTGCGGCCAAAGTTCTTGCTTTAAGTTCAGGATGAGATACGCATATAGACTTAAACAAATCCGATAATTTCACAATTTGTTCTGATAAAAAGGTCTTAAGGGGTTGCGCGTATATTTCAAATATCTTGGGCTGCATGATAATCTGAAAGTAAAACTTCCAAAATTCAAAATTAGACTGGTAATTCTGAAAAACAGTTTCGATTTCTGAAACCATTGTTGCCCTCGGGTTTTCACTTTCTATAACTGGTGGCAGCATTTGATCTATTTCAGCAAAGCCCGTCTTTATGATAGCATCCAGTAGCTCTTCTTTCGAAGCAAAATAATTATAGATCAGTCCTTTTGAGATATTTGCGCTTTTAGCAATCTGTGCAATACTTGAAGTATGATATCCATTGGCCGCGAAAAGATTCATCGCTACGGAAATGATGTTTTCGCGGCTTTTCATGCGCATGGCTTCAAATTGGTTTTCAGTTCTTGGTGACATATTTATTATTTATTGACCGAATGGTCATTCATAATTTAGGATGCATCTTTTATTAGAAAAAACATTTTTATTCTCTCTGATACTCCCATAAATTTTTTAAATAATTAATCGATTATAATCAATAAGAGAAATTAACACAACAATTTATATCACCTATGGAGAATTTTGAGAAGTAAGCTTAAACATTATATTGATTTTCTGGAATCACGAATATTCAAACCAATTACCGATTATATTGAACGACGAAGTCTTTTTGTTTTATTCATGTCAATCCTCCTCATCGGCATAATCGTCTATTGGGATTATTTCACGTTCCAGAAGTTCTACCTGTTTAAAGATATTGGCAGTGATACACTAAATGCGTCATATCCTCGATTTGTTCACATGTCCAATTATCTACGGGAATGGGGTTTTCCCAAGTGGTCATTTCAGGTTGGGATGGGGCAAAACTTTCTTCCGCTAACCGTGGGTGATCCATTTAACTGGATTATGTATTTTCTAGGAAAGGATTTTATTCTTCCGGTTATATTTTATGTTGAATTCTCAAAAATATTAGTGTCAGGGATATTATTTCACTTATTTCTAAAAGAATTAGATATCCACCCTCTTGCTTCTATTCTTGGAGGATTATTATTTGCTTTCAGTTCATACCTTGTAATCGGAGGTTCTTGGTTCCAAGCATCTAATGAAGCTGTTTGTGCCGCCTTGCTACTATTATCTCTGGCCTTATTTTTCAAAAGGAATAACTGGTACTTGGTTCCAGTTGCATTTATGATGATCGCAATTTATCTTACCTTTTGGCTGTATTTTTATACTATAATGACAGGGATATACGCTACTGTCCATTTAACTCTAAAATCTAAATTCAGAGTACGATCGGCATTCGATTCATACCTTAAATTAGCAGGATTAGCATTATTTGGGATGTTGATGGGCTCTATTTTCTTTTTTCCAAATATTCTTCAATATTTGGAAAGTCCCAGAGTCGGTGGTGATGCTTCTTATTTCAATAAGCTCGCGAATGTCTTTATTTTCCAAACTGCGGACATTGAATTGTCATTGACGACAATATTCCGATTTTTCTCCAACGATCTCCAAAGCACTGGATCTGAATTTTATGGTTGGTATAATTATTTTGAAGCTCCCATGTATTATTGTGGATTAATAAGTCTTTTTCTATTTCCGCAAGTATTTTCAATCATTACCAGAAATAAAAAAGGATTACTAATTGGACTCATTTTATTTGGAATCGTACCACTTGTATTTCCCTATTTTCGCCATCTTATCTGGCTTTTTACTGGGGATTACTTCAGAACATACTCCTTTTTCCTAACGATAATTCTGATAATATCTTCCCAGACTGTACTTTCCCATTACTTAAAAGGATATTACATCAATTGGAAAATCCTATTTTTTACGTTTTGTTTTTTCATGCTCGTTTTATTTCTTCCAAAGTATTTTTATATAAGAATGGAGCAAGACGTATTGACGAATGTCCAGTTGATATTACTAGCTCTCTTTTTGATAATGCTACTATTTCAGTTTAAAAGTGTGATTAACTTGACTAAATTGTTACTTTTTTCGATTGTGATATATGAAGTTATTGCGCTCACGTCTTTCTCAGTTGAAGGAAGAGTACCCCTTTCTGAAAGTGATGTGACTGAACGGAACTTTTATAATGACACAACGATTGATGCAGTAAAATATATTCATGAAATTGATTCCTCATTTTATAGAATCGAACGAAACTACTCCTCTTCCCCTGCCCAGCATGAAAGTCTCAATGATGCCATGGCACAAGGGTATTTTGGTACTTCGTCATATGATTCGTTCAATCAATTGAATTATGTAAGATTTCTAGAAGAAGTAGACATCATTCAAAGAGGCAATGAAATTGAAACACGATGGGCACTCGGTTTGTTTAAACGACCACTACTTCAGTCGCTGGCAAGCGTTAAATATTTCCTAATCAAACAAGAAACCCAATATCTCGAAAATTTTGGATATTATCCTATTGGTAAAATTGATTCGCTGACCATACTATTAAATAATAATTATTTGCCACTTGGATTCTCTTATAGTCATTATTTATCCTACGATCAATTCAAAAAAACATATCCTAATATGAAAGATGCTTTATTATTAAAAACAGCAGTGATTGAATCAGTTCCAGATTTAACCAAGTATACGGATCTTAATGCAATTGATGAGAGCCGTTTTCAATTACCGTTTTCTTATAAACTTGATGATTATGCAATGGATGTTGCTAAATTGAGAGCGGATACTTTAATAATTACAAATTTCACTCCGAATCAAATTGAGGGGGATATTGATTTAGAAAAATCAAAAATTCTATTTTTTTCTATTCCATACGATGCAGGATGGACTGCCACAGTTAATGGTGTAAACACTGAGTTACATCGTGTAAATTTGGGATTTATGGGATTATTTCTAGTTCCTGGACAAAATAAAATAATTTTAACTTTTGAACCACGTTTATTAAAATTGGGAGCCTCTCTTTCGGTAATTTTTATCATTTTATATTTATCATTGTTATTCCTTTATTTTAAAAGAAATCGTAAGCTGCCTAAACTAGCAATGTGATTTATTGAATTCGGATTTAACCCAACATACTTCGATAGATTGCTCAGTAAATTATTGCAACTATTCGTCACAATATTTTGGGTAGTAAATCATCGTTATACTAACTACTATGCGTGATTATTATTAATTAAGATTTGATTTGAACAATAAAAATATTATTCCGATACATGAATTAGCGACGAAAATCCCTGTGATTAAAAAAATGGGGAAAATCGTACAATGTCATGGTGTTTTCGATTTACTTCATGTGGGACATATTAAATATCTTCAAGAGGCAAAGCATTTCGGAGACGTTTTAATTGTTACAATCACACCGGACAGGTTCATCAACAAAGGACCCGGGAGACCTGCATTTACATCTGACTTACGCGCTGAAGTTTTATCCGCCTTAGAAATTGTAGACTATGTGGCAATTAATGAATGGCCCACCGCAGTTGAAGCCATCAACCTTCTAAAACCGGATTATTATGTCAAGGGTCCTGATTATCGGGATAATGAACTTGATATCACAGGTGCAATTAAATTAGAGACTGAGGCCGTTGAATCCGTTGGAGGACAGATTCAATACACCGACGACATCACTTTTAGTTCATCCACATTAATCAACCAACATTTTTCCAAGCTCGATCCAAGACAACAAACTTATTTAGAAATGCTGAAGAAGAAGTATTCTGTCGAAGATATTTTCTCAATGATTGATAGTTTAAGCAATATTGATGTGCTTCTTGTAGGCGAAACAATAATTGATGAATATATTTTCTGCGACACCATTGGTAAATCCGGTAAAGAACCCATTTTAGTCACACAAAGACTATATTCTGAAAAATATGCTGGTGGAATAATTGCCATTGCCAATCATCTATCCGAATTTTGCCAATCAATTAAAGTACTCACCTATTTTGGAGATCGGGATTCACATCAACAGTTTATCATGGAGCACATTAGCGAAAATGTGACAGTTGATCCTATTATCAAATCAAAATCCCCTACCATTTTGAAAACTCGGTTTGTTGATAATTACACTCGTGCGAAAACTCTTGGAGTGTATGATATAAACGATGAGTTACTAAATTATAAAGAAGAATTATTATTATTAGAAAAATTGAACCAAAACCAGTTGGATTCGGGTTTAGTTTTGGTTACAGATTACGGTCATGGATTAGTTACACCAAATGTGGTTAAAGTACTGGAAAAAAACTCAAAATATCTGGCCGTCAATACGCAATTGAATGCCTTTAATGTGGGATATCATACTATTTCAAAATATGGATCTGCTAAATACATTTGTATTCACGAAGGCGAGCTCAGACACGACTATCGAAATCGCACTGACTCTGTTGAAGATTTGATTACTGAATTACAAAATAAGATTAATACGGATAAAATTGTTATAACAAGGGGTAATAAAGGTTCAATGGTTTTCAGTGATGGTGATTTTACATCTTGCCCGGCATATACTACTGATATTGTTGACCGTGTCGGTGCAGGAGATGCACTGTTGTCAATCACCGCGCTTTGTTTCTATGCAGGACTCCCCCCGGAAATCACCCTTTTTATTGGAAATCTTGCTGCTGCACAGAAAATTGCCTCTATCGGTAATAAGCAAAAATTAAATAAAGTTTCGCTTATGAAAAGTATAGAATCACTTTTAAAATGATGAAAATTAATAATCCTGAGTTTATTCAATCCTTTTTGAAGGATACATCTGATCACATGCAGATTAGTGATACGATACATTCCGATCTTGTAAAACTGGCTGAGCTGTTATTGATGTGTTCCTCTGATAATAAAAAAGTGATCATCGCTGGGAACGGTGCCAGTTCATCCATTTCAAGCCATATCAGTATTGATCTCACAAAAGGTGCGGGTATTAAATGTATTAATTTTAACGAACCGAATTTGATCACATGCTTTTCAAACGATTATGGCTATAAACGTTGGGTTGAAAAAGCCGTAAAAGCATATGGTGACCCCGGCGATGTCTTTATTGCGATTTCATCAAGTGGACAATCTGAAAACATCCTAAACGGGTGCTCTGCTGCTCGGGGAAAAAAATTCCAATCAGTAATTACGCTATCCGGATTTAATGAAAATAATCCACTTCGACAACTCGGTGATATTAATTTTTGGGTAGACAGTAATAATTACAATGTGATTGAGAATGTTCATCAGATATGGTTATTGTCCGTCGTTGAGCTGATCATTAACGAAAAAAAGAGTATGCAGGAATGAGTCGTTTTGCAGTAATAGGATCCAATTCATTTTCAGGTTCTCATTTCGTCCATCATTGCCTTAAAATGGGTCATGAAGTTATCGGAATCAGCCGATCGGATGAGCTCTCCACTGTTTTTCTTCCGTATAAATGGGACAAACCGGGAAATTTTACTTTTTACAAATTAGATTTGAATACTGACCTTCATCAAATCATGAGCGTAGTGGATTTGTTCAAGCCACAATATGTGGTTAATTTCGCAGCACAAAGCATGGTGGGCGAAAGCTGGACACATCCTGAACACTGGTTTATGACGAATACAGTTTCGACCATCAAATTTCATGATAAGCTGAGACAATGCGATTATTTGGAAAAGTATATCCATATCTCCACACCAGAAGTTTATGGTAATTGTACGGGTTTTATTTCTGAAAATAGCAACTACCATTCTAGCACGCCATACGCCATTTCAAGAGCTGCTGCAGATATGAGTTTGCTTGCGTTTTTTAATTCTTACAATTTCCCTGTAGTAATGACACGAGCAGCAAATGTATTTGGTCCCGGGCAACAACTCTATCGAATAATTCCGCGTTCGATTTTATATTTCCTTACTAATAAAAAACTACAACTTCATGGCGGTGGACAATCTGTCCGCTCCTTCATTCATATTAAGGATGTATGTGTTGGAACATTATCGGCTGCATTCAATGGTAAACCAGGCGATATTTTTCATCTCTCAACAGATGAAACAATCTCAATTCTGGATTTGGTAAAATTAATCGCACAAAAGTTGGGGACTTCCTTTGAAGCTTCAGTAGATATTGTTGAAGATCGTAAAGGAAAAGATAACGCATATCTACTAGACTGCACCAAGGCGAAACATGATTTAAACTGGAAATCCTCAATTAATATAAGCTCTGGAATTGACGATACAATATCATGGGTAAAATCGAACCTGCACTCGCTAAAAAGTGAAAATCAAAACTATGTTCATAAACCGTAGAGAGGCAGATTAATGCACATTTTGGTTACTGGTGGATGTGGATATGTGGGAACCCTACTTGTACAATCTCTTTTGGAACAGGAGATAAATGTCACCGTCGTGGACGCGATGTGGTTTGGCAATTTCCTGAATGACCATCCGCGACTAACGCAGGTCAAGGAGGATATTCTAAACATAGATAGTATTCCAATGAAGAATGTTGACTGTATCATCCATCTTGCAAATATTGCGAATGATCCTTCGGGAGATCTGGACTCTAAACTTACGTGGGAAGTCAATGTACTTGCGACTAAGTTATTGGTTGAAAAAGCTATCTCATACGGAGTTAAACAGTTTATCTACGCAAGTTCCGGAAGTGTGTATGGTGTAAAATCAGAAGAAAATGTTACTGAAGACCTCTGTCTAGTCCCCCTTACGGACTACAATAAAACTAAAATGATCAGTGAGCGTGTATTATTAAGCTATACGAAAAATATTGTCGTTCAGTGCATTCGTCCCGCAACAGTGTGTGGATATTCCCCCAGAATGCGGCTTGATCTCTCTGTAAACATGCTGACTATGCAGGCGTTGACCAAACAGAAGATCACCGTTTTTGGTGGCGATCAAACCAGGCCGAATATCCATATTCAAGACCTTGTCAGGGTGTATCATCATTTTATCAGTACCGGAGATAAATATCCTGGAATCTTTAATGCCGGATTTGAAAATTTTTCTATTTTAGAAATTGCACAAACCATCAGTAATAGAATACCTTCTGATATAATTGTCACCGAATCAAATGACCCCCGATCATACCGTTTGAACTCTGATAAACTATTGAATACCGGATTTTGTCCGCAATATGGTGTCTCGAATTCGATAGAGGAAATCATTGCTGCATTTGAGAATGGTGTTCTGAAAGATGAGGATAAATATTACAATCTCCGAATGATGAAAACATTCGTTGGAAGTCAGAATTAGAGGAATAATCCATATGGGACAAGAAATTGATTTACTTATAAATTATCCAAAAACGAAACGAGATATACAAGCAAGACTCGAGGCTAAGTCTGACGATGTAAGACATATTGCTAGAAAATTTGGCAAAGACTTTTTTGATGGTGACCGTCAATATGGATATGGTGGATTTACTTATCACCCCCGATTTTGGCAGCCGGTAATCCCAACTTTACAAGAATATTTCCACTTGAATGCCAACTCTTCGGTTTTGGATGTGGGCTGTGCAAAAGGGTTTTTTATGCTTGATCTGTGTGAACTCATACCCGGTATCACTGTCAGAGGAGTCGATATTTCTGAGTATGCAGTTAAGAATACAATGGAAACGATGAAACCACACGTCCTTCAGGCTAATGCGATGGAATTGCCATTTGACGATAATTCTTTTGATGTGGTAATCTCGATTAACACAGTTCATAATCTGGA
This sequence comes from Fidelibacterota bacterium, assembly GCA_013204025.1. Taxonomy (GTDB): domain Bacteria; phylum Fidelibacterota; class Marinisomatia; order SCGC-AAA003-L08; family JACNLC01; genus JABMOW01. Next base: position 20,922 of record JABMOW010000088.1, on the reverse strand, counting down.
ATACCATGAGTGTGGTAAAGCCCTCGCAGAAATTGAGAGAGTGAGTCGTAATGGAAGTTTCATCACTGTAGATGCATACCGAAATGACCAGGAAAAGGAGATTATGTTCGCATGGAATTTGACTGGAAAAACGATTCTTCATGTTGACGAATGGCGGTCATTATTTTCTGAATATGGATATCATGGTGATTATTACTGGTTTATCCCTTGACTAAAATGGAGCACACACTAAAAATTAACCTCTTCAAAAAATTGTTTAAAATCAGAACGGTTGAAGAGACCATCGCCGATAAATATACAGAATGGGAGATGCGATGCCCCACTCACCTCTCAACCGGACAAGAAGGTGTTGCAGCTGGAGTATGTCAGGCGTTAGAAGATGATGACTTTGTTTTCAGTTCACACCGATCCCACGCCCACTACATCGCCAAAGGTGGTGATATCAGAAAGATGATTGCCGAAATCTATGGGAAATCCACAGGGTGTTCAGCCGGCCGAGGTGGTTCGATGCATTTAATAGATAAAAGCGTCGGATTCCTAGGGAGTACATCTATTGTTGGCGGGACAATTCCATTGGCGGCAGGCGTAGCCCTATCTGTTAAATTAAAAAATTCCAGCCAGGTGACATGTACCTTTTTTGGAGATGCCGCAGTTGAAGAAGGTGTCTTCTATGAAACAATTAATTATGCAGTAACGAATAAACTACCTGTTTTATTCATCTGTGAAAATAATTTATATTCAGTGTATTCTCCTTTATCCGTCAGACAGCCTGAAAACCGAAATATATTCGAGATGGTTGAAGGAATTGGAATTTCAGTTGATCATGGTAATGGTAATGATCCTTGGGAGGTTTTCGAAAAATCCAGAAATGCTGTAGGAAAAATCCGTGAATTGCAAATACCTATTTTTCTGGAATTTTCAACTTATCGTTGGCGAGAACATTGCGGACCCTTTTTTGACAATGACATTGGGTATAGAACCGAAACTGAATTTCTCCATTGGAAAGAGAAAGACCCTCTTCAATTTTTTGAGAATATGTTACTTGAACAAAGGGTCATTGATGAATCCCAAATTCAGAGTATAAAAGCTGGAATTATCGATGAAGTAAATGAGGCGTTTCAATTTGCTCATGACTCTGATTTTCCGGATTTTACCGGAATTCAAAATAGCGTTTATCACAGTTGAATCGGCCAAATTTTATGAGAAAATTAAAATTCAGCCAAGCCATTAATGAAGCATTTGAAATCGCAATGCAAATTAACCCAAATGTGATCTGTTATGGATTGGGCGTTGACGATCCTAAAGGCGTTTTCGGAACAACCCTTGGATTAAAAGAAAAATTTGGAAAAGACCGCGTATTTGATACACCAGCTTCTGAGAATGCAATGACAGGAATCGCCATTGGAGCCTCATTAAATGGAATCCGACCGGTAATGACCCACCAGCGCTTGGATTTCAGTTTATTATCGATGGATCAGATCATCAACAATGCAGCAAAATTTCACTTCATGTTTGGAGGACAGCATACTGTCCCAATTACCATCCGGATGATCACAGGCAGAGGCTGGGGTCAAGGACCTACACATTCCCAAAATCTTCAATCCATATTTGCACATATTCCAGGATTAAAAGTTGTCATGCCAACTACGGCTTATGATGCAAAAGGATTGCTACTATCAAGCATATTCGACGATAATCCGGTAATATTCATTGAACATCGTTGGTTACATAATCTTGAAAGCGATGTACCCGAAGGTGACTACCGTATTGAGATCGGTAAATCAAAAAAAATATCCGACGGTTTCGACTTGACTATTGTTTCTATGTCATACATGACAGTTGAAGCCATTCATGCTCTGGAGATTCTCAAAAAGTCTGATATTCATTGTGATCTGATCGATATAAGATCTGTTAAACCGATGGACTGGACTACAATATTCCATTCAGTAAAGAAAACAGGGCGACTTCTTACCTTGGATACAGGCGTGGGTCAAGGATCAGTATCTTCGGATATTATCGCCGAAGTCTGCCATAATTGCTGGTCATCCCTGAAAGCGCAACCAGAAAGATTGTCCCTTCCGGATATGCCAACTCCAACTAGTCCATCACTGACGAAACACTTTTACCGAAGATCTGAAGATATCATCAATATTGTTTCAAAGATGCTTGGTAAAGATCTGGACGGTTACGCATTGATTGACAGAGATGGGCTCCCTCATGATGTGCCGGGTGACTGGTTTAAGGGACCATTTTAAAAGTTATAGCATATTGAAAATTATTGACAAATATAATAATATTAATTTTACGTCCAGGCGTAACTGTGTGGTCTGCTCGTCTTCGCTCGATGATCCTCTAATTGTGCTCCCAGAATTCCCATTGACAGAATTATACGTCCCGTTCAAAAATACTCAAAAAACAGCAGTACTTGATCAAGAATTTTACCTCTGTCGTAAATGTGGTCTTGGACAATTGAAAAATTTAGTTAGCGGAGAATTATTGTATTCTGATGGATATGTGACTCGAACATCCACTAGTTCTTCGGCCACTGCAGCGATTCATCAATTTACGGAATTTATTGATGAGATTTTGCCTGATGGAAAGTTGGATGCCATTTTTGATATAGGGTGTAACGACAATTACCTGATTAAACAATTTGCTCAAAGATCACACAATTTGTTCGGTAATGACCCCATAATAGATTCACGGGTTGAGGATTATAAAGAATCCCAATTGACACTTATTGGAGATTTTTTTGAAAATATTGATTTTGATACACTTGGTGTTAACATCGATTGTTTTCTTTGCAGCCACACACTTGAGCATATTGTGGACCCCGCATCATTTCTCTCAAAGGCACTAGATGCAGGAAATGAAAATACGCTATATTTTTTCCAATTTCCTGGTCTTGAAGGAATGATCCGAGATGCACATTTTGATCAAATTTTTCATCAACATTTTAATTATTTTTCGCTCAAATCCATTCAGTATCTTCTGTCAAAATTAGGTGGTGAGTTAATTGATTACAGGGTTAATGCATATCATTGGAACTCGTTGATGATCGCATTTAGAAAAACACAGACTCCCGCTGTAAATCAGATATTTTTTTCCGACACATGTAAAACCATTTTAAATAAACCGTTTATTCTTCGTCAGTACGAACTATTTAAACAATCGATGAAAATTACTTCAAACAGATTGAAATCTCTAAACAATGAACGTATTCTTGGCTATGGTGCAGCACTTATGTTACCTGTTTTAGATTACCATCTGGAAGATGGATTGTCCAACGTTGAAGCAATTATTGATGAAGACCTATCGAAAGTCGGGAAATATTATCTGAATGTGCCAATTCAAATAATAAGCACGAAAATGGCTGGCAGATTAGAGGATTCAATTGTGCTCCTGACAGCGATTAATTCTACGGATGCCTCACGAAAAATTATACCGAAACTGATCGACCTCAAATTCAGGCAGATCATAATTCCACTCAATTTAATTTAATTCCCTCGCTTTGATGGCAATTATTTAATAAGGAGGAAAAAAATGGATCTTTTAATCAACGGAAAAAAGGCATTAGTCACAGGCGCAGGTCGAGGGCTGGGCCGCTCTATTGCAAGTTGCCTTGCCGAGGAAGGCGTTGATGTAGCACTGGTTTCAAGAACCAGACAAGACCTTGAGACCTTTCGTGAACAATATGGACTAAATCATATGGGATTTACATACGATCTTTTGCCTCCAAATAACCCTACCAAAATGTTCCAAGAGGTCAAGGAGAAATTTGGTTTACCTGATATTATAGTTCATAATGTAGGTGGGACACTAGATATAACTGATCCAATGTGCACCATTGAAGATTGGCAGAAAGTGTATCGGTTCAACCTCGAGATTGCTATTGAAATAAATCTGCTTGCAATTCCACATATGAAAGATAAAAACTGGGGGAAAATTGTTCACATATCATCCATTGCCGCACTGGAAAATCAGGGGACTGTCCCCTACTGTTCCATCAAAGCTGCTTTAACTGCCTACTCTAGAAGTTTAGGGAAAAACCTTGCGTCTGATGGAATCAATGTTTCTTCTGTCCTACCAGGAGCCGTGTTTACGGAAGGTGGATATTGGGATTTCACAAAACAATCGCGACCAGAACATGTTGAAAAATATCTCAAAGAAAGAATGTCAATTCGTAGGTTTGGAGAGCCCGATGAAATTGGTAAAATCGTAACGTTTCTTTGTTCAGATCATGCATCTTTCATCGTTGGTTCGGCGATTACAGTGGATGGCGGCCAGGGATTATGTTTTTTTTAAAATTAATTTTAAGTTCATATGAATAAGTTGCTCAGAAAAAAGATTGTCCAAACAATTACAACCGGTGGCGAGGGGCATATTCCAAGTTCCTTCTCCATTGTCGATTTAATTGACGTTTTGTACTCTAAACATTTAAAATTTAACTCTACAAATCCAACCTGGGCTGAGAGAGACTACTTCGTGCTGAGTAAAGGACATGGCTGTATGGCATTATATGTAGTTCTTGAGAAATTTGGATTTATTACACAGAGCGACCTGGATCAATATGGAAACTTCGATGGTATTTTAGGAGGCCATCCTGACCGCACCAAAGTACCCGGAATAGAGGCATCTACCGGATCCCTTGGTCATGGTTTACCCATCGCGGTTGGTATTGCTTTAGCACATCAAATTAGACAAAACGAAAATCGTGTCTATGTATTAGTTGGTGATGGTGAATGTCATGAAGGGACAATCTGGGAATCAGCCCTTGTAGCACATAACTTAAAATTAAATCATTTGTGCTGTATTGTTGATTACAATGGATCCGCCGCCCAGATCATGCCCCATCCAAATATATCTGATCAATGGAAATCTTTTGGCTGGAATGTGCTAAATATTGATGGACATACCGAAGATGAAATTGACAAGGCATTATGTACTTTTCGTTCAAACCAGAATGACAAACCGTCCGTGATCATCGCAAAAACGGTAAAAGGAAAAGGAGTCAGTTTTCTTGAGTCCCACGGAATTTGGCACCATAAGATTCCCAATCAACTAGAATATAATGCTATTATAGAAGAACTTGATAAATGAGACAGACTTTTGCAAAAGAAATGTTGAATGTGGGCCAGATAGACGATCGATTAGTCGTTTTGGTTGGTGATATCAGTCACTTCGCTCTGCAGGCCTTTGCAAAGGCCTGCCCGGGAAGATTTTACAACGTAGGTATTTGTGAGCCGACGATCATCAGCATTGCATCAGGTTTATCACATGCTGGGTTTTATCCAGTAGTCCATACCATTGCTCCCTTTCTCATTGAAAGGGGATTTGAACAAATTAAATTGGATTTTTGTTATCAAGAACTCGGCGGTAACCTGATATCGGTTGGAAGTGCATTCGATTATTCGGGATTAGGTGTCAGCCATTATTGTTATAACGATGTTGCACTGATAAAATCATTACCTGGAACTCAGATCGTTTGTCCTGCAATGCCGAACGAGTTTACAACAATATTTGGTATGACTTATCACAATTCCAACCTCACATACTTTCGACTTCCTGAAGTGAAACATGGTTTCAACATTTCAGACGATAAAATTGAACTGGGGAAGGCAATTAAATTACGTGATGGTGAAGATATCACAATCATCGCTTTCGGTCCTCAACTTAAAACCGTTGTTCAGTGTGAGACGATGTTGCGAAATTTAGGGATTGATTTTGAACTGATTTACATCCACACGATCAAACCCTTTGATGTTAAAACTATTTCAGACAGTGCTCAAAAAACAGGAAAAGTTTTGGCCATTGAAGAACATTCAATGTACGGAGGAGGATGCGATGAAGTAATGAGAGTCGTGGGAAATTTGATGGGTGTAAACGCAAAGTATATCTCTATTCCTAATTACTTTGTGCATGGATACGGAAAAATTGAAGACCACTATGAATATCTGGGATTTACATCTCAAAATGTCCTCAATTACTGTAAACAACTATTAGGACTAAAATAATTTTGAATTGTAATTCACTTACTGCTATCTGGGATTTTTCAAAAGCAGACAATCGTCTGGGATCCTTTATCATATTCCAGGAAGAACTTCTTCAGTTTTGTCTATTCAATCATATCTCTATGATCAATCTGTATTTTGAATCAATGGATCTTAAACAGTCAATGGCTGTTTGGACAACGCTGGCACAACTGAATCCAGCGATAAATTCAATTACATTTTCAAGTAATAAACTGCCATCACATGAAGGTTTAAATGAGGAGAGACTCATTTGGCCAGTGGAAGACTTGATTCAGGAAAGCAGTTACTATGGTAGTACTCTAGCCGTTCAGAAATTGTGGAAACAAACTGGACGGATGATTAATCTTTTATCGCCTGATTCTGAAATTCAAAGAGCGAAAAATTGGCTTGGCCTCTATCTCGACAAGGAAATCCCAGTTGTTGTTCATCTAAAAGTTAACCCACTAGACCCACAAAGTAACGCCAACCAGGAAGCATGGGCTGCATTTTTTGATGATTGTCTTCAAAAGAAGATTCCCGTTAAATTCATACTAATAGGATCAGATCAAATTGAGAATTATATTAAAGAACTACATAATATCATTATTTCTAAAGAATACGGCGGAGATATAAGCCTTGATTTTGCATTAGTGCAACAATCAGTGGCATTTATGGGGATGTCAAGCGGGCCATGCAATTTAGCAATTATGAGTTCCAATCCATATTTGATTTGGAAGCACCCAAACCATCACTCTGATAAAATGGAGAAAGAATTTCAGGGTATGAATGGATTTATATTTTCCACTGAACACCAGAAGTTTTTTAGAGAATTCGACACTTTTGATCATATTTCAACTCAATTTCACAAGCTATATGCTGATCACCTTTCAGAATGGAAACAATGGATTTAAATGGATATCAATTTTAAAGAAAAAAATATTCTAATTACAGGTGCTGCACGAGGGATCGGTAAAATTATAGCGCAAATTTTCGCAGAAAATGGCGCAACAGTCATTATCGCTGATATTGACAGCGATTCCGGATTGCAAACGGAAAATGAGATGAGATCATCTGGATACTCGTGTGAATTTTTCCAAATTGACTTGAGTAATACAAATCAGATCAACACGATGATCTCAAGTCTTTTCCTTAAATACGGACATATTGAAATCCTTGTCAATAATGCTCGCGCTGGTGAGAGGACACTTCTTTCCGAGGAATCGGATGAAAACTGGGATTTAACGATTGATGTTTCCCTCAAAGCACCATTGTTTCTTTCAAAAGCATTTATCAAATCAATTCAAAAATCCGACAATGATTGTTCCATCATCAATATTTCATCTGTATCTTCAACTGCAATTTGCAATGAATCAGCGTCCTATCACATTGCTAAGGCAGGGTTAGAGAATTTGACCCGATATTTATCTGTTTCCGGAGGTGAAAAAGGGGTTAGAGTAAATGCGATCCGTCCTGGATTCATTGTTCAGGATGAACATTTTGATTATTTCATGAGTTCTAAAAATGCTGATTACCGTGAGATGGCAGAATTTTGTCATCCAATTCAACATATCGGGCGTTCAGAGGATGTGGCCAATGCAACATTATTCCTAAGTTCCGGTTTAGCAACGTTTATAACCGGACAAATATTGACTGTCGATGGCGGGCTGTCCATTCAGGATCAATGGGCAATCGTCTCCAACTTTAATAAATTTAGAAATCGTTGAAATACGAAACGATTGGATATACAAACCTTCAAGTCTCCAAAATAGGTATCGGAGGAAATATTTTCGGTTATTTGCTTGATGAAAATCAGACAAAATATTTGCTTGATTCTGCTTTTGATCTGGGAATTAATTTCATTGATACTGCTGATGTTTATTCGAACGGATTATCAGAAACCTTAATCTCTAAAGCGATTTCCGGACGTAGGGATAAATGGATTATTGCATCTAAAGTTGGAATAAAATCCGATGAAGAATCTAATGGATTAGGAGGAAAAAGTAACATCAAAGATAAAGTAGAAAAAAGCCTGAAAAGATTAAATACTGATTATATTGATTTGTACCAACTCCATCATTATGATTCCAAAACACCATTAGAAGAAACGTTGAGTGCATTTGAAGATTTGATTTCCGAAGGGAAAATTCTTTATGCTGGCTGTTCAAATTTTAATTTTGAACAATTAGAAACGTCTCTTTCAATCTCGTCGAATCAAAATTTATATGGTTTTTCATCCATTCAGCTTAATTATAATTTATTGAAAAGAAATTTTGAGAAAAATCTTCTTCCTCTTTGTTTAAAGCATCAAATCGGAGTAATCGTATATGGTGCACTTGGAAGGGGAATTTTATCAGATAAATACTTGAATGTTGATACCGGAAAAGCCGCTTATATTCCCCGTGCTCAAATGAGTGAAAGTATCCGTAAAGATATTACGCCTGAATTACTTGCTCTCCTTAGCCACCTTGATGGCTATGCTCATGAAAAATTTGGGTCAAATTTACAGACATTGGCTATTTCATGGTTACTTCATCAGGAATCTTTATCATCAATTTTGTTAGGGATGAGATCAACTGTACAATTAATTGAAAATCTAAATGCCCTGGAATTGAAGTTAACTGAAGAAAATATAAATGAAATAGATGAGTTAATCGGTGACTACTCTGTTATTAATTCACTTTCCCTTGGCGGATTCGTAAATTAATATTGTGGAATCAACTGCAGCAGTTTTATTAAATACAAAAAGCCCTTTGGAAATACTGAAATTAGGTTTTCCAAATCTTATGCCTGGTCAAGTACTAGTAGATGTTGCTTATAGCGGAGTATGCCGGTCCCAGATCAATGAGGTAGATGGGCTGAAAGGTAAGGATAATTTTCTTCCTCACACACTGGGTCATGAAGGTTCCGGTATCGTCAAAGAAATTGGCCCAGGGATTACAAAAGTACAACCGGGCGATCATGTTGTGCTTTCATGGCTAAAGGGAAGTGGACAGAATGTACCTTCAACGGTTTATCGTAGCCAGATCGGGAATATAAATTCTGGTTCAATAAGTACATTTATGAAAACAACCATCATCAGTGAAAATCGGTTAACTGTCATTCCGACTGAAATACCGTTGCGTGAGGCCGCACTTCTTGGGTGTGCCGTTCCTACGGGTGCAGGGATTATCCTTAATAATGCGAAGTTGCGTTCGGGTGATTCAATCGCGATCTTTGGATTAGGCGGGATCGGATTCAGTTCTCTAATGGCAGCAATAGCTGCTGGAACTAATAAAATTATTGTCATTGATGTTGTTGAAGATAAATTGAATAATGCCGTTTCAATGGGCGCTTCTCATTCAATAAATCCAATAAGACAAGATGTTTTATCAGAAATACGTCGGCTGACAAATCAAAAAGGAGTCGATTTTTCGATTGAAGCAGCTGGCAGGAAAGATACGATGGAGATAGCATTCAAATCTGTTAAAACGAATGGTGGGAAATGTATACTTGCCGGAAATTTACCGGAAGGCGAGTCTATTGTTATCGATCCAATGGATTTAATTAATGGAAAACGCATTGTGGGTACTTTTGGAGGAGAAACTAATACTGATCTGGATATCCCCAAATATACAGACTGGTATCTCTCAAAGAAGCTCCCACTTTCGAAATTAATTACCCGTGAGTATAGCCTGAACAATATTAATGAAGCCATTACCGATCTAAAAACTGGCGGATTGATCCGGGCATTGATCAATATGTCTTTGGACTAATCTTTTGATTACCTGTAGCAATGGTAAATGTTACTACATATTTTTAATAGTACAATGTATTGTTTTTTTATAATAAAATAAATGGAGATGTCTGAATGGTCACAGTAATGGTACCTGCATTTAACGAAGAAGCATACCTAAGAAGTACGGTTGAGAGTCTGATCAGATCGGCTACCAATAATGATGTTGAATTGGATGTAATTATCATTAACGATGGTAGTACTGATCGAACTCAAAATATTATCAGAGAGCTCGAATCCGAGTTTTCATTTATTCGCTCTATTGATAACAGAAAAAACCTTGGCCTTGGTGTAAGTCTCAAATCCGCTGTAAAGAAAGGCATAGGAGATAAGTTTCTAATCGTTGGGGGTGATGGAGATCTATCAGAGGAGGGTATCTCCACTCTCTTTAAGCATATGCATAAAGCTGAAATTACTTCTTTGTATTATTTAAATAAGGAAAAACGAGGTCGATTTCGTAATATCCTTTCCACTGTTTACGATACGATGTATGTTTTATTTTTTAACATTTATATACAATACATAAATGCTGCCTGTGTTTATCCAATGGATAAATTAAAGCAATTAGAACTTAATTCTACCCGATTTGCAATCGTTGCTGAAGTAACAGTGAAATTGCTGAGGACTGGGTGTACCTATCAGGAATATCCTTCATTTATGGAGCGAGGGGCAGATGGAAGTTCGGCCATTACACTAAAGAATTTATTCGAGGTATGTCTCTCATTCGTTCGTCTGATAGCTGATGTCTTGATAATAAATCGGCAAAAATATGACCACAGGCCCGTTAGAATATTTTCAAAGTAAATACGATTTTCATGAGCCCTGTGTTTGTTCTAGATAATTTATTCAGAAAGGACACCATTTAATGAACGTTCTTGTCACCAGTATTGTTCTTTTTGGAACAGCATTTTTCGTCCACCTGGTTATGTGGAGAATCAGGCATCCTAAGAGCCCGATCAGAACAATACTTCTTATTTTCTTCATTACATACATCATTGGTACATTATTAATATACCATCAATCACAGAGTGGAAGTGGATCAATCATCAGTATTGATTCAATCGCTGATATTCTGAGGATATTCCTCTTTTACATTGCTTTGACATTTACATATTGTTTTGTTTATCACAGTTTTGAAGATGATAGTCCTTCTTTATTCATCGTTTTGAATATTTGGAACACACACGATAATGGCATAACAATTGATGAGTTGTATGATCTTATGCCCAATGATGTCTTTTTTAAATCTCGAATTGACTATTTGGTAATTGAAAAATTAGCTTATTTGAAAAATGAACGATATTTCATATCAAAAAAAGGATTATCTGTATTGGGGTTATTTACATTTTTAAATAAGTTGATGAAGCAGGACGAAATTCAAGGATGATAGCCTTAATTTATCCTTTATTTTCTGTCATTGCATTGATCCTGAACATTATTTTTCAGATCATCAGTGTAAGGTTTCTTCGAGTGCATTATTTTAAATCCATTGTATTTGGGTTTGGAATAGGCATCATTTTTATTTTGGTTGCTTCATTTATGGTCCAATTCAAGACCCATTTTAGCATCTCTATATATTTTATATCAATTCTATTTATCGATATAATGACTTATTCTTTTCTATCATATTGTTACTTCGCTTTTATCAATACAAGTGTTACAGCCATTAGAATTCGTTTACTTTCTGAATTAAATAGTCAACAAGAAGGGATGACTATAGATTCAATTATTCAAAGGTACAATTCGAAAATAATCATTCAGAAGCGTTTGGAAAGGCTTAAGAATAATCATCAAATCCATCAGATCGGTTCAAAATATTTCTCAAACCCCTCATTTGTTTCAACAATGGCTTTAATTATAGAGTTTATGAAATTTGCAGTTCTGGGGAAAAAAATGAGGATTTCCAGAAGAAAAGATATTCAAAAAATTGACTCGTTGGATTAATAAGACGAATAATAAAACGTCGATTATCAATTTATTTTTAAATAAATGGCAATCAATCCCCCATCCCCAATCGACTTTTCATCAGGTTTTTATTCCAGGATAAAAGATTCTCCATATTCGTTAACGAGTATGGGGTTGTATCTTCCAGATTAAAGCGTTCATCTTCAGGAAAATACTGAAAGACACCTATCCTCATGCCATCCATTTGCATGATTTGTTCAAGTTTAATATCATCGAATTTTTGAGACATTGAAGCATATACAAAACCTCTCTGGCCTCTAGGCTTTAACCTACAATCTACAACAACGTAATTTGGATAAACGTCTGCGATTCCTTTTAGTATTTTCAGTGGTACGGATTGAATCGCATTTGATTTTGGCCTACCCTGAGTAGATTCTGCAAAAATCCCATCGTCACTCAATTTTTCTCGTATAATTTTATAAAAATCCCGGTTATGTAATAAAGCTGTTCCCAAATAGTATGGCGCAGAGATATCCATGATAATCAGATCAAACTTTTCATCTGTTTTTTTCAAATAATGCTTTGCATCGTCAATAATAATTTCATAATTATCTAAAACATCCCAACGGTTCAACTCGCTCCAGCACTGTTTAGATGACTCAACAATTACAGGATCAATTTCAACAAGGGTTGTTTTTTCTGAATACTTACTTACCCGTTGAATTGAGTAAATGGATCCCCCACCCAAAATCAGAATCCGGAGTTTGCGACCGAGGCGCTCATGCATATATTTCGCAGGCAGTTCCGCAAGATAATAGGTAAACTCACTTAAGGATGTTTCACCAGATAGCTTATTTCCCTTCTTATACTTATAAGTGAAAAATGGAACACCGTTAATGAAAGATATCCTATCATTCGGAGTTTTTTTATTCTGGTCTTTATGAGTATCAATAACATCAACAGAATGGTAAAAAGAATTTTTACTAAAAATGAGTTCGGAGTGATCATATCCTCGTGCTTCAAAATATTTTTCAGTTGATCGCTTTTTATAATCTTGAAATGTCAACGTGAAAATAAAAACAATAACCAACCCAAGTGAGGTAATAATCCACCGGGATCGACGACCATTGGAAAATATATGCAGAAGTAATAACATGCCGAGCAGATAAACCGGAAGAATTGCCTGCGGATAGTACCATACGAAAAATATGGAAGTAATCACCGCACTCATTGCACCAATGAGATCCCAGGTGTATGCTCGGGTAAGCGTCCGTTCTCCTGATTTCTGAATCAATTTAGGGAGTAAAATAGAATACACCGAAGAAGTCAGGAGGGAGATGAAAATCAGGATTCCATACAGCAGCAGAGAGCCATACCCCATTGTAATGACAGTCGCGACAAAATCCTCAACGAATAAAAAAACAGTGATATGAAGTAAGAATATCAAGGGCAGCACTAGAATAATCATCCGAACGGAGATTTTCCTATTCAGCGCATAACCCACAGAAAACCCTATAAAATAAGCGATGGCTACAATGAAAATCGTTAGTTCATTTGCAGAGAGAATATTTGAAAATGCACGAGTGATATAATTTTGGAGATAAATTAAATTAAATCCAGATATGAATAATATGATCCTGACCGTATTTACTGGATATTTGATGATCTCTTCGTTCGGTTCGGATGATTTTTTTTCTTTTATGAATGCAACTAGCAGAGCGAGTCCAGCCAATATAAGAATAACGATAATCATCTCTTGGGACAGAATCTTCAGTAGAAATACCAGCACAGTCAAAAAAAAGCCAATGGTTACAAAATGGTTTGCACTATTACTGACAATGACGAATACAAATGCAATAAGCGGTGGAAAATAAAGAGCGTAAATCCCCCACTTTACAAAACACAGTAATTCAATAATCATCCCAAGAACAAAGCCATTGTTTTCGTGAAAAAATATTGATGTACTATTGGATTTTGCAGACATAGCTTTGAAAAATGTACCAGAACTTATTGCAATCAGAAATATCAGAACGGGTACCACCAAAACCGATATTGAGCTAAATCCATCACTGCCAATTTTCCAGGTGATAGCTAGAAATAATAAATAAAGTACAATCGATATCGACGTTGCTAATCCAAAATGGATTGTAATCCGTTTTCGCATGAAAAATACGGTTCCAAGCATCCAAGATATCATCATGACAAAATATCCAAAGTAAGTTGCAGTCACGTAAACAAGGATTGAAAAGTATAATGCTGACTGAAGAATCCCAAAGTACACACCTGCCAGCAACATCGTAAGGTTTACATTTTTGTTATCTGTAAGAAACTTCATCTGACTAGAGACGCTCATCAACGGATTTTGTATTAGGCGCCAATTGAGCTAAAAATGCGAATCCAAAAGCAACAAATGGGAAAAATTTGATAAACAGATTCCCTGCGAAAATTGATCCAAAATATGAGAATATGATGCCAATTATGAATCCATTATTTTCAATGTAAAAGAAGTTTTTAATCTTGTCAAACTTCGAATTATACATGACGAAAAAATATCCCGGATACAGACCCGATATCACAATGCAAATAGCAAGAAAGGCTAGGGTAAATGTTTTAAACGGAAACATTACGTTAACAAAATAGAAAACATAGTACCCTAAAATACTTAAGGGAAATATCCATCGCTGTATCTGATGACCCTGTAAGTTCAATCCAATTAGGAATCCAATTAACCAGAAAAACAGAGCGATAAAAAAGGAGATTGAACGGCTGGTCAGATAAGCTTCCAGCAGAAAGAAATATGCAAACTGAAGCACTGCAAAATAGACTCCTGCTGAAAATGCAAAAACTGACACAGAAAAGGTATTTGATTTTTGGGCTACCAAGTGTCTATTCATAGATCAATCGTCTGAGATTGTTGATCGTAATAACTTCCTCTCCCTGGACAAGTGCATCAATTTCATCTTTCATTAATACATTTATGTTTTTTCTCTTTTTGAATGATATTGCCTGAATAAGGGATTCCTTGTCCGGCAGTGAAAAATCCTTTGTTACCCCATAGAAAAATATTTTATTCCTCATTTCCAGAATGAAATAATTGTCAAATATACTGGTGAGTGTTGCCACAAGCCGTTTTGTGTATGCGGTCTTTTCTGTTCGGAGTGATCGCAGTGACGAGATCGAAAATATTCCATCCTCTGTCAAATTTTGCTCAACAGTAGAAAAAAATTCACGTGTATATGTTAATGCAGTTTGACGAGTATTTGCGGGTGGAATATCGTGCAAAATGAGATCGTACCTATCTGTAGTGTTTGCCATATAATGCTTTGCATCGTCTGCCTGAAATTGCCAATTATTTAGCTCATCTAATCTGTTAAATTTTCCAAAGTACTTTTTACTTGTGTTAAATACACTTTCGTCAATGTCAACGATCTGAATTTTTTCGGATAGATCACCAATTCGTCCTACACTGGACATGGAACCGCATCCCAATACACATACATTAGGGAATGTCAGAAGACTGGCTGGATATTCGGATAAGTAATAGCTGTATGACTGATGAGAATTCTCACCAAATTGAATTCTACCATTTAGAAATAATTTTCTTTTCAGGTCTTTGTTCAGTAGAACTTCAATTTTATGATATGGCGTATACTCAATGTATTCTACTTTATAATATGAGTAAGGATTGTGTTTGTTCTGATAATAATAGGTGGATAATTTTTTATCCAGATAGTCAAATTGAAATATAAAAAAGGATGCAATAACTGTTAACATGACAAGAACAGTTCTGTTAATCCCTGCTGAAAAGTACAGTATCAGCATAATAATAAAGTATGCGGTTAATAGTAAGCTATGTGAAAAAGTCCCAATTATGGGTATAAGTAATAGACCGGTTAGCGATCCTGATATTTCTATAGAATAGAACTTTTTAAAGCTTAATTTCTGACTTTGAATGATCCTTGGGAGAAATACTGCGTAAACGGAAGTTCCGCAAATTACCAGAAGTATTAGTGTTACTATTTCTGTTACAATCATCGTGCTATTGGATATCTCATAACCATCGGCCATCCAGAACGTCCAGAATTTTTGTAAAATGATTGCGATATCGGGGAGCCCAATAATCATGCAAATCTGTATGATAAATAGTATGGGTAACAGGATTTGCTGCAAGGCAGGTGAAAATTTATCTGATGTTTTATATCCCAGAGATATGCCTAAAAAATAAGCAAGCGTGAACATTAAAACGGCTTGTTCTTCTTCACGCACGAGTATTGTGGCAGGATGAATTGCAATGAAATTAAATAACATCAAATTCATTCCTGCGAGGAATAATATAATTTCATTTTTCCATTTTGAAATGGAATTCGACAAAATATTCATATGACTTTAATTAGTATTTTAGATTTAGGATAGCAGAAATACTTCAAACCAGATCACATTAATTTTAGAAAAATCTTATGTTACTTATGTTATTAAATAACAGGATTTTAATCTGTCGTTCTATTGATATTTAATACATGATAGTTTTTAATTTTACCGCTAACTATTATGAAAGTTTAATACTTTATCTTATAATCTGTGAACACTTCAAATGGACAAACATCTATGGATATCAGTAAAGAGAAAAAATGTAAAGTAACCGTCGTTCTCCCGGCATATAATGCAGAGGGAACATTGAAAAAGACCTTCGATGACATACCCAAGGATATTGTTGATGACATTATCCTGGTAGATGACTGTAGTAATGACAACACAGTTAAACTTGCGAAAGAATTAGGAATCTTCGTCTACGAACATAAATTCAACCTCGGCTACGGTGGAAATCAAAAAACTTGTTATTCTATTGCGTTGGAACGTGGTGCAGATATCGTCATTATGCTCCACCCTGACTATCAATACGATGCTCGCTTGATCAGTTATTTTGTGGGTTTGATCGGTGATAAATACTTTGATGTTGTGTTGGGGTCAAGAATTCGTTCGAGAAAAGAAACACTCAAAGGTGGGATGCCCGTTTATAAATATCTTGCCAACCGTGCATTATCCATTTTTGAAAACATTGTTACTGGCCAAAATCTTTCAGAGTGGCACACAGGGATGCGTGCTTATCGACGAGAAGTATTGGAATCCATCAATTATAATCAATTTTCAAACGACTTTGTATTCGACTCTCAGGCATTATTCAAAATTATTGAAAAAGGATTTGTGATTGGTGAAATACCGGTACCGGTTCGGTATTTTCAGGAAGCCTCCAGCATCAATTTTAAAAGGAGCATGGAGTACGGGATCGGAACGGTTTTCACAGCATTTTCATTTTTATTTAGGAAACTGATTCGTTCAGATGAGTAATTCCTCTAATTCTCCTATTTCAGATAATATTTTCCTATCATCTTTTAAACCACCGCTGTGGCTGTTTCTATTTGGGTTCACCCTTTATCTACAGACGCTAAATTATGGATTCTCTCCCCTCGACGATAACTATTTATATCTGGATAAGCTTAGATGGTTCATGAATATTGGAAATCTGCCTGAATTATTTGTTACGTCTATCGCTGGATTTTACCGACCAGTCCTGTTTATGACCTTCTTTCCTGATGCAATATTTGGCTCGGGATCGGCACTACCTTTTCACTTAACGAATTTGTGTCTCCATGTAGCGAGTTCAATTTTATTGTATTATTTTCTGCAACAGCTAAATATTACAAAATTTGTCGCTTTTTGCATGAGTTTGCTATTTATCGCTCACCCCATCAACATTCAGACTGTTGCATGGATTCCCGGAAGAAACGATATGCTACTTGCAATCCTTACTATGAGCGCATTCATTTTCTTTTTCAAATACCTCAAAACACAGAATTACATCTTTTTTATTGCTCATTTATTAACCTATTTATTCGCTTTGCTCACAAAGGAAAATGCAATTGTCATACCCTTTTTAGTTATTGGTTTGATAAACTTTACGAAACTTTCATCCCAAGCAAAAATCCAAAAAAGCATTTATGTTATCTGGGGAGTATTGACCGGGGTTTGGTTCTTCTTCCAGAGATCGTTGGTAAATGAATACGCCGTAACCGATTTCAGTCATCTGCCAACCAGTTTCTATCATTTTATCAGTGCCTGGATATTTAATTCCGGGAAGTTAATATTCCCTGTTTATCAGGCTATATTACCAACGAGTTCTGACACGCCTGTTCTTCCATTTTTAATAATGGTCATCGTTTTCATTATGGTCGTTTTGTACCTCGGACTATCCAACAAACGACTTTTTTATTTTGGACTGTTCTGGTGCGGTACTTTCCTTCTGATCCCCACCATTTGGAGTTCTATTGATAAAATCGGAGAATACTATGAACATCGCCTTTATTTACCATTGATAGGATTTCTGATCATGGTATCTTCTATCTCTCTTCAAAAGATACCCGTCAAATTGAGGACATTACTGCCGTTGTCACTCTTATTTATTGTTCTATTCGCCTTCTCTTATAAGATCGACCGTAGAAGCCACCTTTACGTGGATAAATTGACCTTTGCGGAAGCCTGTGTAAAGGAATCCCCGAATCACGCTAGAAGTTATAAACTATTGGGGACTGCCTTATCCGAACTGGGCAGACACTCTGAAGCAATCCAGAATTTTGATATTTCCATTGAAATGTACCCAAAGGATGAGGATACATACTACAACCGTGGTTCGTCATATTTTATACTGGGCAATTTTTCAGAGGCGATACAGGACTACAGTAGAGCAATACAGATTAAACCTGTGCACTTTGCTGCCTATAATAATCGGGGAATCGTTTATGGGAATATGGGTGAAATCGAAAAAGCAGAATCTGATTTTAACTTCGTAATATCCCAGGATCCAACGAATGATAAAGCCTATAATAATAAAGGACTGAATTATTATCGGATCGGAAAACTTCCAGAAGCGCTGGATTGTTTTAGTAATGCCATTAAATTCAATGACAATCTTGAATATGCGTTCAATAACCGTGGACAAATCTACTTGGACTTGGACCAATTGGAGCTTGCGATCAATGATTTTAATCAGGCGATTCAATTAAACTTCTCGTATCTCTCACCATTTATCGGTCGTGCAAAGGTTTACAAAAAATTAAAACTGGATGATCTTGCACAAAAAGATATTGATTATATCAAGCAACTACAACCCGATTTATCACTTGATGTATTTTTTGGCCCTGACGACAAGATTAAAGAATAATCAGTGATTTTAAAACAACTTAAAAGTACCAATTTTTTCATCCTTTGTCTGATTGTGGTTGGATTTATCATTTATGGCCATACGCTTTGGTTTTCTTACTCTCCACTGGATGATTACGAATTGTTTGTAAAAAGAGTGGATTGGTTTAGAGACATATCGAATTTACCTGGTCTATTTACAAGTTCTATTGATCAGTCCGTTAGTGCGCCGTTTTACCGGCCGATGTTGATGATGTCCTTCGCTATGGATTCCATCCTGGGTAAAGGCAGTTTATTATCATTTCACCTTACAAATTTATTGATCCATATCTCTGTATCTATCCTGGTGTTTTTATTATTCAGGATAGTAACGAATTCAAGGAAAACTGGTTTTTTCTGGGGATTATTATTTCTGGTGCATCCCGTTCATGTTCAGGCGGTAACATGGATTCCGGGGCGGAATGATACTCTACTCACATTGTACGCACTTATTGCAGTAATCGCCTTATTCAGGTACTGTAGGTCCGGTAGTAACGGTATGCTGGCTGTAAACATAGTCTCATTTATACTTGCCATGTACACGAAGGAGCAGGGCGTTCTTCTGATGTTCATTTTTGGTGTGATTATTTTCAATTCCAAGTACAGAGAGCAGATCCTGCCTTTATCATTCATATGGTTTATCTCATGCTTTTTGTTTATCATCCCGAGAAAATTGGTGATGACGGGCGGTTTTATTTTCAGCATTGCCAGTTATTATGATTATTTCACTCAGGTGATGATGGCTTTTATAATTTCAATTGGCAAATTAGTTATTCCATTATATCAGTCTGTTTTTCCTTCGGTAATAGAGACTCCGTTATGGCCGGGATTACTTGTAATCATCATGATCATTCTTGCATATTTCTCCGTGGGAGTTCGAAATAAAAGGATTTTCACATTGGGTCTATTTTGGTTTTTAGTCATGAGTGCACTTCCGTTATTATGGGGTAGCCTTGAGGACGAGCATTTTGAGCATCGGTTATATTTATCCTCTATTGGATTTTTTCTTCTCATCTCACAACTAAATATTTGGAGTTTACTCACTAAAAAATATCCTCGAATCCTTCAAATGTTTTTAGTCGTCATCTTGATATCCTTTGGAGCTAAAACCTGGATTCGTAGCCATACATACCGGAATGAAATGTCCTTCGCAATATCTGGTGTTGAAGAGTCTCCCCTCCACGCCAAAGCCCATTATCTACTTGGGAACGTGTATAAATCCAAAAAAGATTGGCAACAAGCCGTTCGCAGTTATGATCAAGCTTTAGAAATTAATCCAATGAATGCTAATGTTTTTAATAACCGTGGAGATACCTTCCTGCAGTTGAAAGTTTTTGAAATTGCACTTGAAGATTTTAATTCAGCGCTAGCGATAAACCCTGATAATTTGGAAGTTAGGAATAATCGTGCGGTGGCCTATTATTTCCTGCAAGAATATGATTTGGCATGGACTGATGTTCAATTAGTGCTGGCAAATGACGGAAAGGTTCATCCAGATTTTCTACTCGCACTGGAGCAAAAGCTCAGTGATCAATCTCGATAGCACTCTCATATTTTCGTATGTGGGGTTTAAACTTCTCTGCATGTAATTTGATAATTAAGGATAAATACATTGACTTCACCTGTAAAAAATATCATTTTTGATTTAGGGAAAGTGCTCTTTTCCTGGAACCCTCAAAAAGTGCTGACCGAATTTTGTTCACCTTCACTGAAAATATCATTCGATGAATTTCCAGAGGAATTACTATCCATTTGGAGGGAGTTTGACCGGGGAGTCATTGCCGAATCAAAATTACAAATCGCCTTTGCATCGATTTTGAACATACCTCATGAAACGACGCTTCAGCTAATGGATGCGTTAAAAAAATCCCTGAAACCAATCCCGGAAACAGTGGAATTGTTACACAGTTTGCACCGACGTGAGTACGCATTATATTGCCTTTCGAATATTTCCTCCAGCTTCGGATACCCTGAGTTCAAGTGTTAAGTGCAACAATTGAT
>JABMOW010000087.1 GCA_013204025.1 Fidelibacterota bacterium | reverse complement strand
TGAGAATGGTGAACTCAAAGCTTGGGTCTATGTTCTAAATCCGAATAGATGCCATTGCCACACAACCCAGCTCATTCAGTCAGGGATTTGGGGATGAAAGGTGCTCAGATCAGATTGTTATCATGACCAGAAGTTAAAACAGCTAACCACCCCATCAGTTCAGAGCCGTTAAGATTTGAAAAATGGTTTAGATGGTTTTCGGAGTGCTACCCTGATCCTAGTTATTGATATCGTAAATGAGGCGACTACATTCGCAGAATGCTATTTCAACAATAGGGAACAATAATCTGGGTACTACAAACAATTATTTATGCCATTCATGTGGCTATATGGCCGAAGTCTGGGATACCCCTGACAGAGCACCAATTGCTACAGTGGATACTCGGCACTGCTTGGGTTGCAGGTCTTTGGTCGATGTTCCCATAGAATTTCATGGTGGTAGTCTTATCGAAGATCCGGATGTTGTACCCAGTTTTCTGAACAGGTGCCCGGACTGTAATTCGTCTAATGTTGTGCATTGGGATGCTAAGCATACTTGTCCCAGGTGCGGGGAGCATATGACACGGGCGGTAGCTCAAACGCAGGTGCGTTAGGCGCATTGCGTAAAAAAGATTCGAATAGATTAGGGATTGGCTTAGGCACACGGATTGATAATCCCAAAAAAATAACTAAGGTGCGACAATGAGTCCGAAAATGACAGCATTCAACCATATTGACGCTAGACGTTCAAGACCTTGGCAAAACGAAGAAGAAATCCGGATCGGATGGGTATCCGGTTTGGAATTAGAATTAGGCATTCATTTTGATGCTGAAAGAGCAAGAAAAGATAGCAGCTATAACAATGTAATAATCGAATTTAAAGCACCGGGATTATTTAAAGGATCCAAATCTAGCGCCAAATTTAAGGAGGCAACAGAAAGTCGGTTGCTTCCCTACATCTTAAGTGCCTCAAACAAATCTGGAATTCCATCGGAGGATTACATCGGCATAGCCATCGATGGTGATCATTTGTGTTTTGCCCAAGTACGCGATGGTATGATCCATACTGAGCATTTGGTTCCTTTCTCAAAGTATGCAGTAACATTAGTTACAGAGGCAATCAAGGCTGATACGCGTCGAGCTGTTACTGTTGATAATCTTCTCGCCGATTTTGGGCATACCTCTACCAATGCTAGAGCGCTCATGCAGGGCATGAGCCAAGCATTGTCAGTAGAGTTGGCAACCAAAAGAAATTCTAAGATTAAAATGCTGTTCGAGGAATGGCGTACACTCTATGGTCAAGTCGCTGATATGTCTATACTTCAGTCAGAGTCAATAAATATGGACATAGGATTTTCATGGAATGGCGACCCTAAATATTCGATGGCCGGGCGACTCTTCGTGATTCACACCTATAATTCATTTTTGATAAAATTGCTAGCGGCTGAAATTGTTTCTGCACACAATTTGACTGCAATCTCTCATCCATCTCAACGGATGTCTGCCCTATTGGATGACAATACTCTGCTGTCAGTATTAGATCAGGAAATCGAACATGCTGGGATCTTCTCTCAAGCAGGTATAAATGGTTTTGTTGAGGAGGCAATTTTTAGTTGGTATCTGGACGTTGCACGTAAAATTAGGTTCGGTAAAATATTGATACCCGCAATACGTAATGTTTTAGGGTCCTTGTCATTTTATCGTACAGATTATTTAACTCATACAAGGGACGTTTTACGGGATCTTTACCAAGGTTTAGTTCCTGGTAAGCTGCGTCAAACGCTTGGGGAATTCTATACCCCTGACTGGCTAGTAGACTTTACGATAAAAACGGCAAAAAAAGGGTCTTGGTTAACAAAACGTGTTTTAGATCCTACGTGCGGATCGGGAGCTTTCCTCGTTGCTCTTATCCGTACAATTCGAAAAGAAGCAGAGGATGCAGGATGGAATTCAGAGCGCATAATAATGCACCTCTCGACAGCGATTTGGGGATTTGACCTAAATCCATTGGCAGTACAAACTTCGAGAGTCAATTTCTTGATGGAAATAGCGGACTTATTGAAGACAGCTCCAGGACAAGTACTGGAAATTCCTGTTTTGTTAGCAGACGCTATCTACTCGCCCGCTCCAGACCCCCAAAATGGAGAGGATGTTGTGAAATATCAAATTGGAAGCCAGGTTGCAGGGCTTGATATTTCTTTACCTGCTGCTCTCGCCTTCAATCGAATTCGTTTAGATTATGTGTTTGAACAAATGGGAGAATCTGTTGAAAATGATCTAGAGTATTCAGACAATGAGGCGCGATTAATTTCATCTGACTTATTAAGTCCAAAAGAAGCCGCCGAATGGCGTAATGCCTTAAATTATACGTATGATCAAATATTGAGCCTGCATCGTAAGCAGTGGAACGGAATCTGGTTTCGGGTAGTGCGGAACTTCTTCTGGTCGGCTACTGCTGGTCACTTTGATTGTATTGTGGGCAACCCACCATGGGTCCGCTGGTCAAAATTACCTGAAGTCTACCGTGAACGCGTAAAACCAACCTGTGAGCGCTACGACATTTTCTCTCGGAACAAGCGTCATGGTGGTAATGAGCTTGACATCTCAGCTATGATTACATATACCACTGCTGACAAATGGCTTAAAACAGATGGTAGATTGTCCTTCGTTATAACAGGCACGATTTTTAAAAATCCATCATCAGAAGGGTTCAGGCGATTTGTTTTGGACCCGAAGAACCCTAATAGCATGCACTTGTATCCTCTCAGCATCGATGATATGGGGGCGTTAAAACCGTTTAGTGATGCTTCAAATCATACCTTAGTGGCAGCTTTTAAAAAATCTCAAAAACCGCGCATATATCCTGTGCCATATAAATTATGGTCATCTGCAGCAGGATATCCGCGAACAATCCCTTCTGATTTGACTTTGTCATCAGTTAAGAAAAGAGTCATTGTGACAAACAAAGAGGCAATACCTGCTGATGGTCCAGGATCGCCATGGGCGGTTTTGAAAAAAGGCCGCTATAAATCGTTAGCACCACTTTCAGGTGCTTGTAGCTGGATCGCAGGTCGGAAGGGTATCACAGCAGACTTAAACGGCGTTTATTTTGTTCCTGTAATTCAGGAGAATCGGAAATTGGTTCAAATTCGGAGCCGTCCTGAGGCCGGAAAAAAGGTAATCGGTTCGGCCAAATTAGCGTGGGTTGAACCAACATTACTGTACCCTTTAGTAAAAGGTGCTAGTGATTTTGAGTCCTGCTACCTTTCCCTGAGTGACCCTCAATATTCCTCAGAGCGTCTGTATGCTTTTGTCCCTAATGAGGGCATAGATAAGGGTGATTACCTAAAATCTGAGGCTGAAATGAATACTGTCAAACTTTCGAAGACCAAAGCTTGGTTCACCACTTACAAGTCACTATTAGAAGTTCGGTCCACCTACCGCCGCCAGATGAAGGGTGCTCCATATTTTGCTATTTATAATGTTGGAAATTACACGTTTCAACCCTGGAAAGTAATTTGGCCAGAAATGTCCAATCGATTTTATGCTGCGGTTGTTGGAAGCACAAAAGTTCCAATAGTTGGAGTTCGCCCATATGTCCCTGACCACAAAATATATTTCGCTGCCTTTGATAAAAAAGAACCCGCACATTTTCTCTGTGGTTTGCTCAATTCTCCTATGATACGTGAATGGATTGAGAGTCACGTCGTTTCAATTCAAATGGGGGACGTTTTCAAGCATTTAAACGTTCCAGAATACGACCCCTCGATGCTTTCGCATATTTCACTTTCAAAACTTGTGGAAAAATGTCACAGCGAACACAACTCAATTAAGCGATCCGCCATAGTGGCAAATATAGAGAAAAGTGGTGAGGCTATACTTTCTTCTTGGATTGCGACTAAGTAATTATTACGTGAAAATTTGGGGCGTCTACGAGGCTGTCGGAAAAGACCAATAATGAGAGAATTGCGAATATTGTGGCAATCCAAGAGCCTGGATATGGGCAGCTAAAACGCAGTGCGTTAGAAAGGCGAAAATGGAATTGACGGGAAGACACTTGTTTATTGACACCTGTATATATGATGCAAAGAATTATTCTTTTGACATAAATATACTGGATCATATTTCACGGCTGGCACAAAAGAAATCGATACATCTGGTCTCATCTGAGATTGTACGACAAGAAGTTCTTAGCCATGTTAAGAATAAATGCCAAACCACATTATCTGCACTCAAAAAGTTTCACCGTGAAGCAAAGATTCTTAGAAATATTGAAGCTGAACCTTATGTAAGTTATTTCAATGTTTTCAATTCTGATAGTGCGTGCAAAGATATTGAAAGGAAAATGGATGATTTCTTCAATATTACGGATACCCTTTTTGTCGATGTAAATGATGTTAACCCAAAGTCGATAATTGATGACTACTTTAAGTCAACCCCACCATTTTCAGAAGGGAACAAAAAGGCAGAATTTCCCGACGCATTTATTCTACATAGCCTATCTACCTGGTCACAAAAGACAGGGAATGTTGTCTCCGTGGTTAGTACGGATAAGGATATGAAGCATTTTTGCGAAAAATCCACTATTCTTCAATATTGTGAGGACTTACTGTATCCTGTCAGAGCAACTCAGAGCAAATAGCATGATTTTCTAAGAGATACTTTTGGGTTATCCTGAAAGCAAAAAAGGATATAAAAATGAGCCCAAAATCAAATGTAGAAAAGCGTG
>JABMOW010000086.1 GCA_013204025.1 Fidelibacterota bacterium | reverse complement strand
GACAACACCGAGGCCATGTTCAAACTGGCGATTTTGTATCATTTAGAATTCAAAGACTTCAAAAACGCTGAAAAGTATTACCTAATGGCGACAGAGAAAGACAGTCCCGAAGCCATGTTCGGTCTGGCACTTTTGTATAATTCAGAATTCAAGGACTATAAAAACGCTGAAAAGTATTACCTCATGGCGGTGGAGAAAGACAATCTCGAAGCCATGGTCAAACTGGCGATTTTGTATCATTCAGAATTCAAAGACTTCAAAAACGCTGAAAAGTATTACCTAATGGCGATAGAGAAAGACAACACCGAGGCCATGTTCAAACTGGCGATTTTGTATCATTTAGAATTCAAAGACTTCAAAAACGCTGAAAAGTATTACCTCATGGCGGTGGAGAAAGAGCATCCCAGTGCTATGAACAGCCTGGCGTGGATGTTTTTTGAGCACCGATTGGATCCCAAAAATGCGTTAAAATATGCACAGAAACTGATAAAATTGAACCCCAGTATTTATACGTATCACACAGCAGCGATGATACACTTGTGGAATGATGAGATTGAAAAGAGTCTTCAATTATTCAAAGCGTTTCTTGAAGATAAGGACGCGTTTAAGAAATTTTCAAAAGATATCAATGACTACTTGATTTTACTCATCGCCAAGAAGCAGTACCATGCCACATACCGTCTGTTTAATGAGAATCCGCATCACCTGAAGGACCGGTACAAACCCACTTACTACGCCCTCATGTCTTTCATGAAGGACACCCACCCACTCGAATATCGACGGATGGGTAGCGACCTGAAAGAAACGGTAGATGAGATCATTGCTAAAATCAACCAATGGGCAATCGACTACAAGTAATGGGCATAGAAACAACATCGTATGAAAATGAAACCATTTTAAATTACAGGTATCATATCAATAGAGGATCGATTCATGAAGTACCCTAAATTTGCGCTGATCATCGTTTTATTCATCCTGTCTTTTCAGCTTTCCTGTATCGAGCATAGTATTGTCATTCAGGTGAATCCTGGAGGTGATCTGCAGTTTAATTATTCAGGAAAAGGGGATCAGTCTGATTTGAACGATGAGGATTTCCCCGTGCCTAATGGACCGGATTGGCTTATTACCCGGGATTATGATCCTGATGAACGAAACCATATTTATACTGCCGAAAAGACTTTTCAGAATTCAGGTGAATTTCCCATCAATTTTTTTACTGCTGATACAATTTATCCGCTGTCCCTCATCAAGCATCCGTTGACAGTAGAACACCACAACTGGTTTTTTAAGGAGGTGTACCACATTAACTGGTCGTTCATCAGCAGAGGGGTAAATCAGAAATATCCGGGTATGGCAAGTGTACTGCACGAGGGTGAATCTGAACCGGGGTGGACAGCCGAAGCCATCGAATATTTATTTATGGACTGTCTCCTTCGAGCAGATGTTGGATTCAATCGTGAGCCCATCATCAAGGCAGAATTGAATCGCTGGCTGACCGAATCCGTTCGAAGCCTGCCCGATACGCTCATTGAAATGAATTATGGCTCATTGAAAACCGATGGTCTAAAGCTGTTGAAACAATTCCTTGACCCGGACCAGTTTGCCACGGTGGATTCTATTTTTAAACAACTGGAGGATGAGTCGCTAATTACGTTGGGGCTTATCGACGATCGTTTTATGGTAAAGATTATCCTGCCGGGCGAACTGGTGGATACCAATGCAGATACCACATTCGTAGATACTCTGTTCTGGGAATTTGACGTGAATGAATTTCACAGCGCAGATTATCAAATGACCGCCTCAAGTGAGATCATTTATCCTGCACGCTATAAATGGCTATTCGGGTTTCTGTTGATCGTGGTAGTAGCGATTTTGTTATGGATAAAAAAATCTAAAGCCGCATAATCAACATAGAACTCCTGTTATTAGAATACGCCTCTGTTATGCCCAGAGGAGTTCCGTCTTTACATTTTCTTTTACCAATTTCTTGATCAGATCAATTTTATCAGGGTTTTCCGCATTGATCAACGGAACCATCATATCGATTTTTTTTGCGATCTGAAATGTGTCATTCTGAACAATCATCAAAGGGACATTCTTTTCTGATACCAGTGCAATAATATTTGGCGGCGGCAGGATATTGTTGGTTAACACGATCCCCACACATTCAGCGTTGATGGCTGCCAAGATCATATCACTCCGGTCACCACTAGTGATGATGAGTTTTTCACGGTGTTTGAATTTTTCCAATCTCAAAACCGCATCGGCGGACATTGCCCCTACAAGAATCTCTCTCACGTCCACATCCAGATTGGTTTCTGCTGTCAAAACTTTTGCTGACAGCGTTTCAGCGATATTACGAACCGTGGGACTCGACAGTTCAGCAGCGTAGGGAATGATCCCCAGAATTGGGAATTTAAGAGAATCCAACTCCTTATGAAATTCTTTCAGGAATTCAGGGATGTCTTTCACTTTATTGAGAATGACGCCTGCGAAATTATGGTCCTGTAAATACAGATGACGATCAAAGAAAAGCAGGTCATCCATAATTCGGTCATGGATCCCACCAACGACCAAGACTTGGGTTCCTCCCATAGATTTGCAGATGGATAAGGCATCAAGATGTAGCGCTGTCCCTCTGGCAAGATCTCGACCCGTTTCTACAATGAGCAGATCGTTGGACTGCTGATATTTTTCTGCCATTGCTTTCAAGGTGGTCTGGATGGTTGAATGATCGTATTGAAATTTTATTTTTGAGTGATCAAATCCCAGACTCATCTCGGCTGGACTATGCTGAAGATCGAAGAGACTCCCCATAAGTTGGGCGTCATGATCCCACAGCTTTTTCTCGTGATAGACAAGACGATCGCCAAAGGGTTTTAAATACGCAAATTTTCCGGGATAACTACCAGCTAAACCCAGGATCAGACTGGTTTTTCCAACGTCCCTTTCCAGTGAAGATACGATTAGTTTCTTCATATTAATCATTCCTTTCGGATTTGGATAACAATACTCTCACATCTATGGCTTTCACACCAGATCCTTTATCATACACCATGATGGGGTTGATCTCAATATCGGTGATTTCCGGAAACTGCCGCGAGACTGCACCCACTTTGATGATGGCATCGACGATCCCGTCAATATCCTTCCGGTTCTCACCCCGAACACCCAACAGAAGTGGGAAAGATCGGATTTCCTTCACCATTAAACGGGCCTCTGACGATGAAACCGGAAGCGCTCTGAAGGATACGTCTTTCATCACTTCAACATAAATACCACCCAAGCCAAACATGATGACTGGACCGAAATTTTCATCTTGTCGAGCGCCAATGATCACTTCTGTTCCCTTGGGCACCTGTTCAACAATCTCGATCCCGTCTATGACTGCATCTCTTTTGTATGATTTGCAATTATGGATGATGGTCTGATATGCATCCATGACTTCATCACCGTTATCAAGATTCAGGAGTACGCCACCCACATCACTTTTATGGATGATATCCCGCGATACCACTTTCATCACAACGGGGTATCCAATTTCATTTGCCATTTGGACAGCCTCACCAATGGACTTTGCAATTTTGCTCTTTGGACCGGTCATTCCTATCGCCTGAAGGAGCATTTGTCCTTCGTTTGCCAATAGAAACTGACGGTTATCCTTTCTAACGGTGGAAATAATATTCTGAATTTGTTCCACGTTTATGCCTGGATCGGAGATCATCTCTTCTGCTTTTTCACGATACCGATAAAATCTAAATAATGCGCCCAGCGGGGAAATGGATTCATATACTTCGGTGTAAACGGGTACCCGGTGTTCCAACAGTTTCTGGACGGCGACTTCAGTAACATGTCCGCCAAACAGGGTAAAAATGACAGGCTTATTTTTGTTTTGATACTGAAGGTTTTGCCGATGGATCATTTCAATGAGTCCTTCACTGGTCATCATGGCGGTTTCACAATACAAAGAAATCACCGCATGGATATTCTCGTCATTCAACGCAGTACCCAGCGCGGATGTGTATTCCTGAACAGTAGCATCACCAGTAAGATCGATGGGATTTTTCGTAGATCCAAAACCGTGAGTAATGGCACTATAATCATGTTGCAGACGCTGCTTATCATCGTACAGCGAAACCTGGAATTTCTCGCATGCATCCGTTGCCAGAACTCCCACGCCTCCCCCATTGGTGATGATCAACGTATTTTCCCCTGACGGTAACGGAGATGTGGAAATGTATTTGCACCAGTCCAGCGCTTCTTGGATATTCTCCGCCCGCAGAACGCCACACTGTTTCATGATGGCATCAAAGATTTCGTCCGATCCCGCCAATGACCCGGTATGGGATGCAGCAGCGATGGCTCCCCTTTTCGATCGCCCGGACTTAATCACGATCACCGGTTTGATCCGAGTGGTTTTTTTCAAAGATTCAATCAATCGTCCGCCATTTCGAATACCTTCGATGTACATGAATATGGCATGTGTACCCGGGTCGTCCCGTAAATAGTCGAACAGTTCTGATTCATCCAAATCTGCTTTGTTTCCCACTGAAATAATCGCTGACAGTCCAATCTTTTGGACAGCGGTCTTCCCGATCATCGCTACACCCAGAGCGCCGCTTTGCGTGATAATAGCTACGTTTCCAGTGGGGATATCTTTGGGGCCAAATGTTGCATTTAGAGAAACTGCAGCAGAGTAATGACCGAAAATATTAGGTCCTAAAATCCGCATACCATACTGTCGGGCGTATTTTACAATGTTTCGTTCTTCTTCCAGATTACCCACTTCTGAAAAGCCTGAACTGATAATCGTTGCGAATTTGACACCGCGATGAGCACAATCTTTAACCACATCGAAAACCAAAGACGCAGGGACGGCAACGACAGCTACATCCGGGATCGTTTCCGTGTCTGATAATTGGGTAACGACCTTGCAACCCAGTATCTCCCCGCCCTTGGGATTGACAGGATAGATCAAGCCTTCGTACCCTGAAGAAACAATGTTGCTGAGTATTTTGTATCCAATCTTATTGGGAGATGACGAGGCACCGATAACCGCGATAGATTCAGGTTGAAATAGTGCCTTAATGTTTGGTGTGGAATTTGTCGTCAATGGGAAGTTTTCTACTCGTTTAATGGTAAAGTACCGGTTTTCTCAAAAAATTCATAGTGTAAAATTACGGGGTTTCGTCCTTGAAATGTTCATATGGATGAGCTCAAAATCACTAATAATATTTCTTGGAAGTTTCACTCGTCAAGCGAGTAACTTTCGCACTCCGATGAACCTTCAAGAAATACTATCTGAAGATAATATTGTTTTTGTGACTTCAGAATCCTGGGGAAATGCCATTACTGAGATTACCGGCTTCCTAAAAGATTTGACAGAGATTACAGATATAAGCACTATTGTCGAATCCGTCCGTGAAAATGAAGAGCATCTGGCATCATCTGCCGGAAGAGGCGTGGCTTATCCCCATGGAATTTCATCTGAGCTGCAATCTTTTGTGTCGGTTATCGGTATCAACCGCGATGGGTTTGAATGCTCCACCCCGGATGGACTGCCATGTCAGATTATCGTTCTTACAGTCAGTCCCGCTCACGCATTGGATAGTCACTGCAAATTTTTATCGCTGTTTAGAAGCATGATCAGCAATTCAGCCATCAGAGCGAGTATACTCGAAACCCAGACAATATCTGAAGTTGTGAAAATCATTCATAACTGGCAAGCAAAAATATTAGACCCTGAAGACGACGACATATGAAAAATATAACAACCATCAAGGGAACATACGACCTGCTCCCACACGAAACTGAAAAATGGCGTGAAATAGAAGATTTCATCCATGAATACATGCACCTGCATGGTTACGGTGAAATCCGTACTCCCGCCTTTGAGAGAACAGAACTATTTGTTCGAGGCGTGGGAGAAGAAACAGACATTGTGACAAAAGAAATGTATTCGTGGACGGATATGGATAAAGGTGGTACCGGCTTGACATTGAAGCCCGAACTCACAGCGCCGGTAGTTCGTGCGTATATCCAACATAACCTGGGTGGAAAAAGTCCTCTCCAGCGATTATACTATATTGACTCGCTTTTTCGCAGAGAACGCCCCCAAAAAGGCCGGCAGCGGCAGTTCAATCAGTTTGGTATTGAAGCTATTGGCTCCCCTCATCCTGAACAGGATGCAGAGATCATTTCCATGGCATATTTTTTCTATCAGTCACTGGGTATTGATTCACTTAGTGTCAAGATAAATTCTATTGGCAGTTCCCACATTCGAAAACCATATCTTGCTTTACTGACAAATTCACTCACTCCCGAAATACATCGTTTTTGCAATACTTGTCAAACTCGTATAGACAAGAACCCTCTTCGATTGTTCGATTGTAAAAATGATTCCTGTCAAAAATTACTGGATGAATTTGCTCCAATGATCTTTGACCATATTTCTGATGAGGATAAAATCCATTTCGAGTCGGTGGTAAACTTGCTGACAACAATGAAAATCCCATACACCCATGATAAAAAAATGGTCCGCGGTTTGGATTATTACACTCGAACCACTTTTGAAGTCACATCAAGCGCATTGGGAGCGCAGGACGCGTTATGTGGTGGCGGCAGGTATGACAAACTCGTGGAAACGCTGGGTGGAAATCCCACACCGGCTGTTGGATTTGCAGCGGGGATGGAACGACTTTTGTTGACGATGAGTGATTCTGACGACTCCGATGAAAATTCTACTGTGGATATTTATATCGCTGTACTTTTTGAGGAGGCGATTCCTGTAGCTATGGTCGCAGCAGATGAGATACGTCGGACAAAAGGAATGTCAGTAATGGTCGAAACGCTTCGAAGAAGTATGAAAGCACAGATGAGAGAGTCGAATAAACGAAAGGCTCAATACACGATCATCATCGGAGAAGATGAATATCGACAGAACCAGGCTTTGATTAAGGATATGGAAACAGGTCAGCAGGATAACGTTCCCATTTCGGATTTATCCGGATATTTTTCACCAGATGATCATCATCATTCAGACTGTGATTGCTGCGAAAACAGTGACTAAATTTTGTACCCGGAATTTGTTTAACGAATAAATTCTATCATTTTTCAAATTACACGATTAATATTTAATAACACCCTTCTGAAATATCAAATTACAGGAAGACTTTCCAGAGAAAATCTACACACTTCTCAATGATTTTTTCCTCTTATATTCAGGATACACCTTTATAATATGGCAAATAACTGTATACTAATTCACTATCATGAAATCTTCCTGAAGGGGGATAACCGGAAATGGTTCGAAAACGTGTTCCTTCAAAATGTGAAGGAAAATGTCAGGGGGTTGCCCTACGATCGTATCATCATTACCGCGGCACGGTTATACATATTTGGTATCGATGCTGGATTATGGGATGAATATTCTGGCAGATTACGAAATGTCATGGGACTCTCAAATGCGACCTTGATCGTCCAGATTCCCGCTGAGCTTCCATTAATTAAGTCCACTGCAGAATCTCTTATTGTGGATGAATCATTTGACACTTTTCGCATTTCTGCACGACGGCAATATAAAAACTATCGTCTGACATCGATGCAAATCAATCAAGAGGTGGGTGCTCACATTCAACAAATTGTGAAGAAACCTGTAAAATTAAAGGGCGCCGATCTTGAAATTTATATTGAGATCGTAAAAGGCATGGCTTATGTTGGCTTCAAAAGGATCACCGGTTATGGCGGATTACCTGTAGGCGTAAGTGAGTCTGCTGTCAGTTTGTTATCATCAGG
>JABMOW010000085.1 GCA_013204025.1 Fidelibacterota bacterium | reverse complement strand
GACAATGATGTACCGCTTGCGACCCTATATGAAGAAGGCCCATTAATATTTGCACAATAGGTGTCAACCCCCTGCGCACAAACATCAGGTTTAATCCTTCCATCTGCAGTGGGTCCATGTGAACTGAACCAAGCAATTTGTCCACTTATATCTACGGCACCACAAGTAATTACATCAAAGGCATCTGCAGGAGCAACTATACCATTCTCCCCATTATTTCCGGCGGCGGTGGCAACAGTCATTCCGTTTTCAATGGCTATCGTCACGGCAATGGTTGTTACGGTTGTTTCACCATCTAATTCTTCAAATGTCAACCAATCCATAAAAACTAGCGATGAGGATGCCACATCAGCGCCTAACAACTCTCCCCATTCTAGCCCTGCAACAAACCAGTCCTCTTCAATTGGTTCCTCAAGATATACATCTTCTGTTTTAGCCAGCAGAAATTCTGATTCATAAGCAGGCCCATATAGCTGTCCATCAAACATACCACCCAAAGTTGATGCAATATATGTACCGTGATCATGGGCAGCTTCAGGATCACCTGGCTCATTTTGGGTTTCACCGTCATTGTTAACGAAATCCCATTCGGCAATTATTCTATCATCGGATATGGCTTCATGCTCCTTATAGAATCCCGTATCCAAAATGAGGACAATTACACCTTGTCCTCGATAACCAGCATCGTGGGCAGCAATTGCATTGATCTGATCAAGTTGACCAAATGATTCTCCATATTCTACCCTTGAATTTGAATTGGATTGGAAATTTAATTCAGTAGCCATTTCTACTTCTAAACGATGTCCACTTAAAACTAAATCAATATTTTGGACAATGTGAAGTTCAGATAGATATTGTAGTACGTCGGGATTAACGGATACCGATATGGCATTTAGCCATCTTGACTTTGTGCGAAGTTTTCCACCAATGGCTAGCACCTGATTTATATAACCCTCAGCAACTTGAATATCGCGCAAATCAACAATTTCATCGCCTCTAGCTTTATGACGTCGCCATTTTGTTCTAATTGAGAGAGAATTTTTAATTTCTGCAAGATCACCTTCCAGATCAATTACATTTTTATCGGAAAAGTAAACCCAGACATTCACAAGTGAGTCTGTTGGATTCTGTATGAGATAATTCTCCAAATTGTCGGTAACTTTGTTTACATTCTGCAGTGGTCCGGCCATGACCGACAGTGAAAAAAATATAGATGGGATGATGTATTTCACAAGATTTCCTGTTATCAATGATAATTTATCGGATGCTCGATTCTTAATAAACTTATTAAACTTTACCATGTCAAAGCCTCCCATTAAATTATCAGAGATTTCTCATTAAACTAGCATTTTGGAAAGGAACGAAAAATGCGACAAAGCAGGTTCAAAGAAGAAATTATTATTTCCGTAGCGATATCCTGTTACTTTCCGTGGGGTTACTATTATTAATAATCGGATATTTAACTCCATTAATAATTGTACTGATTTAACATAATTTTCTTCTAATACAAAATTTATTATTAACCAAGTGTTTAATCATCGAAACAACTTCAATAAACTACATGTCTACAAAAGCCGTTATTTTTTAATAAAAAAAAGGAAAAAATTGTTTTTTCAACAATTCGAAAATTACTAACTTTCGATATTAAGGTCGCATTATAATTTTAGTACTTGATTGATCATCTTTGACTTCGAATATCAAAATTAACACAACAAATAACACAACAAAATAAGGAAGTTACATGAATAAACTAATCAGCGTAATATTCTATATCCTATTATTATCTTTCACTTATTCTCAAGACTATGTGGGCTCTCAATCTTGCATGGGTTGTCATGGAATGGCAGATCTTTCGGGATCGGGTTATGACATATATGACAGCTGGTTCAATTCGGGTCATCCCTACAAGTTTAACGAAACCCCTGGGGGTACCGGACCAGAATATCCACCATTTGTCATAAATTTTGAAGATGGATGGATGACGGGTTTGGGAGCTGACTGGATGGGCGTATCCGGTGTCATTGGTGGCTTCGGTTGGAAGGCGAGATTTGTTGACAATAACGGAGTCATTGCCGGTACCGCAAGTAGTCTGATCAATCCGGGCGTTGGTCACAATCAGTTTAACTTCTTCGGTGGTGAAGACCACGGATGGGCTGATTATCATGCATCAGATCTAAATAAAGTGTATAATTATTCCTGTTTCAGGTGTCATACAACTGGTCCCGTTGAAGAAGGAAGTTGGATACCCGGACAAGATTTAGGATCATTTGCAGAAAGCGGTATTGGTTGTGAAGCATGTCATGGACCGGGGAGTACTCATATGAGTACAATGAACTCTGGTGATATTGATCTAGTTTACGAATTTGATATCAATGGTGGCGCCGGGTTAGGCGGAGAGATGGCTGATCCTAATGGAGATGACGTTAATTTTATGTGCGGTACATGCCATAACAGAAACTTCAATGCCCAGATCGATGCAAGTGGTGGATATATCAAACACCATGAGCAATGGGATGAGATAAGTGCATGGAATAATATGGGCGCTCATGATAATATGAGTTGTATAACTTGTCACAATCCTCACAAGCGTGTTATTTGGGACGGTGATGGCATCCAGATGCAATGTCAGACCTGCCATCCGACTCACTTGGCAAACAACAATCACCCCGCTACATTGGAATGTACAGATTGTCATATGGCTCAAGCCGTCAAATCGGGTACAACACTGGGCGAGAGTGGATACCGGGGTGATGTTAAATCACATTTACTAAGAATTACTTCAAGCACAGAATCTATGTTCACAGAAGATGGTGCATATGTACGGGATGATGAAACTAGGCCAGCATCATTAGATATTCAACACGCCTGCCTTGGGTGTCATAATGACGATCCAAACGATAGTATCCCAAACAAAACTGGCGAAGAATTGGTGGCATTTGCCAGCATGATGCATACTCCACTCAACACAGAAGTATTTGTTGGATCAGAGACCTGTATCTCATGCCACGAAGAGAAAGCCTCTTGGAGAACGACAATGCATGCCACAGGAATCACTAAACCTATTGGTATTCATAGCCTAGAAGATTTCAATGGCATTGTTGCTGACTATGACGGAAATGGTGTAGATGATTTCATGGATGGTCTGGATCTATCTACGGTAGAAGCTTTCGCATTTCTAGGTACGAACGCTCCCATTTTAGGATATGACAGCGCCAATGATCAATACACTATTACTATGGGTGAGTTGACATACGAGGTTATCCTCACTTATGGTGGCAGTGGTTTGTACAAACAAAGATACATTTTGAAAGCACCGCTTGCTGGTGGAGGTTTTTCCGCCGGGCATTATGTTTCACCAGTGCAATATAATGAAAAAACTGATGAGTATGTAACTTATCATACTGACTCTTGGTATGATACGAATAACCAACCCCTATTCGGTACAAATACAACCGCTGCAGACCTTGCAGTACAAGGAAGATCGTTCGATAAAAAATGTTCGGGGTGTCACTCCACATATACAGACATGCAGCAGACTGTAG
The DNA here is from genome assembly GCA_013204025.1 of Fidelibacterota bacterium. GTDB lineage: Bacteria > Fidelibacterota > Marinisomatia > SCGC-AAA003-L08 > JACNLC01 > JABMOW01. The sequence goes on along the minus strand of JABMOW010000085.1, from coordinate 1,346 downwards.
ACGGTGAATGGATTGCCAATGTTCCAAATGCACCAGTTGCAGACCAGGGAATTGGCACTTTTGATCTGGATGGAGACGGAGTAGAAGACATGATTAATACCGGATGTGAACGATGCCATGGTGCCGGTGGAAGCCACTTTGGTGATCCAACTGGAATCGTAAATCCTGCAAATCTCACAGCTCAGCAATCCAATGACCTGTGTGGATTCTGTCATTCTCGTGGAAAAAGTATCCCTAATGAAGTTTTTGACTTCCCATATAATGATGATCTTGGTGAAGACTGGGATGTGGGTGATGCTTGGGAAGATTATTATGTTGATCACGGCGGATATTATCCTGATGGAAATATAGAAGATGAAGTTCGGTCATCCAAAAAACATCATCAACAGTACTATGATTTCTATGAATCCGATAAACCTACATTTGCATACCATGAAGTCAGATGTTTTGAATGTCATGATGTACATAATGATGTTAAACATCAAATCCGTTCCGAAATTGTGGATGACGGACTTGTTATTCCTACTGAAAATGATAACAACACATTGTGTCTTGCATGTCATGCTTCGCACGGGGAATTCGAGACACTCACTAAAGAAATGATCGCGGATTATGAAAATAATATCGTTACTATTGGTGATGTCGTATCACAGCATACAAATCATCCGTATGATCCTGAAAATGGTCCAAGTAGATGTTCGAAGTGTCATAATCCCAAGACGATCAAATCAGCAATCAACTATGATATTCATTCTCATACTTTCGAACCAATCCCTCCGTACAAGACTCTTGATTACGACATGCCTAATGCATGTGCAGCAAGTTGTCACAGAGGCATTGAGAATAGTGAAACACCCATTTTCAATACTGGAGCGGATATTTCATTATCCGATTGGTCAGAAACTGAAGATCATGCTCTTGCAACTATGTTAATGCAATATTACGGACCAGGTGGTCAGTGGTGGAATACAGGTGGCTGTCTTGCAGGTGATTTGGATGATTCAGGATCGATAGATGTTCTGGATATTTTCCATATGGTGGGTGTCATTTTAGGAACCATTGATCCGAATGAGAACGATATTTGTGCAGGGGATGTGAATGCGGATGATTCTATCAATGTTTTAGATGTGGTTTGGGTCGTGAATATAATATTGGGTAATCCCACTAGACAAAACATCGATGAAGTGAATTCAGCTGGAATCCTGTTAGAGAATCAACAGGTTAAACTTCATGCGGATGGCATTGTCGCAGGTATTCAGTTGGAAGTGGAAGGTGACTTTGATATAACGAATATGAAAATAAATCCCGGATGGGAAATCTACTATACTAATAGTAGAATCATTATG
>JABMOW010000084.1 GCA_013204025.1 Fidelibacterota bacterium | reverse complement strand
TAATATTGCTGGATTCTATGAGTCACATAATCAGGTTTAAACATGAATGGTGCTTCTGCAAATTGTTTTAGTAATGATTCGAATATTCTTAAAAGGGTTCCATTGATAGGAACGTAACGTTTCCTGTCACCCTTACTGGTCTTGCAATAATTTATAGGACACCCTAATAAGTCATAAATTACCGACAAGGAGGTGTCAGAGATGATAGAACGAAGAACCCGTAGACAATTTACGAGGGAGTTTAAAGTAGAAGCAGTTCAGATGTTGCTAAACAGTGACAAACCAGCTATTGAGATTGCAAGTGGATTAGGAATCAGAGTAGAGCTATTGTATCGTTGGAAAAGTGAGTATCACTATAACAAGAATCATTCTTTTCCAGGAGCGGGCCATTTACAAAATCCTGAAGCGGAAAAGATCCGCAACCTTGAGCGAGAACTATACTCAGTTACAGAGGAACGAGATATCTTAAAAAAAGCACTGGCCATTTTCTCAAAGACACCCAGATGAAGTATCAGTTCATCCACGATCATCGCTCCGATTTTACGGTGGTGAAAATGTGCCGTGCATTACGATTAGCAAGGAGCGGATATTATACGTGGACTCAACTCAGTGAGAGTTCACGTGAACAGGAAAATAAATCTCTGTTGACGAAAATAATGTGCATTTACAAAAAACATTCTGGTCGATACGGTAGTCCTCGTATCACCGATGAGCTACACGACGAAGGATTTTCATGCAGCAGACCAAGAGTTGCCCGTTTGATGCAAAAGTCTGGGATAAGAGCAAAGATAAAACGCAGGTTTAAAATCACAACTCAATCTAAACATAAGTATCCCATTTCACCCAATCTGCTAAACCGGGAGTTCTATACCACATCTGCAAATCTGGTATGGTTATCTGATATCACCTACATCAGGACGCAAGAGGGATGGCTGTACCTGACGGTAATCATGGATCTATACCATCGAGAGATCATAGGTTGGTCTATGAGTGATCGGTTAACTGCCGCTACAACCACTATTCCTGCTCTGATACACGCATACAGACGTTGTCATCCCTCGCCCGGGGTGATATTCCATTCGGATCAGGGTGTTCAGTATGCTTGTGGTGATTTTAGAAGATTACTGGATTCATTTAAAATGATTCAGAGTATGAGTGGCAGAGGAAACTGTTATGATAACGCTGTAGCTGAAAGTTTCTTTCACACTCTAAAGATGGAACTGGTTTATCAAGAAAAATACCGAACCAGAGCAGAGGCAAAAAGGAGCATTTTTGAGTACATTGAGGTGTATTATAACCGAATCAGAAAGCACTCATCGCTGGGTTATTGTTCGCCTGAAATGTTCAAATTATTAAACAGCAAACAAGCAATATGACTTCTCATTGTGTCCACTTTTTTGTTGCAAGATCATATTCATCAATTATCAAAACAACTTCATTACATTTCGTACAACGATAAATCCCTCTTCCCGGCTTTTCCCCTGTTGTGGACATTAACTCCCCATTTTAAGATTTTAATTCAATTTATTGGATAGAAGATAAAAAGCTCTAATTCATTTTCTGCATATTTTAACGATATTTAGTTATTAAAATGAATAGAATTAATTATTATTATTTTTCATTAGCATTTTATTATCCATTTATTGTTATTTTATTATGTGAATTATGCTGATACAATGACTTATTATTAGTTATAGTATTTGTATTTAATCTTAATTATGTTTTTACAATTATAAGATTAATATCATTTATTTAATAGTCGACTTATTTCATATTAATTGTTTATCATCTTATTATAAAGGATACAGATAATGAAAAAACTCATCGCTTTGACCACAGTAATAACATCTCTCTTTCTCATCAGTTGTAATAGTAATCCATCTCAACCCGATTATTCTTCAAGCACAATTCCTTCACTTGCAAGAGGAGGGGATGATAAAGCACAAATCGAATCGAATCCTCCCTATGGTACACTATATGGATCTGGAAATCGAAGCATCACTTCCCAAGGCGACGAATATCTTAAAGATGAGTATTGGGTGAAAAATGATGCATCAAATGATTACGAGATAGAAGTATTTGAAAGCACAGGCATCACATTGTCCGTCACAACCATTTATGTTGATAGTCCTTCAGGTGTGACTTATAAACATCAAACGCTCGGCTGGCAGTCACTGTCCTCATCAGGATACATAACTACAGATAGTTTAAAAGTAAATTCTACTGGTGGATGTTATATCAGCACGGAAGCGGAAATTGATATCAGTGATCTTGGAGGTAATATTGGTTAATTTTAGCCTATGAAAAATAAAACTAATACCCTCATAAAAGCCGCAGCACCAAATGTGGAAAGTAATCATAGGCATGATTTTTTGCAGTTTATCAGTCAGATTGGTTTTTTAGAAAATGATAATATCAAGCCATTATTCTTGAATTTTGATCAAGAAATGGCTGACAACGATGGATTGAAAGCGATCATGTTTGCTGGGAAAGGTAAAATGTACTCCCTTGAAGGTAATTTTATCGCGGCGATCCATTCCTTTGATATAGCACTTGATTATTCTACAAAGTATAACCAAATATTAGATGATCCATACTCTGATGATATCTTTGCATATGTTAAGTGTGAAACCGGATTATTCTACCAAAAAATTAATGAGACAGATAAAGCAAATCAACTTTTTCGGAATTCAACTTTATATGCGAAGAATAGAAGGCTTCGTGAAATCATTGATTATTACCAAATTATATCGCAGTTAGGAATTGAATCAAACCCCAAAATAGATATTATAGAGAATTTATTAGTTTCATTTAATAAAAAAGGACTGACCATAATTTATTCATTAGGTCTTTTCAGGTTGGGCGCATACTATCTTAAAAAGGGTGATTTTGAAAAGACCAAATCTTATTTTGATGAAAGTTTGAAACTGGCTTCTGAAAACGGATATAAATACGTAATCTCACTCGTACAACATGCTATCTGTAATATATATATTTTAAAAAAACAATATGGCCTGGCCTTACAAAATCTACTTGAGTTATTTAATAATACTGAAAGTCATTACCTTAGATCGCTTGTATTAGAAACCATTGCTGCAGCACATTATTTTCAAAAAGATTATCCGTTGGCAATTGATTACTGTACACGAGCACTTAATAATAGTTTACACCATAACATTATTTCTCAAATCCCTGGACAATGCCTTTTTCTCGGTAAATGTTATCATGATAATCTAAAGGAAATGCATAAGGCAAAATATTTCTTTAAATTGGGGTATGATCAGTCAATTTCACAAGTAGAAGCTGGTTTATCACTTACTGGAAAAAGACTTAAAGCAATACACACGTATACTGATTTTCTTCACACTTACTATCCTGATGAACCTGGTTCGGCTACAGCTCCTGACTATTTATTCGAATTTACCCATGGCAAACCTTGGCAGGAGATAATGTATATTTTCCAATACAATTTAATATTACATCATCGGTTGAAGCTTGGAGCTGGAGATGAATTCCTAAAGATTCTGAAACTAGGGAAACCTACCTATTACACAACCCAAAATAATTTGACTAAAAAAGGATTTCTATTCCCTGATTTTAGACAAAAGAATTTACAGTTTCCACGTACTCACCTTAACGAATCACTACAGATTTACTTTTCAAATCTAAAAGATTTATCGTGGGAAGGGGCAATCAAGAATTTTGAAGGGGAACTGTTAAAATATTATTTCAGTAAATACGGCTATAAAGTGAAGACTATCAGCAATGTGCTTAATTTGAGTGTGGCTTCTGTTTATAATAAAACAAAAGGCTTATTTAAAGATGATAGACAGTATTTGAGAATCAGTGAGAATTATGAATAGGGTCACTTTAATAATTTTGTCACTCTTATTTACAGGGTTCTCTTGCAAAACCTCAACCACACCGCAACCGGCTGATTGCGACACAGGGTTTCTCCCGTGTGTAGATAATATCACCGAATGTTGTGAAGTATTCTGTGAAGAATGGTTCACACACTGTGGTAGTGACTCAACAGACTGTTGTTTTAACTGCCCGCCACAATTTATACCTTGCGAAAATGACACAACCACATGCTGTGAAGTGATCTGCGATACCGGATTCCATAACTGTGGTGATTTACTCACCACCTGTTGTATAGACTCAACCAGCCATAATTTCAGCTGGGAGATAGATACCCTCGGTATCTACGGCAGTTATCTGAATGATGTGGAAATTGTAAACGAAGATAATATTTGGGTTGTGGGAATAATCGATACCGATGAGGGGAAATATAATGCGGCAAACTGGAATGGGAGTGATTGGGAATTAATTAGCATTTACAGCAATACGCTTGAATTATACAGTATTTACTTTTTTTCTGAGAACGATATTTGGGTAATTGGAGGCGGTTACCCTTTAAAATGGGATGGTGAAACCTGGACATTGTATGTACTTCACAATTATGGATTTAATGTTGTTCTTGAGAACCTTTGGGGGACATCTTCTTCCAACATGTTTTTCGTCGGGTGGAATGGAGCAATCCTCCATTATGATGGGATGAATTTTACACAAATGGATACCGGGACTTCAGTAGACTTATTAAGTATCCATGGTTCATCTAACGGTGAATATGTATTTGCAACTGGCTATGATGATTCTGGTGCGTTAGGAGGTCATAGTGTCGTACTGGAATATTATAATGATATATGGCTTACCATCTACTCTAGTGATAATTATTGGCCTGACAATGATTCAACCGGAGCAGTGATAGGGTGTTATGTTTATAATGATACTACATATTTCACCCGCCAAGGTGGTTTATGGAAGTACAATTATTTAACTGAAGCTTCTTCAATCATTCCGGCGGATGAGATTGGAATGGATGGTAATCATTGGTGGCAGATAATTGTGAATGATTTCAATGATATATTTATGAAGGGTACTTCATTTTCTGCACTTCACTTTAATGGCAACAGTTGGCAGAGGGAATACAGCATAGCCGATTATTATGGGTGGCATGGAACACATAGCGAAAGATTTGATTATCACAACAATTTGCTAGTGATGGTGGGATGTTTTGATTGTTCATTTGGCAGAGCAGTAGTTATTAAGGGTATACGTTAACAAATTTATTACAGAGAGAGCGGGTGTGAAGTTAGTAGAAGAATAGCAATCACACCCGCTGGTAATAAGAACCAGAAAGATCTCCTGATTCTTGGTGTAATTTATTGAATGATAGAGATAAAAATGTAAATTAATCACGATAGGGAGGATAAAATAGTTAGGAGAACAGAATGAAATTTGAACAGTTTAAATACCTAGGTATTATATTGTTATTTTCTATAAGTGTATTATTTTCTGAAACAGAGATAGTTGGAAAACGATCGATTTTTACAAAAACTTTTCAGATCGATAGTACGGAATATAAAATAGATATTTATAATAGCCCTATTCACTATCTAAATGAGAGCGATGAATTCATTGAAATACCACAGAACTCTGAAGAAACTGATAGCCTTATCCAACTTGCAAGATCAGTATCGGGAACACCTGCAGATATTTATGGATTAGTAGGATATTCTCCATCAGGCAGTTACCAAGGTAATTATGGATTGTGGGATCCTCAATGGCCAGTCGTAGGCAACGCCATGTTAGATTCCTGGAATGCGGGCATTTTTCCGCCATCTAGTTGGCTTTCTCGGGGATATATGTATTTTAATCTTGAAGAGGTGTATAATATTTATGAGGAGTTTTCAAATTTTGAAATTCAAAATGCAGGATTTTACTTCACAACTTCAGATAATCAAAATCTTGGACAAGACATTAATGTGACATTATTACCCTATGTATCCGACTCTGGGTTTGATGGATACGAAAACGGTGATGCACAGACTATATGGAATTTAATTGAAAATTCTGATGAAGTTGGGTCTATTGATAGTTATGGTTATCCTTATATAGCACACTATCCAGATGATAACATAAGTCCAAACCTAGTAACGTCGCTGCAAGATGCAATTGACTCTGATGAAGTATTTATCGGGATAGGTATGATGGGCAGTGATGAGGATGATCTCTTCGACGGATATTATCATTACACTAGATATAACTCAATGAACCAATATTTTAGTATTGAATATCAAGTGTTAGAGGTGGTGATGAAGAACATTTCTTCAACGAATCAAAATCTGGGTGGGACTCTATCCTTAGAAAATCTGACTACAGAAGATGTTACAACAGTTTCCTCAAATTCTGATCCAATTCCAATAAATTTGACCGATCATTATACTGCGACGACATTTGATCCAATCCTAGGCAGTACAAATAAACACCATAGTTGGAATTCACAATCAAATTATTTATTGGATTGGGAAGATTTTCTAATTAACCAGGTATATATAACAGAAGATATAAAAGCTAAATTTTGGGATTTTCAGGAGATTGAAATAATTTCTGATCTCCCAAGTGATTTAGAATTTTACGATCCATGGTATACTTATGAAGATCCTGTTTCAGAGGAATGGATTCAACCGGATGATCTTCTCACTGTGGATGAACAATTGAATACTAATAGTAAACTTGACGTATTTCCCGATCAAAATGAAAATTTTGTTCCCGGTCTACTAAGTTATCTAATTTCTGCCCCTCTTTTTTACAAAGACGAAACAACTGGAATTAATTACATCTTTGATCAATGGAAAGCATATAATTCTTCCGATCAAGATATTACCAGCTCTCAAATTTTTGAAGATTCACAGGCTGTTGAAACAAAAATTGTTTTTTCTGACCAAACTGCAAAAGTTGAAGCTTTTTACCACGAATTAACGTTTACAAACAGTAATTGTGAAATCACATTAAACCAAAACGATGAGCTCATTCTTACTGCACCGGGTTTAATTGATAACACAACAGATTACGATGTATTCAATGATTGGATTGTGGTAAGTGGTACTTGCACGATTTCTGATGATGAATCCCCAACAACAGAATTAACCAGTATTTCATCGGATGTTGAACTAAACATCGATTATTATGAAAATACGGTAATTGATGGCGGAACTATGACAGACTATCAAACTGTAGTTTCCGAGGATAATTATTACTTATCAAGTGGCGGTCTTTATTTGATTAATGGATTATCAGTTGATAGCGGAACTGCTACCTGGGAAGATGATTCTGGTGGATTTATTGGGTCATACGTATTAACTAGCGACCAGGGTACATATGATCTTACAAATACGTTTACGGTTACGATCGGTTCTGATAATGTAGAGATTAGCCGGGATTATCTGAATCTGATGGATTATGTTGGATCATATTTCAATTTATTATTTAATTCTTGGAGATAAATAATGAAGACAGTGACATTAATAGTTGTACTCTGAAGATTTTCCAATCTTTGGAAACAAGCCAAAACCCAACAACATAAAATGAAATCCGATATAGTCCTTGTAAAACCAATTGTTTTTCATATTCTTCAAACATGTAAAGTCATTACTCTAGACAGTATACAACAAATCATCAAAAATGATAGTGAACTGAAGAAACTTATTCGTCTATGTGATTCAGATACCAGTTAATTTTAAGAAATATTTGTGGATAATAACAGACATATAGGATCATTGTTAGGGTTGGCTATTGGTGATGCATTAGGTGCACCTTTGGAGTTTTCAAAACCGGGGACGTTCCACCCAATTAATGATTTTCAGAGTGGTGGAATGTTCAAATTGAATGCTGGTGAATGGACTGATGATACATCAATGGCATTATGTTTAGCTGATAGTCTAATCAGGTGTAATGGATTTGATGCAAAGGATCAAATTGAGACATACTTGAAGTGGTTAGAAGAAGGATATATGAGTGTAAGAAATAAAGCAGTTGGAGTTGGTAAGACCACAATGAGAGCAATTGTTAGATTTAAAAAATCGAGAGAGCCATATTCAAGCATTACCAATCCCATGTCAGCCGGAAATGGGTCAATAATGAGATTAGCACCTGTTCCAATATTTTATGCCAGTGATCCACTGAAAGCAATTACAATGTCTGGAGAAAGCTCAAAGACCACACACGCCTTGCAAGTGAACATAGATACATGCAAATATTTTGGCGGATTAATTTGGGGTGCTTTAAACGGGATAGGCAAGGAACAGTTGTTATCAAATCATTATAGTCCAATAAAAGAATATCGGGAAAACTTTGATATGGTTCCAGACTTAAAATTGGTTGCATCCGGTTCATTCAAAGAAAAAAATCCACCTGAAATTGTCGGAAGTGGTTATGTTGTTAAATCTATTGAAGCAGCACTTTGGGCATTCATTAAAAGTGACACCTTTGAAGAAGGAATTTTAAAAGCTGTCAATCTTGGTGATGATGCAGATACAACAGGAGCGGTTTTTGGACAATTAGCAGGTGCATATTATGGAATAGATGGAATTCCTGGCAGATTTAAACAAAAGGTAGCCAAAAAAGAACTAATCATCTCATTTGCTGAAAAATTATACAACTCACATACGATTTACTAATTTGATTGAATTTATTAATATCTATGCCACATGAAAACAAAAGTGAAGTATACATGAATTATTATTAATTTGTGACACCTAAAAAATAAGGGAAATTGCAATGAAATATATTGACCAGAATAAATTGATTTTCGGGATTTCAATTTTTATATTATCACTTAATTTATTCTCACAAACAGAGGCAACTACTAAAGATGGAAAAAAAGTGATTTTAAAGGATAATGGTACCTGGAAATATACACGAATAGATGTAGTAGATGAAGAAGTGGCTGCCGTATCATGCGATTATAGTAAAAATGAGATTGATGAGTTTACAGGAGATGTATTAAAAGTCACAAAGCCAATTCTTATTGGTAAATTTAAACGTAATAAACTATATGTTGCTTATCAATCAAAGACTGATAAATATGGAAAAACAATTTCTCTAATTTTCTCTGGATTTGGTGATTTAAAATGTGATGACGAAAATTCTTCATCAATTATGCTTAAGTTTGAGGATGGAGAGATAGTAGAACTAAATGGTTATACCGAGAATTGCGGTGATAATACAGAATTTACTGGTGAAATAAGTTTTATAAGTTTTGCAAAATCGTCTGAAGAGAATTTACCTTCTAAAACTATTTATGATGTAGCAGATGAAATACGACCTAAAACTATTTATGATGTAGCAGATGAAATACGCCTACAGTCTGGTGGAAAAATATCAGTACTTGAATCTATCAGAATGGCATCTGCTAGACAATTTACACCAACAAAAACAGCTCATGAATATTTTTGGGACGCGTTAGGTCTACCTGTTGAAAGTTTTAATAAAATTAAGACAAATAGAATTGAAAAAATTAGAATACAAGGTTCAGATTCTTTTTTGGATTTTATTATTCTAGAAGACAAAAGAGAAGTATTCATGAATTATATTCTATGTGTGCAGTAATAATTTAATTGTTTGTACATAAAATATTTTACTAGAAACTCATATGAAAGTCCCGGCTACAATTCTAGTTGCTTCAAATTTTCGTCAAAAATATTTTGTTATATCTCAATTCATTTTTCAACTTAAATCAGAGAGTATTTTAAGTTTTAGTTAGTTTTTGACAATTTCATTTGTGTGAAGGTTGATACTTAAGTCTTGCATGACATATATTCAACCCCCGTACCCCTTTTGGGATTTTCTTGGATGGTGTTTTTAGTTAGAAATCGTTCGGTTTGATTAAACGATTGTGCCAATGTAAATGTCTACAATTGGACGTTGACAGGATTCTATCTGATAATCAGTAGACGAATGAGCTAGGCTGATCTCGATGACAGCAGGTGTAAGATCATTTCCACAATTAATGAATCAGCAGATACTTAAAGCAAGTCTGGGAAAATTTCAATTAATTGTGCTTAATTATTCCAGCCACTGTCTCTCATCAATTTAAGCATTCCACAAAAATAAGCTAGGGTAGTACAGAGCTTCGCTTCGCTTCGCCCTAGCTTTAATTTTCGTTCCATGCTTTTATTTAATCAGGAGGGCGACTCGGGTTTCAGTGGCTTCCACATATTCGATTTGCTTGAGTTATTTAACCGCAGGAGGGACTCATCAAGTTTCATTTTCGAGGAAGAAAAGATTCACAAGGGGGCGCAAATTTCAGTTTTATTGAATTGGCTTGAAGTGAAATTTGCAAAAAGGGTGAAGGGAAAGTTCTGATGTGATGAGGTTGAAAAGGAGTTTATTTGAACAGTCTGGGATATTTTGGTATTGCAATTTCTGACAAAATTCCGGAGCTTTCCTCACAAATTATTTAAATGTACCTTTTCACAGTTGTTGTCATTGGACTTGTTCACTGTTTTTGTTCACTGTTTTACGAATTTCAGTTCATATTATTTCATGCCATTTCATGATTGAAGCAAAATGTAGAATAACGTTTTAAAGCCGAAAACCCCGCTATTGCGAGGCTTTCATGAGGTAATCTATGTGATTTAAAGGATTTATTTTTTTGTGACCCAGGCAGGAATCGAACCTGCGACCACCGGCTTAAAAGGCCGTTGCTCTACCAACTGAGCTACTGGGTCACGTATTTAACAAATCAAAAACAAGGAGATACAATATTTGGTAATCCGTACGCCATCAAGGATTCGAACCTTGGAC
>JABMOW010000083.1 GCA_013204025.1 Fidelibacterota bacterium | reverse complement strand
GTCTTTTTTCATATAATTCACATATAAATAATCTAGATTGGTTTATCCCGGTATTTGACGCCATGGGACAGACAGAAGAATTAAAAATTAAAAATGAATAATTCTTAATTTCCACTCTCCTATCACAGTGAGCTTTAGTTTACAGTGAGCCTCGTCGAACTGAACCGTGATATTTACCAGAAAACCTCGTCGTGAACCAAAACCCCGCATTGGGTTTTCCTTTTACCAATCTGTCTGTTGAATACAAACTGATCTGAAACGATCGGTTCAATTTACCAAATATTACTCCTTGGATATATTTCTAAACCCACTGTAATTTTCTTTCAATCATGATAAACGATTTGCTCACAATTACTATACACCCAACAGAAACCTATAAAATCCCGAAGCGGAAAATAAACAAGAGAATTGCTGGATATTTATGCCTCCAATTGATTTGAACTGGTACGGGAAGTCTCATAAACAGTGTGCATAAATTCAGCAGTGAATGCGGTTTTTATACAGTCTGTATAAACTTAGTTAGAAAGCAAAATCAAGGAGAGATATGTTTTATGTAATTGGAAAACCTAAGCGAGTAGAACAGCTAAAAACATTACCTAGAAACAACCATAATAAACGTGAAACCGTTCCTATCTGTATCATCGATGACGAACCTTTTCCATACACAGACCTATTGAGGAAACACGATTTCAACATAAAGGAAATAGGCAATATATCAGATATAAAATCTGTAGAATACTATCCCATAGTCCTTTGTGATATAAGAGGAGTTGGTGCTGCATTCGGCAGCAGATTTGAAGGTGGACATGTAATTGAAGAGATTAAGCGATATTATCCGTACAAAATAGTATTTGCATACTCTGCACACCAGATGGACGCTTCTTTTCAAAGATTTTTTCAGCTATGTGATTTTTCCATAAAAAAGGATATCGATACCGATGAATGGGTGGAATTATTGCACAATGCAGTTGAGCTTGTACTTGACCCAGTAAAGCAATGGGGACGATTAAGAAAGGCTCTTTTGGCTGTTGATGTTAATTCTATTGACTTAGTGTACATCGAAGACCAGTATACAAATAAATTCCTAAATCCTAGTAAAGAATTTCCAGAAGCAGCACTTGCTGATCGATTACAAGAAGATGTAAAGCAATTAGTTCTTCGATTTGCTTCAAGTTCTATTTTCAAGATGATTTTTGGTTAATATGAAATTACTGCCATACATTGACAAGAATGAGATTAGCTGTCCACCCAAAGACGGTTCACTTATCCAGAAACCAACATTTTGTAAACTAAAAGCAAATAAACACAAATGCAATTCATACTATCACAAGATTTCAACCACAAATGGTATGCATATTTGCCCTTACGGGTTTTCCTCATTTGCGAATAAAAATACGATTTATACTTCTCTATTAGTAATTGGAAACTATAATAAAAAGAAAATAATTGATAAGAATAGCAATGAGTTTATTCCCAAGATTTCTATTGACTTTTTGACAAGATGCTCGCTTGTAACTAATACTGTTCAAAGGATAAAATCCGATAACAAAAAAAATGAAGACTATATGCAGTTCTTCACTCATGAAATAAGAAAACTTAACAGGGATATTAAAAGTCAATCTGAGCATATAAATGCAATTGCAACTAAGGAAGACTTTATCTCTGAAATAGATCGTATCAAATATCGAATACAAAATATATTTTCAACATCCTCTCTGCTCTCAATTAAGCTAGATGCATTTGATTTTTTCCTCAATCCTGAATCTATCACTAGAACAAAAAAATTAATGTCTATCTATAAGAAATTTGAGAAAACAAAACACTGCTTGGATATTCGTGCGAATCAGGAGAAAAAAAATATCATTTTATCCGGTCAATATTTTGGTGAGTTTGAGGCTTATCAAGTACTCGAAGTACTTCCATTTGTGGTTTTGGAAAATGCTCTAAAATTTGCACCAAAAGAATCAAGAATTGATGTTCAATTTGAGCAACAGAATAACAATTTCTCAATAGTAGTAACCAATACAGGACCTCGAGTATATGAAGAGGAAAGTGAACGAATATTTGAGCAATTTGCAAGAGGAAGATCATCAGTTGGTATACCAGGTACTGGTATCGGTCTATATTTTGCAAAACAAGTATGCGATTTACATAATCTAAACATTCTCGCACAACCATCTCAAGATGTCCGATATAGGCTCAATGATGTCGATTACTCTGAGTTCAAAATTATTATTAGCACCGATCTGAATTAGCCCTTCTAACCTCCGCTACCTGCCTCCAGAAATTGTCTATTTCCTTCGGCAGGTAAACTATGGACGCAAAACGCAGGCGGCACGTAATTGAGGTTTGTTTGAATTAAACATGTTAGATTTAGTTATTATGAATTGTACCAATAATATTCACTCCGCAGAGCTAGCTCGGTAGCCATCTCCATCCCACTTCCCAAGCCCACCTTCCTACAAGCATGAAACAGACTTTACTCTGTAAATTACCAATCAGTTTACTCACAAAAATTTCAATTTATTAAAGAGGATTTATGACTGGAAAAAGAGTTGTTCACCCACCCACGGGGACCAAGTTAACATGTAAAGGCTGGCATCAGGAAGCTGCTTATCGGATGATTCAGCACAACCTTGATCCCGATGTGGCGGAAAATCCTGATGAACTCATCGTCTATGGCGGATTGGGTAAAGCTGCCCGAAACTGGGAATGCTTTGATGCCATTTTAGAATCCCTGAAAAATTTAGAAAATGACGAAACCTTACTCGTCCAGTCCGGGAAACCGGTTGCCGTATTCAAAACACACCCATACAGCCCTCGTGTACTCATCTCTAATTCCATGCTTGTGCCAAACTGGGCGAATTGGAAGCATTTCAGAGAACTGGATAAAAAGGGTCTAATGATGTATGGTCAGATGACTGCCGGAAGTTGGATATACATCGGCACCCAGGGGATTCTTCAGGGAACGTACGAAACCCTTGCTGAACTTGCACGACGGCATTTTAAAGGCTCTCTAAAAGGGACGCTTACCGTCACTGCAGGTTTGGGTGGAATGGGCGGAGCTCAACCATTAGCAGTCACGATGAATGAGGGAGTGAATATCACCATTGAAGTTGATCCCAGCAGGATCAAGCGAAGATTAGATACACAGTATCTGGATACGACAACAGATGACCTGGATCAGGCTTTAAAATTGGCTTTAGATGCGAAGGAAAATGGTAAAGCGTTATCCATTGGATTATTAGGAAATGCAGCGGATGTTCTACCTGAACTGGTCAGGCGAAAGATCGTCCCTGAAGTGGTCACAGATCAAACGTCTGCCCACGATGAACTGAATGGGTACGTTCCACATGGGATGTCATTTTCTGACGCATTAACCTTAAGAAAAATCGATCCCGATGCGTATATTAAACAATCATTCCATTCTATGGGTGTTCATTGCCAAGCGATGCTGGATTTGCAGAAAATGGGATCTATCACCTTCGATTACGGCAATAACCTACGCGGACAAGCCAAGGATCATGGTGGCATTGAAAATGCGTTTGATTTCCCAGGATTTGTCCCTGCGTACATCCGTCCATTATTCTGTGAAGGGAAAGGACCTTTCAGATGGGTTGCCCTTTCCGGAGACCCCGAAGACATTTATAAGACCGATGCGAAAGTTTTGGAATTGTTCCCCGAAGATGAAGCTCTGCATCGATGGATCACAATGGCGCAGAAGAAAGTCAAATTTCAGGGATTACCTTCACGCATTTGCTGGCTTGGTTATCGTGAACGAAATATTTTTGGTGAAGCCATTAATGATATGGTAGCGTCCGGTGAACTTTCAGCGCCTATCGTCATCGGCAGAGATCATCTGGATGCCGGATCGGTGGCGTCACCCAATCGCGAAACCGAAGCCATGAAAGATGGTTCCGATGCGGTAGCAGACTGGCCCATCCTGAATGCATTGTTGAGTACCGCTGGTGGCACAAGCTGGACATCCGTACATCACGGTGGAGGTGTTGGAATGGGGTTATCCATTCATGCCGGCGTGGTTATTG